>JBGAJI010000081.1:0-15600 GCA_044225035.1 Amaricoccus sp. | reverse complement strand
GCGCGGCCCGGGAGAGGTCGGCGAACTCGCCGAGGCGGCCGTGCGCCGCTGGCGCCGCGATCCCGCCTATCGTCCCGCCGCGCTCCGGGCCCTCGCCCCGGCGCTCGCCACCGAGACCGCGCCGGTCCGCGCGGGCCGCCCGCCGCTCCGGGGCGCGCTCGCGTGACGCGAGGACTTCGCGGGGGCCGGCGCCAAGATGCGCGGAACGTTAGGGGGGAGCGGGCGTTTGCGGAACACGCGGCCCAGTGAGGCCACGTTCATCCGATAAGGACCTTCGACCATGCCGATGAAATCCCTCGATGACCTCTTCGTGCATTTCCTGCGCGACATGTACTACGCCGAAAAGCAGATCCTGAAAGCCTTGCCCAAGATGGCCCGCAAGGCCGATTCGCCCGATCTGCGCGAAGCCTTCGAGAGCCACCGCGCCGAGACCGAGGGGCATGTCGACAATCTCGAGAAGATCTTCGAAATGCTGGAACTGCGGCCGCGCGGCGTGACCTGCGACGCGATCGAAGGCATCCTGTCCGAAGGCGCCGACATCATGTCCGAGGCGGAGGATCCCGATGCCCGCGACGCCGGCATGGTCGCCGCCGCGCAGGCGGTCGAGCATTACGAGATGACCCGCTACGGCACCATGGCCGCCTGGGCGCGCCAGCTCGGCAAGCCGGAAATCGAGGCGCTGCTGAAGGAGAACCTCGAACAGGAGCGCGCGGCGGACCAAAAGCTGTCCAAGCTGGCCGAGGCGGTGCTCAACAAGGAAGCCGCCTGACCCGCGATCGCCCCGATCCACGGCGGGGCTTCGTTTTTGCAGGTGAATCGCGGCGCTGGAACCGGTAAGGCTCGATCGAGGCCGTCGCGGGTTCCGTCAGATGCAGATCTATCTTCCGATCGCCGAGGTGTCCGTGGATACGTTCCTGCTCCTCGGCATCGGGGCGATGGTCGGCGTGCTTTCGGGCATGTTCGGCGTCGGCGGCGGGTTCATCCTGACCCCGCTCCTGTTCTTCATCGGCATCCCGCCCGCCGTGGCGGTGGCCTCGGCGGCGAACCAGATCGCCGGGTCGTCCTTTTCGGCCCTGCTCGCGCATGTGAAGCGCAAGACCGTCGACTTCAAGATGGGCTTCGTCTTGCTGATCGGCGGCGTCCTCGGCTCCTGGATCGGGGTGGCGGCCTTCACCGCCCTCCGCAAGGCGGGGCAGTTCGAACTCGTCATCAGCCTGCTCTATGTGCTGATGCTCGGGGTGATCGGCAGCCTGATGTTCAACGAGAGCCTGCGCGCCTTGCGCCGGGCCAAGGATCCGAACGCGGCGCTCGCCCCCCGACGCCGTCACACCTGGGCGCATGGATTGCCGCTGAAGATGCGGTTCCGCACGTCGAACCTCTATGTCAGCGCGATTCCACCCTTTGCCATCGGGGCGATCGTCGGCGTTCTCGCGGCGGTCATGGGGGTGGGCGGCGGTTTCGTCATGGTGCCGGCGATGATCTACATCATCGGCATGCCGACCAAGGTGGTCGTCGGCACCTCGGTCTTTCAGTTCCTGTTCGTCACCGGCTTCACGACCATCCTGCAATCGGTGGAGAACAAGTCGGTCGATATCGTGCTGGCGCTGATCCTGCTGATCGGCGGCGTGATCGGCGCGCAGATCGGCGTCGCCTTCGCGGCGCGGCTCCGGGCCGAGCAATTGCGGATCCTGCTCGCCATCGTCGTGCTGCTCGTCTGCGCGCGGCTGTTCCTCGATCTGGTCATCGAGCCCGGCGAGCTTTACTCCATCGCGGCGGGCTGAGGTGCGGGCGGTCCTTCTCCTGATCCTCACGCTGCTCGCGGCGCCCATCGCGTGGGCGCAGGAGAGCGTGGTCACCGGGATCAGCACCGAAAGCATCGCGCTGACCGCGAACTACGACGGGTCGGAGATCTTCGTCTTCGGCGCGGTGCGCCGCGACGCGCCGATCCCCGAGGACATGCCGCCCCTCGGCATCATCATCACGCTGAAAGGGCCGGAACGACTGGTGACGGTGCGGCGCAAGGACCGCCGCCTCGGCGTCTGGCTGAATACCGAAACCGTGCGCATCCGCGACGCCCCGAGCTTCTACGCCATCGCCAGCACCGGGCCGATCAATGACCTGCTGACCGAGACCGAGCAACTGCGCCACCGGATCGGCATGAATCAGGCCGTGCGGCAGGTCGAGGGGAATATCGAGATCGCCAATACCGACAGCTTCGCCCAGGCGGTGGTGCGGCTGCGCAAGGAGCGCGGCCTCTATTCCGAGGATGACAAGGGCGTCGATCTGGCCGAGGACACGCTGTTTCAGGCGCGGTTCAACATGCCCGCGAACCTCGTCGAGGGCGACTACGCGGCCGAGTTCTTTCTGGTGCGCGACCGCACGGTGATCAGCACCGGCGGCACCACCGTTCGGGTCTACAAGGCGGGGATCGAGCGCTGGCTGTTCAACCTGTCGCGGCACGAGCCATTCCTCTACGGCCTGCTCGCCGTCGCGCTCGCCCTCGTCGCCGGCTGGACAGCGAACGCCGCGTTTCGCCTCGCACGGCGATAGAGCAATGTCCAGCCGGACGGAATCGTCCGGTGGTCAAGACATTGCGCCGGCGCAGCCGGGACGGGCTCCGCTCGGTCACTCCGTCGCCTCGGCCTCGAGCCGCAGTGGCGCGGCGGGCCGCTCCAGATCGGCGGTGCCGAGCGGGGCCAGCGGGCGCGAGATCGCATAGCGCGTGACCCAGACCAGCCGTTCCTCGGCCCGGGTGATCGCGACATAGGCGAGGCGCTTCCAGAGCGGCACCCCCGATTCGACGCGCCCCGAATGCGCCGCGGCGTAGAGATCGGGCGCGAAGACCTGCGTCTCGGCCCATTGCGAGCCTTGCGCCTTGTGGATCGTCACCGCCGCGCCATGCAGGAAGACGACGCCCATGCTCGCCGCCGTCGGAATGAAGGGTTCTTCGCGCCCCGGCGCTTCGATCTGGATGATGCTGGCGACGCTGAGATCGGGATCCTCGGCCCCCGGCAGGTGCAGGCGGCTGAAGCCCGGGCGTCGGCCGGGACCGAGATAGATCGCCTGCGTGCCCTTGATCAGGCCCCGCGCCTCGAGATCCATCCGCTTCTTGCGGTGCTTCAGCGGCAATTCGATGCCGTCGCAGACCAGCGGCTCGCCAGGCAGCAGCGCATCCTCCGGCGCGCCATGCACCGAGCGAAAGCCCTGGATCAGCCGCACCCGCGTCGCATTGCGCCAGACCAGCGCCGGCGCCCGTGCCATCGCATCGGCGTCCGCGCGCTGGGCGATCACCACCCGATCGTCGCGCGCCGCGGCCTCGCGCAGCAGCCGCTCGAAACCGGGGAAGTCGAGCTCGGGATCGCCGAGCGCATGGGCGAGGTCGAGGATCGGATTGTCCGCCGCCTGCCGGTGCACGCGCGCGAGATGGAGCTTCGCCTCCTCCGGCATCGAGTCGAACACCATGCCGTCCGATCCGCCCACCGGGGCGAGCTGCGCCGGATCGCCGAAGACGACCAGCGTTCCGAAGAGCTCGCGCAGATCGGCGAATTGCTTGGCATCGAGCATCGAGGCTTCGTCGACGAGGCCGATATCCAGCGGCTCGTCCCGGCGCTTCCAGCCCTTGATGAAATCCGATCCGCGCAGGCCGGCGCTCGCCAGGGCACCGGGGATCGAGGCATGGACGGTGTAGAACGCCATCGCCCGGTCCAGCGCCGCCTCGGTCAGGCCCTCGACCACCGGCCGCTCGGCCTTGCCGGTCAGCCATTCGGCGATCGCCTCGTAATCGGGATGATAGAGCGGGGTATAGAGGATGCGGTGGATGGTGGTCGCCGGCACCCCGCGCTGGCGCAAGACGCTCGCCGCCTTGTTGGTCGGGGCCAGCACCGCGAGGGTGCGCCGCGATCGGTTCTTGCGGCTTTCATAATCGGCCGAGACCGGCTCGACGCCGGCGGCGATCAGGCCGCGCACCAGGGCGGCCAACAGCATGGTCTTGCCCGATCCGGCCTTGCCGAGCACCGCGAGGGTCGCCCGCGGCTCGCTGGTCTCGGGCAGCAGGGCCTGCGCATCGAGATCGACGCCAGCCGTCCGGAGAAGGGCGGCGATCGCGTCGCGCGCCCGCGCCTGATCCGCCGAAAACTCCATCTGGCCCCTTCGTCACCGCGCTCGCCGGCCTTTGGTAGCGGCTGCGCGCGGCGGTGGCCAGAGCGCGGGAGCCCGCGGGGTCAGGCGACTTGCTGCTCGGGCAACCGCGAGTTGAAGGAGGCGTCGAACCAGCCGGCGACGACTTCCAGCGGAATGCCGCTGCGCTGCGAAATCTCGGCGCGGGCTTCCTCGGTGATGTGCCAGATGCCGACGCTGATCGCATCGCGGCCCTCGCCGCCGGTGCCGATCACGTCGGGCATCCAGCCGATGCGGCCATAGATCCGCGGCATGCGCGCGTCGAACACGCCGATCGATTGTTCGAGACCGAAGCGCAGGCCCATCTCGCACCCTGCGAGCAGCAGGCCGGCGGCGACGCCAGGCGTTGCCTTCGGCGACAGGCAGAAGCGGGTGCATTCCCAGATGAAGGGGCTGGCGATGGTCACGCCGTCGGTCAGATGCAGGAAATGCTCGGCGACCATGTTCCGCCCGAGGGTGGGCAGGGTGCGCATGGAGCCCATGTGCCGGCCGTCCGGACCTTCCCAGATGACATAGAGCGGATTCAGCGCATCGTACTCGTCGCGCTCCCAGCCGTATTCATTCACAGTAACGTCCCAACCAAGACGATGCTTGAACTGTTCGGCCCGATCACGGAACATGCTTTCGGCAAGGACAGGGTAGTTGCGAAGGTCGTCTGCGTAAATAAAGCGGATCATTTTCGGCTCCTGTCGCTATGTCAGGAGTATTCTATTAGGGAATCGTAGTTAACGATGTCCGACCGTGCGCTCGATTAATATTTAGGCAACGCCTCGGACGGTCCGATCACTCCGCGAGCCAGTGCGACGGCGACGGCGTGGGTGATATTCATCGCCCCGAGCTTGTGCCGCGCCGAGTCGACATAGGCCCGCAGCGTGTTCTCGGAAATCTTCAGCGAATCCGCCACTTCCGCCCGGCTGAGACCGATGCTGAGCAGGGTCAGCGCCTCGCGCTCGCGCGGGGAAAGCTCGGCCGTCGGCTCGGCCACCTCGCGCTGGATGATCCGCTTGGCCTGCTGGTGCATGAGATGCGAGATCAGCAGGAAATCCTTGGCCTTCTCCTTCGTGATCCGCGCCCATTCGGCGTCGTCGCAATTGTGGTTCACCGTGAACATCGCGAATTCGCCATTCGGACCCCAGAGCGGGATCGACCAGCCCTGGTTGCCGACCCCAGCCGCGATCGCCTCGCGCAGGAACGCGCGCGCATGCTGGCTCGACCAGTCGAGCGTCTTCCAGTCGATGGGATGGAAGCGCCGGACCGCGCCGAGCACGACGGGATCGATGGCCTTGTAGTTTCTCTCGATGTAGCGGCGGACCCATTCGATGTCATAGGTGAAGGCGCCGACGTTTTCGCCGTTCTGCTTCACCGTGTGATAGACGATATGGGATACCTTCAGATGGTCGCGGAGCTCGTGCGCCCAGACCTGGAGCTCGTCAATAGACTTCGCCGTCTGCAATCGCTCGAGAACGAGCTCCAGTTTGTCCCGCGACACCTTCCGTCAATCCCGCAACCGTGAGGTGCGTGCTGATTTCGCTCGCAGCGATGAAGATAGCATCGTCAAGCTGCTCAGCAAGCTCCACCATACCGTTCTTCTCGGAAAACTGCCTGATATCTTTCAGAATATCAATCACCCAGTAGGCCTTCATTTCAATAACCCTCTGCACGAATGAATTCCGTAGAGGGTTAATAGCACGTGGGCCGAGTTCGTTAAATTCGCTAATATTGATACCCCAGAAAGTGTGGGTACCTCAATCCTTAAAGTATTGAAAATACAGGACTTGACGCAACCGGAAGGCGAATCGCGCTCTGGTTGAGCGCGATTCCAGGGAGAATCGCTACGCGCGAGTGAGACTCACGAGCGGCTGGCTTCGATCGTGTCGGCGAAGGTCCGGAGGCCGGTGCGCGGCGCGCTGACCAGCACGGCCATGTTGCCGGGCTTGTGCTCGTTCTTGCGCATCTTCACATGCGCGCCGGGAATCTCGGCCCAGGGAAAGACCTCGGACATGCAGGGGTCGATCCGCCGCTCCAGCATCAGCTGGTTCGCCGCGCTCGCCTGGCGCAGGTTGGCGAAGTGGCTGCCCTGCACCCGCTTCTGGTTCATCCAGAGATAGCGGGCGTCCATCGTCAGGTTGTAGCCGGTGGTGCCGGCGCAGATGACGACCATACCGCCTTTCTTCACCACCAGGACCGAGACCGGAAAGGTCGCCTCGCCCGGGTGCTCGAACACCATGTCGACGTTCACGCCCTTGCCGGTGATGTCCCAGATCGCCTTGCCGAACTTCCGCGCCTCGCCGAGCCACGCCTTATATTCGTCGGAGTTGACCGTGGGCATCTGGCCCCAGCACTTGAAGTCCTTGCGGTTGATCACGCCCTTGGCCCCGAGCGACAGCACGAAGTCGCGCTTGTTCTCCTCGGAGATCACGCCGATCGCATTGGCGCCCGCGGTGTTGATGAGCTGGATCGCGAACGACCCGAGTCCGCCCGAGGCGCCCCAGACCAGGACGTTCTGCCCCGGGCGCAGTTCGTGCGGCGAGTGGCCGAACAGCATGCGATAGGCGGTCGCCAGCGTCAGCGTGTAGCACGCCGCCTCTTCCCAGGTCAGATGCCGCGGCCGCGCCATCAACTGCTGGCTCTGCACATTGGTGAACTGGGCGAAACTGCCGTCCGGCGTCTCGTAGCCCCAGATCCGCTGGCTCGGCGAATACATCGGATCGCCGCCGTTGCAATGCTCGTCGTCGCCATCGTCCTGGTTGCAATGGATGACGACCTCGTCGCCGACCTTCCAGCGCGTCACCTTGTCGCCGACCGCCCAGACGATGCCAGAGGCGTCGGATCCGGCGATGTGATAGGGCGCCTTGTGCACGTCGAAGGGCGAGATCGGGATCCCGAGGCCGGCCCAGATACCGTTGTAATTGACGCCCGCGGCCATGACGAAGACCAGAACCTCGTGGCTGTCGATCCTCGGCGTGTCCACGACCTCGATCTGGAACGACTTGTCGGGCTCTCCGTGGCGTTCGCGGCGGATCGTCCAAGCATACATCTGCTTTGGGACATAGCCGAGCGGCGGGATCTCTCCGACCTCGTACAGGTCCTTTTGCGGTGCGTCATAGGTGGGCGCGGAGGCGGGGGCGTCCAGCGGGGCCATACGGGCATTCCTTTCGTTTCGGCCGCGTCCATCGAGATGGCCGCGCAGCAATGTTGCGATTTTTGCTGCGGATGATCCTTTACATTATCCACAGGCCCACGCAACCGTATTCCCCTTTCCCTTTGGAGGCCAGACTTTTGGCGCAAGTTTCTGTGTCCGCGACCAAAGGATCGCGCAACAATGTGTCGGGCGTTTGCGCCGCGGCGCAAAAGCTTCTACCCTCATCCCCGATTTTGGATGATTCGAACAGGCGACAAACGATGAGCGAGACGAAACGCGACAAGCCATGGCTGTTCCGCACCTATGCCGGACATTCCACCGCGGACAAATCGAACGCGCTCTATCGCCAGATCTCGCCCGAGGTCAGACCGGCCTCTCCGTCGCCTTCGACCTGCCCACCCAGACCGGCTACGACAGCGACCACGTCCTCGCCCGCGGCGAGGTCGGCAAGGTCGGGGTGCCGGTCTGCCATGTCGGCGACATGCTGACCCTGCTCGACGGCATCCCGCTCGACAAGATGAACACCTCGATGACGATCAACGCGCCGGCAGCGTGGCTGCTGTCGCTCTATATCGCTGCCGCCGAGCGGCAGGGGGTGGCGCGCGCGAAGCTGTCGGGAACGACGCAGAACGACATCATCAAGGAATACCTGTCGCGCGGCACCTACATCTTCCCGCCGGCGCCGTCCATGCGGCTGATCGCCGACGTCGTCTCGTTCACCTACAAAGAGGTTCCGAAGTGGAACCCGATCAACGTCTGCTCCTACCACCTGCAGGAGGCCGGCGCGACGCCGGAGCAGGAGCTGGCCTTCGCGCTCGCCACCGCCTGCGCGGTGCTCGACCAGGTGCGCGCCCAGGTGCCGGCCGAGGACTTCCCCGAGGTCGTCTCCCGGATCTCGTTCTTCGTGAACGCCGGCATCCGCTTCGTCACCGAGATGTGCAAGATGCGCGCCTTCGTCGACCTCTGGGACGAGATCGCGCGGGACCGCTATGGCGTCGCCGACCCGAAGCTCCGCCGCTTCCGCTACGGTGTCCAGGTGAACAGCCTCGGCCTGACCGAGCAGCAGCCGGAGAATAATGTCTACCGGATCCTGATCGAGATGCTGGCGGTGACGCTGTCGAAAAAGGCGCGCGCCCGCGCCGTGCAGCTGCCGGCCTGGAACGAGGCGCTCGGATTGCCCCGGCCCTGGGACCAGCAATGGTCGCTCCGCATGCAGCAGATCATGGCCTATGAGACCGACCTGCTGGAATTCGACGATCTCTTCGACGGCAACCCGGCGGTCGATGCCAAGGTCGAGGTGCTGAAGAGCGGGGCGCTGGCCGAGCTCGCCCGGATCGACGAGATGGGCGGCGCGGTCGCGGCCATCGACTATATGAAATCGCAGCTCGTCACCGCGAACTCCGCCCGGCTGCGCCGGATCGAGGCGGGCGACATGATCGTCGTCGGTGTCAACCGTTACATCGAGGCGGAGCCGAGCCCGCTGACCGCCGGCGACGGCGGCATCATGGTGGTCGATCCGGCGGTCGAGGCCGAACAGATCAGCCGCCTCCGCGCCTGGCGCGACGGCCGCGACGCCGCGGCGGTGGCGGAGGCGCTCGACGCCCTGCGGGCGAGCGCGCGGGCTGGCGACAACATCATGCCCGCCTCGATCGCCGCGGCGAAGGTCGGTGCGACGACCGGCGAATGGTGCGGCGTGATGCGCGAGGTCTTCGGTGAATATCGCGCGCCGACCGGCGTCGGCAAGGCCGCCTCCGCCGCTACCGGCAACCTCGCCGAAATCCGCGCCGCGGTCGAGGCGGCGAGCGGCGGCCTCGGACGGCGCATCAAGTTCCTGGTCGGCAAACCCGGCCTCGACGGCCATTCCAACGGCGCCGAGCAGATCGCGGTCCGCGCCCGCGACTGCGGCATGGAGGTGGTCTACGAGGGCATCCGCCTGACCCCGGCCCAGATCGTCAACGCGGCGCTCGAGGAATCGGCGCATGTCATCGGCCTCTCGATCCTGTCCGGCAGCCACCTGCCGCTGGTCGAGGAAGTGCTGGAGCGGATGCGCGCCGCCGGTCTCGACGACGTGCCGGTTGTGGTCGGCGGCATCATCCCCGATTCCGACGCGGAACAACTGAAGAGCTTCGGCGTGGCGCGCATCTATACGCCGAAGGATTTCGACCTGAACCGGATCATGCTCGACATCGTCGCGCTGGTCGGCGCCGCCGGGCGCGCGGCGGCGTGACGACCCTGCTTCGTCGTGGCGCGCTGGTCGTCGCGCTCGTCATCGCGCCGCTGGCCGGATTCGCGGATGGATTGCCGCCGGCCACCGAGGCGCGGGTCGCGGAGGAACTGGGCGCGACCGACTATTTCGATTTCGCCTGGTTCCCGAGCCCGAAGGGCGACGAGGCGCTGGCGGTCGTCTATTTCCCGATCCCCGGCGCCGCCGGCAATTTCGACGTCGCGAGCGGACTTTACGCGGTCTCCGGGGGCAAGCTGACCCTCAAGGGCCAGCCGTTCCTGTTCGGCATCGAGCCGCGAGACGTCCGCTTCCTCGCCGACCGCATCGAGCTTGTCACCACCATGCCCGGCCCCAACGACCCCCGTTGCTGCCCCACGGCGAGCGCGCGTTGGTCGATCGACCGAAAGACCATGGACGTAACCGAAAAGTAGCGCGCGCCCGGAACCGGGCGAGCGCGTTTCCCTCAGATCTCGCCCCGGACCAGCTGGCCGACGAAATCCCGCGGCTTGCTCGCCGCCGCCTCGGCCGCGACGGTCGCCGCCGCGGCGCCGGTGGTAACCGCCGAGGTGGTGGCCTGGACCACGCGCGCAGCGACGGCCGCGGCCTGGGTTTGCGCGGTCTGCACGGCGCGGGCCGTCGCCTGCTGGTTCGTCCGGCTGATGGCAATGAGATCCTCGGTCTTCTCCCGCGACCCGCGGGAGCTGCCGAACTCGAAGGCGAAGGCGTCGCTCAGCATCTTGAGCAGCGCGCCCGAGACGGTGGTGATGAGGGCCAGCACGCCGTCGTCGAGCGTGGGTTGACCCGCCGCATTGGGCGTCATCCGGCGGACGGCGAAAGATGCAGGCGATCAGTCCGATCGCTACCCCGGCGATCATCAGGTTGCCGCGGGTCCGGGCATCCACGGGCGATCTCGTTATCCCGGGCTCTGTCCCGGTCACCGATCTCGGCGAGATAGATCTCCTTGTCGGCGTTCAGCTGTTCGAGCTCGAGGCCGCAGATCCTCTGCGGCCTTGGGGTTCTCGCAGTCCGGGCGATGATCTGGCCGGGATCGCTGTTCAGCGCGACCCCGGCGGCGGCGGCGGCGTCGACGACGGTCGCGGCCAGCGTCCGGCCGCCCGGGCGCTTCAGCGCGCCGATCAAGATCCGGAAGAACTCGCCAGCGATGGCGAGCGCGGCTGACGCTGAGAAGCGGCACGGGCATCACGCGGCGTCCTTCTTTTCAGCGGTTTTCGGGAATATCGAGGCCGAGACCGAGGGCCAGACGGGTCAGCGCGTCGGCCTCGCCCGTCTCGTTGAGGCCATTCGTCCGCTGGAACAGGCGCAGCGCGAAGGTCGTCTTCTCGCCGATCCAGCCGTCGGTGGCGAGCTTCTCCGGCAGCGCCTCGCCCAGCGCGGCGTTCAGCGCGACCTGCAGCGCGACCGCCTCGCCGCGCTCGCCATCGGGGGCGAGTCCCGCCATGTCGTCCTGGCGCCGAACCCGCTCGCGGGCGAAGGCCGCCGCCAGCTTCGCATCGTACTTGTTCGCACGGTAGACAGGGCCATTGTAGGCCTTGGCGAAGGCGGCCCAGTCCCGCTTGCGCAACTCGTCGGCGAGGCCGGCGGCGCGGATGAAGGCGACGAAGGCCCGCAGCTGCGCCGCCTCGCTCTCGGCCATGGCATTGACGAAATCGACCACCGAGCCGTAGCCGACCTTGGCATGGTTGAAGCCCATGATCTGGTACATGCCCCAGGAGGTCGCCATCAGCGCCGGTTCGGGCTTGGAATCATGGACCTTGATCGCCTGGCGCAGGCGATCGTATTCACCGCGCCCGCCCTTGTATTTGCTCCGATCCCATTTGGGATAGGAAATGCCCGAGAACTCCTTGTCGTACCGGCCCCCGGTCAGGCGATGAAAATGGTGTCCCTCGAAGAGAATGATCGGCAGATCGCCGCCATCGATGAAGCCGCGGCCGCGCGCCTCGATCGCGGTCACGGCGCGCAGCACCGCCGGCTCGACGTCGAGATCGCGGGCGGCCTCCTGATAGTCGGAATCGGTCAGGGCTCTACTCGCAGGCATGGGTCATCTCCCTCCGGCCCGCGGGCGATGGACGCGCGGGCATGACAATGGGCTCGCCGAAAAAAAGGGGCACGGCGTACGGAATGAATGCGATGCGACCAAACGGTCACGATGGGCGAACAATGCGCGGATACTAGTTCAAGGGCCCGATTCGCGCCACTGTCTTGTCGCGTCGCGCCTAGGATCATGTGCGTTGTGCGATCAGTTCGCCGCGACTCGCCGCCACACCGGGTAGTGGGTCAGTTTGAAATCTGACGCCTCGCGCGCGCGAACGCCGCGTTTGAAACCCCGGCGCCGGGATGCCATATTCAAGACATGACAGAGAAGCCCAAACGCCCCCGCGATCCGAACCAGCTGGCCAAGTTCATTGCCGATCTGGCGACTGGAGACGCCGACCCTAGGGTTATCCGCGACGGTGGGACGGAGGCCGGAGTGGCGGGGGGCAAGGCGCGGTCGCGCGCCCTGACTGAAGAGCAGCGGAGAGATATCGCCCGCATTGCAGCGGATGCTCGCTGGAAGAAGAGCTAAGCCGCCTCGTCATCGTCGTAACCGTCGCTCGCTTTTCGGATCTCGATATCCATGGTCAGATCCATCGGAAGGACGATCGGTTCCTCCGACGCGTGAACCCTGTTCCAGTGATCCAAATCGAGTTGCAGGTTGTACCCGTCGCTGACGATCTGTTCACGGCGAATGACGCTGGACCTGTGCATCTGCGGCCGTGTCGCTTCGTCGGTATCGACATAGACGAAGAGATTCAGCTGAGCCGGGCTGGCCGGTAGGGCTTGGTAGACCCGGTACGGTCGTTTCGTTTTTTCATCATAGCGCCGCTCGGCTTGCGCATCATCGGCGAACTGCTTTGCCAGCATATCGACATCGGAGGGCGGGCGGGGCATGTCCCAGCACATCTCCTTGGCAAACTCAGCGACCTTCCGCATGTCGATTTCGGTTTCGCCGGTTTTTTCCTTATAGTAGCGAATAAATCGCTGGCGCTCCAGGCGTTTTCCCATTGGACAGTCCTTTCATAGGTCCACAGGGGCGACATCGCCCCACCCGTCTTTGAACACGTTTGGCAAGATAATCTCCCTGATTTTTGACAGGTAGTTTCTGAATAGATCATACCTGTCTGTTTTTCTTTGAATTTGTCCGACAACGATACCTGGATGCACCCTCATCATTTTCGAGAAGCCGAGCAAGTCTCTCTCTGAAAAGAACGGTGCCTTTCGAGCGATGAAGGCGTCCATCTGGACAGATGGCACCAAGAATTCTTGCGCGGCCCGATTGGCCACTCGTTCTTCCTCGGAAACGTCTGGGCCGGTTCCCACCCGGTCCCCCTCAAGATTGGCGTCCAGAACTACCGAAATCATGCCATGGCCTTGTAGGATGTGTTCGATCTCATGCCTGAGAACAAACCAAAAATTGTCGATCCGGTCGAACCGAAGCGTCATCCCGATCACGGGCTTCCCAGCATCAATCCAGAAGCACACGCCGTCGATTTTCGCCGAAGGCAGGGACTCGACGATCACAAACCTGATCCCAGCCTCCGCCAAGATGCGCGGCACTCGGGCTACCCCCTCCGGAGACAGCGCCAGAGCTCTCAGCTTGGGCAAAGCCGCGATCAAGCCAGCCCGCGTGTATGGCTTGGCCAGAATGCCGCTCGCCATCTGCTTGACCCGGTATAGCCATGCGATCTGGGCGGGCGATGCCTCCGTGTTCGTCGCAGTTTTCTTTGCCGCATGAGGTAGAACTTCGATATCGTCGGGCCGATTGACCCCAAAGAACCGCACAAGGGCCCGCTCTATTTTCTCGGTATCCCGGATGCTCTCGGCATCGAGCCATCCTCTTTTTATCATGTGCGCCACAGGCAAATCTCCGTAGAGAACTGCACGAGTGGCGCGAGCAGGATCGGGAACCATGACTATTCTGGCTTGTGCTAGATCGTACTCCTTCTGCAGGGCAAGAAAGCGATCCGCTGGAGTCGAGAACACCTCTTCCAGCATGAGCGCAGTCTCGGCATCTACAGCCGCCTTCCCGCTGATAAGCCGATTGATCGTCGTATCAGACTTCCCCAACACCACCCCCAGCGTGCGCTGGGTCCAACCCCTCTCTGCGAGGAGGAATTCGATTAGCTGTCCGGGCGTCCTGTAGTCGGGCATTCATGCCTCTCCTTGTGCTCCAAGGAATTTTGCACAACTTGCGGGAATACGCAAACTGTCATTTGATGCTTGCAAAAGGGCATTTTTGAAAGTAGTGTCAGCCTATGAACAAGCTCGACACCCACACCCGTACCCTGATCCTTCGCTGCCTCGTGGAGGGGAACAGCATTCGCGCCACGGCGCGGCTCGCGGACGTGAGCAAGGTCACGGTTAACAAGCTCCTGATCGACGCGGGCCGAGCCTGCGCTCGCTTCCATGACGAGCATGTGCGCGGTGTGAAGGCTCGCCTCGTTCAATGCGACGAAATCTGGAGCTTCACCTACGCCAAGCAGAAGAACGTCGCGACCGCGAAGGCCGCGCCTGAGGATGCGGGCGACACCTGGACTTGGACCGCGCTGGATAGCGAGAGCAAGCTGGTGATCTCCTACATGGTCGGCGCTCGCGACAGCGAGTACGCGGCTGCATTCATGGAGGACGTGGCGTCCCGGCTCGCGACGAGGGTGCAGCTCACCACGGATGGCCACAAGCCCTATCTGGAGGCCGTCGAGGGCGCGTTCGGCGCGGACGTGGATTACGCCATGCTTGTGAAGCAATACGGCGAGCCGGCCGGTCCCAAGACCGCGGGGCGCCGCTATTCGCCGGCTGTCTGCACTGGCGCCCGGAAGGTCTGGATCTCGGGCGAGCCCGACAAGGCGAAGGTCAGCACGTCGCATGTCGAGCGCCAGAACCTCACCATGCGGATGCACATGCGCCGCTTCACCCGCCTGACGAATGCCTTCTCAAAGAAGGTCGAGAACCACGAGCACGCCGTCGCGCTGCACTTCATGTTCTACAACTTCTGCCGCCAGCATCAGACGCTCCGCGTCACCCCGGCGATGGCTGCCGGCCTCACGGACCGGCTCTGGTCGGTCGAGGATATCGTCGCGCTGGTCGAGGCGCAGGAAGCGGCCCAAGCGCCCAAGGTGCGCGGTCCGTACAAGAAGCGTTTGGGATAGTCCCCTCACTCTGTCTTGTTTAGACGCCTATTGAAGAAGCCTAGAGTGCGGTTCAACGGGTCAACCACCCAATCAACGCCTAGGCGCGTCGCGAGACCTATCAGAAAGGGGATCTCAAACGCGAATAGAGTGAAAAGCGACGCCATGCCGCCATCCAACAACTTAACCGTCAAAACGTCGAACAACGCCACTATGACAAGAACGAAAATAAACGCGTGCTCCCTGCGCTTATCCCGCTCCTGAGCAATCTCGATCTGAAGCTGTTGGATATTCTCCAACAACTTCGCCGACGGATGCTCGGTCAGTATCCCTCGGGGTGGCTCAAAATCATCAGGCGGCTCGATGGCCTTCGTCGGGAGTTCTTTGTCTGTATTCATCGAGCATATCTTGTTCCGTTATTCGTACATTCGCCCTTGGCACATACCGTTTTGCCCAAGCGCCACGCTCCCAATGCGTGTTGGCAATCAGATCCGCTCCCGACTTCAGCGCCAGATGCTCGCAAGCCTCCCTGAGGGTTGCTTGGTCCTCTGGTTCAATTGTGTCGTTTACCGCCCAGAATGCAGACTGGGGGATGGGTTTGGCCCCGAATCCCTTTAGCTTCTGATACAGCTCTGGCGAAACCGGCCCATAGTCCCACGCCTCGTAACCGGCATTGGTCAGGCGGCGTCCTGTCCTGCCAAGATGGACCATGTCTGCGAGGTAGAGAATCTTCTGAATCTGGAGATTAGACAGCTTCCAGCCAGAACATTCGCATATGAACCTTGCGGCAGCTTGGTTGGTTGTGGTCATCGCTTCCGCCTCCCAGCGCGATTTGCGCGCGCCACCCCCGTTATGTTGAAGGAACATTAGCACAC
>JBGAJI010000003.1:0-79913 GCA_044225035.1 Amaricoccus sp. | reverse complement strand
CGACGTGACCGACACCCCCGGCCTCGCCGCCTGGGTCGGCGATCTGCTGCGCTTCGGCGCGGGCCGGACCGACGCGATCCTGCTGCGCCACGCCTTCGCAGCCGAGGACCCCACCCCGGTCGCCGAACTCGCCGAGGCGCTGGCGCCCTCGGCCGAGCGGCGGCTGGAAACGCTGGCGCAGGGCGGCGCCTTCGCCCGGACGGTGGCGGCGGTGTGGAATGTCGCCCTCGCCCCCGCGCCGCTGCCGGTCGCGGTGGGAGGCGCCGCGCGCCTGCTCGATCTGCCGATCGAGGCGACCGTCACGCTCTATCTCCAGTCCTTCGCCGCCAACGTGGTTTCCGCCGGTGTGCGGCTGATCCCGCTCGGCCAGACCGCTGGCCAGCGCGTCACCGCCGGCCTGATGCCGCTGGCCGCCGAGATCGCCGCCGAAACGCACGGCCTGCCGCTCGACGCGGTGGGCGGCTGCGCGCTCGGCGCCGATCTGGCCGCGATGCTCCACGAAACCCAATATACGAGGCTCTACCGGACATGACGACGCGCGCCGCGAAATCCCCCAATGGCCCGCTCCGGGTCGGCATTGGCGGCCCGGTGGGGGCGGGCAAGACCGCGCTGATGGACCAGCTCTGCAAGCGGATGCGCGAGCGCTGGTCGGTCGCGGCCATCACCAACGATATCTATACCCGCGAGGACGCGGAGTTCCTGATGCGCAGCCAGGCCCTGCCGCTCGACCGGATCATCGGCGTGGAGACCGGCGGCTGTCCGCATACCGCGATCCGCGAGGATGCCTCGATCAATCTCGCGGCGGTGGACGAGATGGTGAAGCGCTTCCCCGACCTCGACATCGTGCTGATCGAATCGGGTGGCGACAACCTGTCCGCCACCTTCTCGCCGGAGCTCGCCGACCTGACGCTCTATGTCATCGACGTCTGCGCGGGCGACAAGATCCCGCGCAAGGGCGGGCCGGGCGTCACCCGCTCGGATCTCCTCATCATCAACAAGACCGATCTCGCACCTTACGTCGGCGCCAGCCTCGAGGTGATGGAACGTGATTCGCGGCGGATGCGCGGCGACCGCCCTTTCCACTTCGCGCAGACGCGGAACGGCGTCGGCCTGCCGGAGATCATCGCCTTCATCGAGACCGCGGGCGGCCTCGTCACTCCCTGAACGCCAGGATCCGCGGCAGGCTGGCTTCGATCCAGTCGGCAAGCTCGCGCACCCGCTCGGCGGCGTCCCGGCCGAGCGGCGTCAGGCTGTATTCGACATGCGGCGGCACCACGTCCCGCGCCTCGCGGAGCACCAGCCCGTCCGCCTCCAGCCATTGCAGCGTCTGGGCCAGCATCCGCTCGCTCACCCCGCCGATCGCGCGGCGCAGCCCGCTGAACCGCTGCGTTCCGCCTTCCAGCACCATCAGCACCAGGACCCCCCAGCGGCTGGTCACATGCTTCAGCACCTCCCGCGACGGACAATCCGCCGCCAGCAGGTTTCCCCGCCGCAACCGTTCCGAAAGCGCCTCTCCGGCCATGGCACTTACCTTTTTGTGCGTACTTACGAATCGTTAGTCCTTAGCATATGCCGGTCGCGAGGGATTGCAACGGAGGTTCCCATGACCATCGCCATAACCGGCGCGACCGGCCACTTCGGCGGCGCCGCCATCGAACTGCTGAAGAGGAAGGGCGCGCCCGTCGTCGCCCTCGCCCGCGACCCGGAAAAAGCCGGGTCCCTCGGCGTTCCGGTCCGCGCCGCCGACTACGACCGGCCCGAGACGCTCGGCCCCGCGCTCGCCGGCATCGACACCCTGCTGCTGGTCTCGGGCAGCGAACTCGGCCAGCGTCTCCGCCAGCACCGCGCCGTCATCGACGCCGCCCGCGCCGCCGGGGTGAAGTGGATCGTCTATACCAGCCTTCTGCGCGCCGACACCTCGCCGCTCTCGCTCGCCGCCGAGCACAAGGGCACCGAAGAGCTCCTCGCCGCGTCGGGTATCCAGAGCACCCTGCTCCGCAACGGCTGGTACGTCGAGAACTATACCGCCGCCATCCCCGGCGCCCTCGCCGGCGGCGCCCTGATCGGCGCGGCGGGCGACGCCCGCATCTCCGCCGCGCCCCGCGCCGACTACGCCGCCGCGGCGGCCGCGGTCTTGACCGGCGATGGTCACGTCGGCCGGACCTACGAACTCGCCGCCGATGAGCCGTTCACGCTCACGGAGCTCGCGGCGGAAATCTCGCGGCAGTCGGGCCGTGACATCCCTTTCCGCAACCTCTCAGAGAGCGACTACGCCGCCGCCCTCGCCAGCTTCGGCTTCCCCGAGCCGGTGGCCCGCGCCTATGCCGGTTTCGACACGGCCGCCGCCGCCGGCGCGCTCTTCGACGACGGCCGCCAGTTGTCGCGGCTCATCGGCCGCCCGACCGGAACCTTGAGCGACGCCGTCGCGGCCGCGCTGGACGGTGCGCTGATCGGGTCGTGATCCGGGGCGGGGGCATCGTCAGTTCTGAACGGTCTCCTTCGGCCCGACCACGGCGAACCATGCCCCTTGCGGATCCTGCGCGACGGCGATGAACGCGCCGCCGGGCACCTCGATCGGACCATTCGCGAGGCGGCCGCCGGCACCGGTGATCCGTGCGATCGCGGGGGCGACGCCGTTCACGCCGAAATAGGGCAGCCAGGCCGGCACCGGCGCATTGCCGAGCCCCATGACGCCGCCGATCTCGGCGCCGTCATGGGAAAACAGCTGATACGTCCCCATCGGCCCCATATCGACGGCCTGCGCGCGCTCCCAGCCGAAAAGATCGGAATAGAAGGCGAAACCCGACGCCGGGTCGCTGGTCATCAGTTCGTTCCAATTGGCGTGGCCGGCCTTTCGCTGGTCGAAGGCGCCGCCCGCGCCCTCCTGCCCCGGCATCGGCTCCGGTTGCAAAATGCCGAAACCCGCGCCCTGCGGATCGCCGGCGATCGCGAAATGCCCGGTGCCGGGAATGTCGGCCGGCGCGCGATGAATGCGCCCGCCCAGCGCCTCGATCCGCGCGGCGGCCGCGTCGGCGTCGTCCACCGCGAAATAGATCATCCAGAACGGCGGCATCGCGCCCGCCTCGGCCGGCATCACCATCAGCCCGGCCACCAAGCCGCCATCCACGCCGGCGAGATGGTAGTCGAACTCCTCCATCCCTGAGTCCCGGAAGGTCCAGCCGAGGACCTCGCCGTAGAACGCCTCGGCCGCGCCGAGACCGCCCCCCCTGGTCGCAAGCTCGTACCAGCAGGGTGTTCCGTGGATTTTCGCCATCAGCCTCTCCCCCATTTCACTGTGATGGGACGACCTAGCGCACAGGGGGCGCCTGTCACGCCCGCATGCGGGCGCCGTCGGGATCGAAGGGCGGCTCGACCAGGATGCGCGCCGGCCGGCGCTGGCCGAGGATTTCCACCTCGAAGAGGCCGGTTTCCTCACGCTCGGCCAGCGCGGCGGGGACATAGCCCTGCGCCAGCGACAGGCGGACGGCGTGGCCATAGCCACCGGAGGTGACCCAGCCGACCACGCGCCAGTCTCCGTCGCGCCGGCAATCGGCCTTCGCCACCGCCCGTCCATCAACGTCGAACCGCTCCGCGCCGAGGCCGTGCCCCGGCGCGACCGATCCATAGTCGCGATCGACCCGCGCCCAGATCGGCTCGTCGCCCATCACGTCGGCGTCGACCGCCTCGATGGCGAGGCCGACGCGCCGCAGCCTCGGCCCCTCCTCCACCTCGCGCGCCGCCGCGTCGCGGCCGATGAAATCCTTGCCGAGCCGGACGAACCGTTCCATCGCCCCCTCGGCCGCGCCGTAGATCGGGCGCAATTCGGCGAACCAGGTCGGGAAATTCTTTTCCAGCCGTGTGGAGAGCAGCGCCCGCATGCCGAAATCGCTGGCGCCCTCGAGCTTGATCGCAAGATAGAGCGCGCGGAGATAGCAGGGCTCGACCCAGATCTCATAGCCGAGATCGCCGGTATAGCTCAGCCGGTTCACCAGCGCCGGCACGCCCGCCACGTCCATCGCGCGATGGTCCATGAAGCGGAAGGCGGCGTTCGACACGTCATGGTCGGTCAGTTTCGCCAGCACCGCGCGCGCGCGCGGCCCGGCGAGCATGAGGCCCATCAGCTTCATGCCCAGCCGCTCGATCCGGACCGAACCGTCGGCCGGCAGATGCGCCTCGAACCAGCGCATGTGATAGATCTGCGCCGCCGACGATCCCCAGAGATGGAATCGCCCGTCGGTGCCCTGCGCCACGGTGAAATCGCCGATCAGCTTGCCGCCCGGGTTCAGCATCGGCGACAGCGCGATCCGCCCCGGCCGCGGCACCGCGCCAGCCAGCAGATGCTCGAGCCAGTTCGCCGCCCCCGGCCCGTCGATCCGGTATTTCGCGAAATTGGCGATCTCGGTGACGCCGACGCCCTCGCGCAGCGCGCGAACCTCGGTCCCGACGCTTTTGAAATCATTGGACCGATGGAACGAGAGTTCGTCCCGCGCCGGCGTACCTTGCGGCGCGAACCAGAGCGGCACCTCGAGCCCCCAGGTGACGCCCATCACCGCGTTCCGCTCCCTCACCATGATGTCATAGAGCGGCGTCGTCTGCGTCGGCCGCGCGGCGGCCAGTTCCTCGTTCGGAAAGCGCAGCGAGAAGCGGCGAGAATAGTTCTCGCGGACTTTCGCATCGGTGTAGCGCGGCGTCGCCCATTCGCCGAAGCGCGCGACATCCATGCCGAAGACGTCATGCCCGGGATCGCCTTCGGTCATCCAGTTGGCGAGCACGAGCCCGACGCCGCCCCCCTGGCTGAAGCCCGCCATCACACCGCAGGCCACCCAGAAATTCGTCAGCCCCTGAACCGGCCCGACCAGCGGATTGCCGTCCGGCGCGAAGGTGAAGGGCCCGTTGATGACCTGCTTGATGCCCGCCTCGCCGATCGCGGGGAAATGCTGGAACCCCACCTCGAGCGAGGGCGCGATGCGGTCGAGATCGGGTTGAAGCAATTCCTGGCCGAAGTCCCAGGGCGTCGCCTTCGGCGACCAGGGCCGGCAATCCTTCTCGTAGGTGCCGAGCAGCACGCCGCCCCGCTCCTGCCGCGTATAGATCTCGCCGGGCAGGTCGATGACGCCCACCATCTCGCGCCCGGTCCGCGCGTTGAACTCGGCGATCTCCGGCATCGGCTCGGTCAGGAAATACATATGCTCCATGGCGAGCACCGGCAGCTCCAGCCCCACCATGCGCCCGACGTCCCGCGCCCAGAGGCCGCCGCAATTCACCACATGCTCCGCCTCGATCGTGCCGTGCTCGGTCACGACGTTCCAGGCACCGCCCGGCTCCTGGGTCAGCTCGACCACGCGGTTGCGCAGCACGATGGTCGCGCCGAGCCTGCGCGCCGCCTTGGCATAGGCGTGGGTGGTGCCGGAGGGATCGAGATGCCCCTCGACGGGATCCCAGAGCGCGCCGATGAAATGCGACGGATCCATCAGCGGAAACATCGCCGCCGCCTCGGTGGGCGTGATGATCTCGGTATCCATCCCGAGATAGCGCCCCTTGGCATGGGCGAGTCGCAGGAAATCCATCCGCTCCGGGCTGTTGGCCATCATCACGCCGCCGGTCAGATGCAGGCCGCAGGACTGGCCCGACAGTTCCTCCAGCTCGGCATAGAGCGAGACGGTATAGGCCTGCAGCTTCGCCACGTTCGGATCGCCGTTCAGCGTATGGAACCCGCCCGCCGCGTGCCAGGAGGAGCCGGAGGTCAGTTCCGACCGTTCGATCAGGATCGCGTCGGTCCAGCCCGCCTTGGCGAGGTGATAGAGCACCGAGCAGCCGACGACGCCGCCGCCGATCACCACCACCCTCGCATGTTCGCGCATCGCCGCCCTCCCTCCCCCGGATCAGCCGCCGGGCAATGCCTCGACCGGCCCCGACGCGGAAACGGTCCGTCCGCCGATCGCCCCCTCGCCGCGGATCTCGGCGCGGGCGGGCGCCATGCTCAGAACGCCTTGAAGGTCAGCGTCGTCAGGCTGCGCGCGATATGCGGGATGTCGAGGATCTTGTCGTTGATATAGCGGCCGACGTCCTCGCCGTCGGGGATATAGACCTTCATGATCAGGTCGTATTCGCCGCTGGTCGAATAGAGCTCGGAGGCGAATTCCCGGTCATAGATCGCATCGGCCACCTCGTAGGTACGGCCCGGCGCGCAGCGCAGCTGGATGAAGACGCATATCATGGCTGTTCCCTCCGCCGGCAGAGTGGCGGCTCGCCCGCCGCGATGCAATCGGGAACTCGCCGGCCTTGGATCGGCGTGGCGGCGCGGCTATAAGCACGGCGCAAGGACCGAGGCCAAGGACCGAAGACAGAATGATGCGCAAGGCAGAAGTATCCCGCGAGACCAGCGAGACCCGGCTTTCCGTCCGGATCGATCTCGACGGCACCGGCGCGCATTCCTGCCAGACCGGCGTCGGCTTCTTCGACCATATGCTCGACCAGCTGGCGCGCCATTCGCTGATCGACATCGAGGTCCGGGCGACCGGCGACCTGCATATCGACGATCATCACACGGTCGAGGATGTCGGCATCGCGCTCGGCCGCGCGCTGGCCGAGGCGCTCGGCGACAAGAGCGGCGTCCGCCGCTATGGCGCGTTCCATCTCGCGATGGACGAGACGCTGGTGCGCGCCGCGCTTGATCTCTCCGGGCGGCCGTTCCTGGTCTGGAAGGTCGATTTTCCGAGCCCGAAGATCGGCGCCTTTGATACCGAGCTCGTCCGCGAATTCTTCACCGCCCTGGCAATGAACGCGCGCATGACGCTGAATGTCGCGCGCCTCGATGGCGAGAACAGCCACCATATCGCCGAGGCCGCCTTCAAGGCGGTGGCCCAGGCCTTGCGCGCCGCCGTCGAGCCCGATCCGCGGGCGCGGGGCGTGCCCTCGACAAAGGGCACGCTCAACGGATGACCTGCGCGATCATCGACTACGAGAGCGGCAACCTCCATTCCGCCGAGAAGAGCTTTCGCCGCATGGCCGCCGAGACCGGCGGCGGCGCGGTGGTCGTCACCTCCGACCCGGAGGTGGTGGCGCAGGCGGAGCGGATCGTATTGCCCGGCGTCGGCGCCTTCGCCGACTGCCGCGCCGGGCTGATGGCTCGCGACGGTCTCTGGCAGGCGATCTCGGCCCGCGTCGCCGCCGGCGCGCCCTTCCTCGGCATCTGCGTCGGCATGCAACTGATGGCCGACATCGGCCGCGAGCATGGCGACACCCCGGGCTTCGGCTGGATCCCGGGCGAGGTCGTGCGTATCCGCCCGGCGGACCCGACGCTGAAGATCCCGCACATGGGCTGGAACAATCTCTTCGGCCTGCGCCCCCACCCGCTGCTGGACGGGATCGCCGAGGGGGACCACGCCTATTTCGTGCATTCCTACCATCTCGCGGCGGCGCATCCCGATCAGGTGCTGGCGCGGGTCGATCATGGCGGGCCGGTGACCGCGATGGTCGGGCGCGACAATGTCGCGGGAACGCAGTTTCACCCCGAAAAGAGCCAGGCAACGGGCCTGCGGCTGATCGGCAATTTCCTGCGCTGGCGCCCGTGAGCCCGGCGCCGAAGCGAGCGAGGCGGATGTGACATCGAAACGCGGAGGCTGGGCATGACCGGCGCGGTGAAGCTTGCCACCATCCCCCACGGCGCGCCGACCGAGCGGCCGCCGCTCATCATCGCGCATGGTCTCTTCGGTTCGGGTCGCAACTGGGGGGTGATCGCCAAGCGCCTGTCGCATGACCGGCTGGTGGTGGCGGTCGACATGCGCAACCACGGCGACAGCCCGCGCCATCCGTCGCACGGCTACGAGGAAATGGCGGCCGACCTCGCGGCCGTGGTCGAGAAGCAAGGCGGGCGCGCCGCCGTGCTCGGTCATTCGATGGGCGGCAAGGCCTCGATGATGCTGGCCCTCACCCGGCCGGAGCTGGTCGAGCGGCTCATCGTCGCCGACATCGCGCCGGTCGCCTATGACCACGACCAGATGGTGCATGTCCGGGCCATGCGCGGGGTCGATCTCAGCGGCCTCACCCGGCGCGCCGAGGTCGATGCCCGGCTCGCCCCCGTCGTCGAGGACGCCGCGCTCCGCGCCTTCTTCCTGCAGAGCGTCGCCTTCGCCGAGGGGGGCGCGCGCTGGAAGCTCGATCTCGAGACGCTGGGGCGGGAGATGCCGCGGATCATGACCTTCCCCCCGGTCAGCGGCGGCTTCGACGGCCCCGCGCTTTTCGTCACGGGGGCGCATTCGAGCTATGTCCGCCCCGCGCATTGGCAGCGCATCGTCGGCCTCTTTCCCGCCGCCCGCCGCCGCGTCATCCCGAACGCCGGCCACTGGCTCCACGCCGAGGCCCCGGGCCCCTTCGTCGAGGCGGTGGCATCCTTCCTCGCGAGCTAAGGCGGGCGCGTCGCGGCCCGGTCCGGGCTCAAGGGGGTGGACGGCCCCCGCGCCCGTTGCTAAGGGGAGCGCGCGCCGCGATAGCTCGGCTGGTAGAGCACTTCGCAAGAGTGCTCCCACCGGTGAGCCAGGTGGTTGACGGCCAAGAGAAAAACGTGCTCTAAACCGGCGCGTTAAGACGGAAAAGACGGGCTCCGCCCCGGTAGCACAGCTGGTAGCGCGCCTCATTCGTAACTAGCGGGTCCGCTAGGGAATGAGGTTCGAAACCAGTGGGTTGGGGCTGGTGAATGAAAGTTAGTAGGGCCATGGCATGGCCCTGCGTGAAGGGTTAAGCCGCTTTAGCTCAGTTGGTAGAGCACATCATTCGTAATGATGGGGTCGCGTGTTCGAGTCACGCAAGCGGCACCACTTCCCAGCCCGAGGAAGTCAAAGTGCGCGGATGACCGGTGGTCCATACGATCCGACAGCCGTCGCCAACCTCATGCTGGACGAGGCGGGCCGGTCGGGGATCAAGGTCACCAATCTCGCACTGCGAAAGCTCCTCTACTTCGCCCACTCCATCTTCCTGATCGAAGCCAGGCGACCTCTGGTCAGCGGCTATTTCGAGGCATGGCAGTAAGGGCCGGTGCATCCCGCCGCCTATTCCGCCCTCAAGACGGCCGGCAGTTCCCCGATCGACTTCCGCGCAAGCGGGCAGAATGTGTTGACCGGCGAGCGCACCGCTCTCGCTCTGCCCAATGAGCCGACCCTTCGCCGCCATCTTGCGCGAATGAGGTTCGCCGCAAGCCCGCTGGCGGTGGTGACGGCCCGCTGTTCGACGGGCGCGCCTCAGCGCCCTTCCAGCCGCCGCCCGACGGCCTTCCGAACGCGATACCAATAAATCTGCTCCGCGCCGTCGCTGTCGTACCATCGGGCGCTCATGGCAGGCGAAGGGCGGCGAGCTGCGCCTCGCCAACCGGCTGGAGGGCGGGCTCCGCGCCGAGGTCACCCTGCCCACCCCCGACGCGGCATAGGGCGGTTGACGCCGGCGCCGATAGGGCCTCACCTGCGCGGGAACATGGGGAGGTGGCGATGGCGGTATTGGAGGGGCCGGACGGTCGGCCGCGCTGTGGCTGGTGCCTGTCGACGCCGGACTATCTCGCCTATCACGACACCGAATGGGGTTTTCCGGTCGCCGACGACCGGCGCCTATTCGAAAAGCTCTGCCTCGAGGGGTTCCAGTCGGGCCTCAGCTGGCGCACCATCCTGACCAAGCGCGAGAATTTCCGCGCCGCCTTCCTCGGTTTCGATTTCGAGCGGGTCGCGGAATTCGGCGACGGCGACGTGGCGCGGCTCCTGGCCGACGCCGGCATCGTCCGCCACCGCGGCAAGATCGAGGCGACCATCAACAACGCCCGCCGCGCCCGGGAACTCGTCGCCGAGAAGGGCTCGATCGCCGCCCATGTCTGGAGCTTCGAAGCGGCCCCCGCCGCGCGGGCCGAAGTCGTCTCGACCAGCGCGGAATCGATCGCCCTGTCCAAGGACCTGAAGAAGCGCGGCTGGTCCTTCGTCGGCCCGACCACGGTCTATGCCTTCATGCAGGCGATGGGCCTCGTCAACGACCACGCCGAAGCCTGCGCCCTCCGCCCCGAAGTGACGCAAGCCCGGGCGTCGTTCGTGCCGCCGCGGTAGCTGCCATCCCCGACGCAGATTCGGTACACGGTGCATGTAGCTGGGCGACTTAGACTCGAAACGTTGGCCGATGTAGCGCCCTAGTCAAATCCATTTTTTGTGGACTTTCCCGTGTTGACCCCGAGCCTTCTAGGGCATAATCAGCGCGCACGCTCGGGGCCCCGGCCCGTCGCATCCGTTGGAGGGGTGGCAGAGCGGTCAAATGCAACGGACTGTAAATCCGTCGGGGTAACCCTACGCTGGTTCGAATCCAGCCCCCTCCACCATTACCGATATCACGCGTTCCGGCCGAAGCGCTGGCAAGTGTCCCCCCGCTTTCGCGGGGGAATGCCGGATCAGAACTTGACGATCGAGCCGTTGCCGGGTTTGCGGCCGGTCAGGGCGCGTTGCAGGCGCATGAACCAGCCGGAGCCCTGGTCGTACTTGGCGCGGACCATCTCGGGCAGGGCCACGTCCCGGTTGAGTTGGACGCCCCAGACATCCTCGATATAGCGGCCGTCGGCGCGCAGATCGCGCAGGAAGGAAACCGACGCGGCGTAGGTGAAACCCGCCTCGCGCTGCAGGATCTGCAGCACGCGCTCCTCGACGTCCTGCGCCATCTTGGCGTCGCCGCAGATCAGGAACCGGCTGTCCGGGCGGCCGAGAATGTCCCAGACCGCCGCGCCGTCCTCGTCGAGCGCGTCCTGCACATAGGCCTTGACCGGACCCTGGCGCGAGAAGGCGACCGAGAGATGGCCGAGGAAGCCCTGCTCGCGCCAGTCGATCAGGTGCCGGCGCTGGAGGAACTCCTCCTCTCCCCGGCAGCCGAAATAGAGCGCGACCGGATGGTCGGCGTCCGAACGGACCTGTCGCGCGACGCGGTCCTGCAGGATGCCGAACAGCGCCGAGATCCCGGTGCCGGCGCCGACCAGCAGCAGCGGCCCGGCGAAGTCCGCCGGCAGCCGGCGCGGCGCCGAACGCACGCTGATCCGCAGCCGGTCGCCCGGCTTGCGCGCCGCGAGATAGTGCGAGCAGAGGCCGCGCCGGACCCGGCCGTCGCGTTGCGGCACGTTGAGCACGCCGGCCATGATCCGCGCCTGCCGCGGATGCCAGAGCGGGCTGGAGCCGATCGAATAGAGCCGGGGCTTCATCCGCGGCAAGAGCTCGATCAGCTGGTCGAGCGACGGGATCGACTGCGGGAAGGCGTCGAAGAGGTCGAGGAGCGTGATGTAGGTGTCGCGCAACCAGCCGCGCAGCTGGCGTCGCGCCGGGTTCGCCTCCTCGAGATTGAGCATGTCGAGCCATTTGCCGAGCTGCGCCTGATCGTCGAGATCGGAGCTGACCGCGCGCATCGTCGCCATCAGCTCCTCCGGCGCGTCGGGCATCATGAGATCGAGATCCTCGGCCAAGAGCCGGCGCACCGGATAGCCGTCGCGATAGCGTTCGAGCGTCGGCGTCGAGGCGCCGAGCACACGGAACCAGCCGTCCGCCGGCAGGCCGAGATGGCGGCAGACACCCTCGACGAGCGGCGCCGGGTTCTCGGGATGGATCGCGAGATGGTCGCCGGCGGCGTAGGCCGGCGCCTCCTCGGGCAGGATGATGCCGATGTGGCGGGTCGAGCGGCCGGCGGCCTCGCTGGCCAGCATCTCGCTGTTGAAGGCGATGGTGCCGATGCCCGCCGGATCGGTCTCGACGGCGCGTGACGGCGGGATCAGCTCGACGATGGCGCGGCGGGCCTTCACCTTCTGGCCGTCGGCGGCCCAGAGCTTGGCGAACATCTCCAGCCACTGCTTCACCGTGTCCGCCTGCCCCGCGATCTCGTCGGCGAGGGTGAGCGCGGACAGCCGCTCGCCACCCGCCGCCTCCAGCGCCGCGTCGAAGCTGATCGCGGCGGAGCAGTAGTTCGGATAGATCCGGTTGCCGATGCCGAGCACCGCGAAGCCCAAGCCGCGCAGCGCGCCGGGCTTGCAGCTCGACAGCCACTCCATCACCGCCTTGCCGTTGGCGGGAATCTCTCCGTCCCGACAGGTCGAGGTGATGAGCAGCGCCAGCGACTCGCGTGGCAGCGTGTCGACATCGACCTCGTCGAGCGACAGGACCACCGGCGAGAGCGGCGCGAGACGGCGGGCCGCCTGCCGGGCATAGCCCTCGGCGGTGCCGGTCTCGGAGGCGTACAGGATGATCGGGCGCCGGGTCTTCTGCTGGACCGGCATCAGGATTCGCGCCGGCCCGATGTCGCGCTCGACCACCGCCCAGCGATCGGCGGCGTAGCTGTAGCAGGGGCGCAGGTGGAAATCGCGAGTCTCGTGATGCCAGACCGGCGTCGTCGAGCCGCCGGCCGCCGGCGCGATCCAGGACCATTGCGCGGGGCATTCCCGCCCCGCCTTCTTCTCGCGCAGGTCGTGGATCATGAACTGCCGCGAGGCGGTCTGATGATCGACGAGGGTGATGCGCGCCTGGCTGAAGGAATGCAGGATCGCGGTATTGAGCTCCAGGAACGCCCGATCGCGCCAGAGCGTCATTTCGCTCGACGTGTCGAGGCCGAAGGCGTCCGCCACCTCGGCGGCGCGATCGTAGCGTTTCTCCTCGAAGAGGTTGCGGGCGATCTCGGTGCCCATGAACCAGCCGTTGAACGGCAGGCAGCCGTAGTCGATGCCGCCGATCTCCATGCGGAAATTGGCGATCGCCGGAACCGCGCACCATTTCAGGCCGAGTTCGGCGACCTTCGGCTCGGTCGGGTGGCTGATCGGCACTTCGAGCACATCGGCCTTGTCCCATTCATAGAGGCGGGGCTCATGGCCGGGCACGTCGATGACGAGCGGCAGGATGTCGAAATGCGAGGGGTTCTCCGGCGGCTGCCAGCCGAGCTTGCGGATCGCGGTGGTCAGGTCGAGGTTCGCCCGGTCGCCGATCACCGTGCCGTCCGGCTGGGCGTAGCACGCGTAGCGGATCAGCTGGCTGTTCCAGATCCGCGGCCCCCAGCGTTCCTGCGGCCGGGTCGGACGGAACACGGTCAGCACGATCTCGATATTGCCGCCGTTGGTCGCGGTGCGCAGATGCTCGATACATTCGGCGAAGATCGCGTCCGGCTCGGTCACATGCCGGCGGTCGCGCACGATCAGGTTCTTCCAGCTGATCCGGCCGATGCATTTCGGCGCGTTGCGCCAGGCGAGCTTGGCGCCGTATTCGATCTCCTCGTAGGTCTGGGTATAGGTGCCGGTGGCGCGGATCTCGTGGCTGATCTCGGACCAGCGCTTCTCGACCTTGGTGGCGGGCCAGGTGAGTTCCTCGGCGAGCTGGTCGATGAATTCGCGCGCCGCTTCGCCCAGCCGCTCCTGCTGCGCCATCGGTTCGGAAATCACGCGGATGACCCGGCCGAAGAGCACGGACCAGCCGCGCCGCATCCGGTCGTTGAGCGGCAGGCCGAAGGTCGAGAGCGTCTCGAGCAGCGGACCGGCCAGCTTCGGATAGTCGATGGTCGGGATCTGGTTCACCTGGTGAACCGAGGCGAGGTTGCGGAGCTCGGTCCGCAGGCTGCGCGGCTTGGTCGCCACGCGGCTGAGGAACACCACGGTCTCGATCAGGTGGCGCGACAGCATGTCCATGTCCGCCGTGCGGAAATGGCGCAGCACCTCGGGGAAGGTGCGGAACAGGGTCTGGTAGAAGAAGATGCCCGCCTCCTGCGGCTGGCTCAGCATCTTCTCGGCGCCGGCCTGCATCTCGGCGATGATCTCGGGCGACAGCGCGCGGTCCTCGGCGATCGCATGGGCGACCATCGGCCCGGCGACATGCGCGGCGAAGAAGCGGCCGAGCGCGGACTCGCCCTTGCGGGTCAGATCCTCGCGCTCGAAATCCTCAAGGTACGGCACCTTGCCGAAAACCCAGAGGAAGGTGTTCTGCGCGATCCGCCACTGGTCCGGCGTGAGGCCATAGGTCGAGAAGAAGGCGCCGCAATCTTCGATCGTCCTGCTGCGCGCGGCGCGGGTACCGGGCGCGGCGGCATAGGCCTCGCGCAGGATGTTCTCGGTGCGCGGGTCGATCGCCCGCACCGCGAGGTCGAACAGTTTGAGAAACTCGGCCGCGGCCTGATCGACGGCGGCGCCAAACTGGTCGGCGATCTCGGGCGCGTCGAGCACGAGACGCTCGAAGAACATCTCCGTCAGCATCTCGTCGAAGGCGATGAACTTGTTCCAGCTATCCTTGATCAACACCAGATCAATTTTAGAGAGATTGGCCTGAACAAAGAATGACTCAGCGCTGCCGGTCGCCGGTACGCCTTCCGCCTCTTCCTGATAGATTCGATCGACCGCGCCAAACTTGCTCATTACTCAAACCCTCGTAAGCCCTTTTTCGCTGGCGTGCGCATTCGTTAACCGTCGCTTAACCATTAGAATACTATCCCATTAGTTGTTAACGCATCGCGAACAGGGTCATGGCACAACTCTGCCCAAGGCCCGAAAAGGTGCCGCTCGTACTCCGCCGCCCTCCGGCGGCCGCGATCTTGGAGAGGCAGGCATTTGTACGGGATGATCCATCAGGCGGCGCGGGACATGGCCGTCGCGCATCTCGGCGAAGCGGAATGGGAAATCCTCGCCGCGTCGCACGGGCTGTCCGGCCACCATTTCATCGGCGTCGACTATTATTCGGACGCGGAGACACTGGCGCTGGTCGAGGTCATTTCCAAGCGGCTGTCCCTGCCGATCGATCAGGCGCTCTACGAATTTGGCCGGTTCTGGATCAGCTTCGCGGGCGCCTCGGCCTATGGTCGCGTGTTGCGCATGGCGGGCGACGATCTGGAGAGCTTTATCGAAAATCTCGATCGGATGCACGCCAGCATCAAGTCGAACATGCCACTCGCCTCCCTGCCCTCGTTCCAGGTGCTGGAATCCGATCCGCGCAGCATTCATGTGCTCTATGTCTCGGAGCGCGACGGGCTGGAGCCCTTCGTGCAGGGTATCCTCAGCGCGGTCGCCGAGCGGTTCGGCGAATCCGTGACGATCGACTACGGCGCCCGACCCGACGGCGTCGTCTTCGAAATCACGCGGATCCTGCATGATGCATAAGGTTCGCGCCATCGCCGGTTCCGCCCAGGGGGCGCTGATGCTCGACGAGGCCGAACTGTCGGTACTCTTCCCCGCCTATCTGCGCCTCGCTTCGGACGGCCGGGTCATCGCCGCCGGCCCGTCGATCCGCGAGCATTCGGCGCCGAATCTCATCGGTGCGCAGTTCTTCTCGCGCTTCCGGATCGAGCGCCCGGCGCATGTCGACAGCGTCGAGACGCTGCGCACCCATGGCCGGCCGATCATCGTCCGCATGATGCCCCCGCTCACGCTGCGGATGCGGGGCATTCCACTGGTCCGGCACGACGGGATCTGGCTGATGCTCGGCCATATTCCCGATATCGAGAAAGTGGACAGCGGCCCACAGCTGCAATTCTCGGATTTCTCGCCGACCGACGGCACGCTCGACATGCTGCTGGCCGCCGAAATGCGCTCGGGCCTGCTCGACGAGGCCCGCGCGCTCGCCGCCGCGCTGCAGGAGCAGAAGAAGGCGGCGGAACAGGCCAATCTGGCGAAAAGCGCGTTCCTCGCGACGATGAGCGATCCTCGCCGGAATGGAACTGTCCGCCGAGCAGAAGGAAATCCTCGACGTGATGATCTCGTCGGGGGAGTCGCTGATGGACATCCTGAACGACGTGCTCGACCTGTCGAAGATCGAGGCGGGCCAGATCGACATCGAGACCACCACCTTCAACCTGCCCGACCTCGCCCAGGCGGCCCGCGTGCTCTTCACGCCGCTCGCGTCGACCAAGGGCCTGAAGCTCGAGATGAAGGTCACGGCGCCCGAGCCCTATTGCGAGGGCGATCCGGTGCGCATCCGCCAGATCCTCGTCAATCTCATCTCGAATGCCATCAAGTTCACCGATTCCGGGCGCGTGTCCGTCGAGGTCTCGGTGTTGGACCAGCCGGAGGGGCAGGTTCTGCGCATCTGCGTCACCGACACCGGCATCGGCATGTCGGCCGAGGCGATCGAAAAGCTGTTCCAGCCCTTCGTCCAGGCCGACAGTTCCACCACGCGCCGGTTCGGCGGCACCGGCCTCGGCCTCGCCATTGCCAAGCGCCTCTGCCAGCAGATGGACGGCGGCATCCGTGTCGAGAGCCGCCTCGGTCGCGGCTCGCGCTTCCTCGTCGAACTGCCGACCCGCACCGTCGACGCCCCCGCCCCAGAGCCTGAGATCGACGACGACGATCCGGTGGAACTGGGCGTACCGCATGTTCTCGTCGTCGAGGACAATGCGACCAATCAGTTCGTCTTCTCGCTGTTCCTGCGCAAGCTCGGCATGACCTTCGATATGGTGGGCAATGGCGCCGAGGCGCTGACCGCCTGGGAAAAGCGACCTTACGACGTCGTCCTCATGGACATCGAGATGCCGGTTCTCGACGGGTTCGAGACCACGCGCGAGCTTCGGCGGCGCGAATATGCGCAGTCGCGCGGCTATACGCCGATCATCGCTTTGTCGGCCGACGCCATGTTGGAGAATCGCGACCGCGCGCGCGAGGTCGGAATGGATGAGTTCATCACCAAGCCGATCGAGATCGAAAGGCTTCGCCGCCTGATCTGGTCCGTGGTCCGCCGCAACGCCTCCCACCACGAGGCGCCGCCAACGCTTCGCGGCCCCGACGACCCGCCCCGCGCGGCGAACTGAACCGGCCGCCCAAGCCGATTCACGAAATAACCTAATAAATTTCATGTACTTGGTGCGTCATTAATTTGTCGCAAAAATGATGCAAAAGCATCGTTGGAACGCTCTAGGGTCTGCGCGCTCCGGTTGGGCCTTTCGGCCTGGCCCCCGTTCCCACGTGACGCGCTCACAGAGCCCGAGAGGACTTCGCATGAAACTCCCCGCAAGGTCCGGCGCCGCGCTAGCCATTCTGGCCGCGACGGCGGCGGGCGCCTTCGCGCAATCCCGCGACCAGATCCGCATCGTCGGTTCGTCCACCGTCTTTCCCTACACCCAGGCCGTGGCGGAGCAGTTCGCGGGCATGACCGGCGGCCCGGCGCCGGTGGTCGAATCGACCGGCACCGGCGGCGGCATGAAGATCTTCTGCGGTGGCGTCGGCCCGCAATATCCCGACATCACCGGCGCCTCGCGCGCGATCAAGGATTCCGAATATCAGGCTTGCGTCGCCAACGGCGTCGACAATGTGACCGAGGTGCTGCTCGGCTATGACGGCCTGTCGATCGCGCATTCGATCAGCGGCCCGGACATGGATCTGAGCAAGGCGCAAATCTTCCAGGCGCTGGCGTCGCAGGTCGCGGTCGATGGCCAGATCGTCGCGAATCCCTACCGGAAATGGTCCGACATCGACGCGTCCCTGCCGGACAGCCCGATCCAGGTCTTCGGCCCGCCGCCGACCTCGGGCACCCGCGACGCCTTTGTCGAGCTCGTCATGCACGAGGGCTGCGCCACCTTTCCGGCGATCCAGGCGCTGGACGACGCCCGGAAGAAGGAAATCTGCGAGCGGATGCGCCAGGACGGTCCGTTCATCGAGGCCGGCGAGAACGACAATCTCATCGTGCAGCGGCTGGAATCCGATCCGACGACGCTCGGCATCTTCGGCTATTCGTTCCTCTACGAGAACACCGACAAGCTGAAGGCGGTGGCGGTGGACGGCGTGATCCCGGACGCCGAGACCATCGCCTCGGGTGAATACGCCGTGTCGCGGCCGCTCTATATCTATGTCAAGAACGCCCATCGCGGGGTGATCCCCGGCCTCGACGACTTCCTCTCCGAATATGTCTCGGAGGAAAGCTTCGGCCCGGACGGCTATCTGCCCGAGCGCGGGCTGATCCCGCTGTCCGACGCCGAGCGCGAGGAGGTGCGCGCCGCCGTCGCCGCCGGAACCAAGCTCGACCGCTTCAACTGACCTCCGCGCGGGGCGCGCGCCCCGCGTCCACCGCGAGGGCGCCCCGTGCTCGGCTATCTTTTCCTGACAATCCTCGCGATGTCGCTCGTCGCCTACTACGTGGGCGCGTCGGCGGGCCGGCGCTTCGCGGCCTCCGGCGCGGACATGCATTCGGTCCCGAGCTACCACGGCGCCTTCGTGGCGATCTGGGTCGGCGTGCCGGCGCTGATCCTGGTCCTGCTCTGGATCAGCCTGCGGGGCACGGTCATCGACCATCTGCTGCTCGCCCGCCTGCCCGCCGGATTTCTCGACAGTCTGCCCGCCGCCGATCGCGGCCTCGTCGTCGCGGAAATCCACAATGTCGCCGCCGGCCGGCTGTTCAAGGAGCCGTCCGCCGAAATCGCGGCCGCCGCCGCCGATCTCCTCCGCTGGAACACGATCGCCGCCGCGGCGATGGTGGTCATCGTGCTCGCGCTGATGCTGATCGGCCTCTTCGTGGCAAGCCGCCGGCTCAGCCCGCGATTTCGCGCGCGCAGTTGGGTCGAGAAAGCGCTGTCGATCTTCATGGTCGCCTGCTCGGTGGTGGCGATCCTGACCACGATCGGCATCATCGCCTCGCTGGTCTACGAGGCCTCGGCGTTCTTCCGCCTCGTCCCCGCGCATGAGTTCTTCTTCGGCCTGCGCTGGGAGCCGCAGATCGCGATCCGCGCCGATCAGGTCGCCGGCGCGGGCGCCTTCGGCGCCGTGCCGGTCTTCCTCGGAACGCTGGTGATCTCGGTGATCGCCATGGCGGTCGCGGTGCCGATCGGCCTCCTGACCGCGATCTATCTCGTCGAATACGCGGACGCCCGGGTCCGCTCCTGGGTGAAACCGATGCTCGAGGTGCTGGCCGGCGTGCCGACCGTGGTCTACGGCTTCTTCGCCGTGCTGACCGTGGCCCCGGCGATCCGCGCCAGCGGCTCGCTCCTCGGGCTCGCCACCTCGCCGAACTCGGCGCTGGCGGCCGGGCTGGTGATGGGCGTGATGATCATCCCCTTCGTCTCCTCGCTCGCCGACGACGCGCTGCGGGCGGTCCCGCGCAGCATGCGCGACGGCTCGCTCGCCATGGGCGCCACCCCGGCGGAAACCATGACCCACGTCCTGTTGCCCGCCGCCATTCCCGGCATCATGGGCGGCATCCTGCTGGCACTCAGCCGGGCGATCGGCGAGACGATGATCGTCGTCATGGCCGCCGGCCTCATCGCCTCGATGACCATCAATCCGCTCGATTCCGTCACCACGGTAACGGTGCAGATTGTCACGATGCTGGTCGGCGATACCGAGTTCGACAGCCCGAAGACCCTGGCCGCCTTCGCGCTCGGCCTCGTGCTCTTCGTCGTCACCCTCTGCCTCAACGTGATCGCGCTCACCATCGTGCGGCGCTATCGCGAACAGTATGATTGAGCGCCCCCGATGACCGATCTCACCGCCGTTCCGCATCCGACCTCCACCGCCGCCGCGGCCGCTCACCGCCGGCGGCGCTACGCGGCGGACCGCCGCTTGCGCGCCTATGGCATCGCGGCGATCCTGACGGCGCTCGGCTTGCTCGGGCTGCTCATCACCACGCTGGTGATCGGAGGCTATCCCGCCTTCACCCAGACGATGATCCGCGTCGATTTCACCATCCCGGAAAATCTCGTCGCCCCGGGCCAGCCGGAAAAAGGCAACTTCCGCAAGATCGCCCAGACGGGCGCCCTCGGCCTCGTCCCCGGCCAGCACTCGCCGGCGGAGGCCAAGGCGATCGCCGGCATCCTGACTCCGAACACCCAGTTCATGATCCGCGACGCCGTCGTCGCCGACCCGGGCGTGATCGGCGGCGTACTCACCCTCGAAATCCCCGCCTCCGACCCGTTCGACCAGTTGAACAAGGGCCTCGTCGACCGTGACACGCCCGAGGATCGCCGCCGCGTCACCGATCAGCAGATCGGATGGTTCGACCAGATCGCCGCGGAGGGCCGGGTGTCGCGGCCCGTCAACTGGGGCCTGTTCACCAATGCCAACAGCCGCTTTCCCGAGACGGCCGGCCTCGCGGGGGCGATCGTCGGCTCGTTCTACGTGCTGCTCGTCTGCTTTCTGATCAGTTTTCCGGTCGGGATCGCGGCGGCGGTCTATCTCGAGGAATTCGCGCCCCGCAACCGCGCCACCGACCTGATCGAGATCAACATCAACAATCTCGCCGCGGTGCCCTCGATCGTCTTCGGCCTGCTCGGCCTCGCGGTCTTCATCCAGATCTTCGGCCTGCCGCGATCCGCGCCGCTGGTCGGCGGCATGGTGCTGAGCCTGATGACGCTGCCCACCATCATCATCGTCACCCGCAACGCGCTGAAGGCGGTGCCGCCCTCGATCCGCGAGGCGGCCTATGGCGTCGGCGCCTCGAGGCATCAGGTGGTGATGCATCATGTCCTGCCGCTCGCCCTGCCCGGCATCCTGACCGGCACGATCATCGGTCTCGCCCACGCGCTCGGCGAAACCGCGCCGCTGCTCCTGATCGGCATGAACGCCTTCATCACCAATCCGCCGGGCGGCGTGCTCGAGGCCTCGACGGCGCTGCCCACCCAGATCTATATCTGGGCCGACAGCCCGGAGCGCGGCTTCGTATCCCGAACCTCGGCCGCCATCCTCGTCCTGCTCGGCTTTCTCATCGTGATGAATGCGATCGCGATCTTCCTGCGCCAGCGGCTGGAACGGACATGGTAGCGCCGACATGAGGAAAAGAGATGACAATGGTGCTTGAGTCCCGCGCCACCGCGCTGTCCGCCACCGCGGCGGTGAATTCCGCCTCGGCGGTCAAGGTCCGCGCGCGCGACGTATCCGTTTTCTATGGCGACAAGCAGGCTCTGTTCGGCGTCGGGCTCGACATTCCGGCGAACCAGGTCACGTCGCTGATCGGTCCGTCGGGCTGCGGCAAGTCGACCTTCCTGCGCACGATAAACCGCATGAACGACACGATCCCGATCTGCCGCGTCACCGGCTCGATCCTGCTCGACAGGATGGATATCTACGATCCGGCCGTCGATGTGGTGGAGCTGCGCGCCCGGGTCGGCATGGTGTTCCAGAAGCCGAACCCCTTCCCGAAGTCGATCTTCGAGAATGTCGCCTACGGCCCACGCATCCACGGCATGACCCGAAACAAGGCCGAGCTCGAGGCGGTCGTCGTCAGTTCGCTGAAACGCGCGGGCCTCTGGAACGAGGTGAAGGACCGCCTGGCCGAGCCCGGCACCAGCCTCTCCGGCGGCCAGCAGCAGCGGCTCTGCATCGCCCGCGCCATCGCCACCCGCCCCGAAGTGCTGCTGATGGACGAGCCCGCCTCGGCGCTCGACCCGATCGCCACCGCGATCATCGAGGAGCTGATCGACGAGTTGCGGGCGAACTACACGATCGTCATCGTGACCCATTCGATGCAGCAGGCAGCGCGCGTCAGCCAGCGCACCGCCTTCTTCCACCTCGGCAAGCTGGTCGAGGAAGGCCGCACCGAGGACATCTTCTCCCGCCCGCGGGAGAAGCAGACCGAGGATTACATCACCGGCAAGATCGGCTGAGCCGGGGCACTCACCGCTTGGCCGCGTAGGCGGCGAGGAAGGTCGTCACCGCCGTTTCGGCGAGAATCCGCACCCGGCCCGCGTCGGGCGCGGGGCGGGCCGCGAGCAGGATGCCGATCAGCGTCGGATGGTGGCACATGCCCAGGAACTGCCAGGCCGCCGTCTCGACATCGGGAATCTCCACCGTCCCGAGCCGCTGCTGCTCGCGGAGATAGCCGGCGAGTCGCGCCGCGCCATGCGCCGGCCCCGCCTCGAAATAGTCGCGAGCGATGCTCGGGAACTTTTCCGACGCGCCGATCACCATGCGCACCAGTGACACATGTTCCGGCGCGCTCAGCTTGCCGATCAGGCCGGTGGCGAAATGCATCAGCGCGTCGCGCACATTGGCATGCTCACAGTCGAAATCCATCAGCCGCTCGGCGCTGGCGCGCCGCGTCTTCTCGACCCGCGCGGCGAACAGCGCCTCCTTGCTGTCGAAATAGACGTAGAGCGTGCCTTTCGAGACCTTCGCCTCGCGCGCGATCTCGCCCATGCTGGCCGCTTCGAAGCCCGAGGCAAGGAAGCAGCGCCGCGCTCCCTCGATGATCTGCGCGCGCTTCGCACTCTCGTGCGCGGGCATCGTTTCCGCGGCGCCCGTTTCCCCGGCCTCCGCGCTCTCCGACGACATCATTCTCCACGTCCTTCCCGGCACATCGCCTCGGCCGGTCATCCGCCGCGACGCCTCTCGCGAAATTAATGACCGAACCGTTCAGTCATCTTGATTTCGTGTTTTGTCTGCGCTATGTCAAGCCCCTGACCGAACCGTTCGGTCAATCAATCATTGGCCGAAGCGGAGAAGACGAGCGATGCCGAAGGATATGGATGCGCCGCTGTCCGAGCGGACCGATTTCACCGAAGCACCGCGTACGGACGCCACCCCGCCGACCGCGCCAAAGCCCGCGGCCACCCCCGCGCCGCCCGAGACGGACGCGCCGGAAAAGGCGGGCGGCAACCGGAAGCGGATGATTCTCGGCCTCCTTGCCACGGCGGCCGTCGGCGCGGCGATCTGGTTCGGCCATGGCTACTGGACCGTCGGGCGCTTCCTGATCGAAACCGACGACGCCTATGTGCAGGCGGATTTCGCCGTGCTGGCGCCGAAGCTGACCGGCTATGTCGCCTCCGTCCCCGCCAAGGACAACAGCGCCGTCAAGGCCGGCGACCCGCTCGTGGTGCTGGAAGATGGCGACTATCGCGACGCGCTGCGTCTCGCCGAGGCGCAGCTCGCCGCCCAGCGCGCCGCCGTCACCCGCGTCGAGCGGCAAGCGCAGGCCGGCGAGGCCGGCGTGACGCAGGCCAAGGCCCGCGTCACCGCCGCCGAGGCGGTCCGCACCCAGGCCGACGCGGATCTCGACCGCTATACCCGCCTCGCCTCGAACGATGTCGCGACCGCCCAGAAGCTGGAAGCCGCCCGCGCGGCCAGCGCCACCGCCGCCGCTTCGCTGGTCGAGGCAGAGGCGGGCGTCGCCACCGCGGCGGCCGATCTCGAGGTCATCGTCGCGCAGAAGGCCGAGGCCGAGGCGACCATCGCCGGCCTCGAATCCGCGCGGGACAAGGCCCAGCGGGACCTTGACCAGACGGTGCTGCGCGCGCCCGTCGATGGCGTCGTTGGCAATCTGTCGGTCGCGGTCGGCGACTATGTCACCCCCGGCAAGCGCCTGCTCGCCGTGGTGCCGCTCGGCGCGGTCTATGTCGAGGCGAATTTCAAGGAAACCCAGATCGAGCACCTCGCCCCGGGCAGCCATGTCGAGATCGATGTCGACGCCTATCCCGATCGGCCGCTGATCGGCACGGTCGAGAGCGTCGCCCCGGCCTCCGGCGCGGTGTTCAGCCTGCTGCCGCCCGAGAATGCCACCGGCAATTTCACCAAGGTCGTGCAGCGCCTGCCCGTGCGCATCGCCGTGCCGGCCGACGCCGCCGCCGAGGGCTGGTTGCGCCCGGGCCTCTCGGTCAGCGTCTCGGCCGACCCGCGCACCGCCGACACTCCGGTCGCGAGCGCGGCGGCGCGCTGAATTCAGGATCACGGGACATGGCACCGACCGCGTCGCAACAGATAACCCCGCGCCGGGTGATCGCGTTCCTCGCGTTGGTCTTCGGCATGTTCATGGCGATCCTCGACATCCAGATCGTGTCGGCCTCGCTCTCGCAGATCCAGGCCGGCCTCTCGGCCGCGCCGGACGAGGTGTCCTGGGTCCAGACCAGCTACCTGATCGCCGAGGTCATCATGATCCCGATGTCAGGCTTCCTCGCCCGCGCCCTCTCGACGCGGGTGTTCTTCTCGATCTGCGCCGGCGGCTTCACGATCGCCAGCGCGCTCTGCGCGACCGCGACCTCCATCGAGCAGATGATCGTCTATCGCGCCTTCCAGGGTTTCATCGGCGGCGGCATGATCCCGATCGCCTTCGCCGCCGCCTTCACCGTTTTCCCGCGCGAGAAGCAGGCGATGGTCACCGCGCTGGTCGGCCTGACCGTCACCCTCGCCCCGACCATCGGCCCGACGGTCGGCGGCTATCTGACCGAGCTCTTCTCCTGGCATTGGCTGTTTCTCGTCAATGTGATCCCCGGCATCCTCGCCACGGTGATCTGCTGGACGCTGGTCGATTTCGACAAGCCGGAAAAGGGCCTGCTCGGCCGGTTCGACTTCGTCGGCCTGCTCTTCATGGCGCTGTTTCTCGGCAGCCTCGAATATGTGGTAGAGGAAGGCCAGAAGAACGACTGGTTCGACGATCGCGGCATCACCATGTTCGCCACGGTCTCGGTCGTGTTCTGCGTGCTGTTCTTCTGGCGTACGCTGACGGTGAAGACGCCGATCGTCGACCTCTATGCCTATCGCGACCGCAATTTCGCCGTCGGCTCGGTGATGACCTTCGTGCTCGGCATCGGCCTCTTCGGCCTCACCTATCTCTATCCGCTCTATCTCGCGCGGATCCGCGGATACGACTCGCTGCAGATCGGCGAGACGGTGTTCGTCACCGGCCTGTTCATGTTCCTGACGGCGCCGATCGTCGGCATGCTCAGCCGCAAGGTCGACCCGCGCCGGCTGATCTTTCTCGGCCTGCTCGGCTTTGCGATCTCGGCCTTCGAACTGACGCCGATCACCCAGAACTGGGCCTTCAACGAGCTCTTTTTCCCGCAGGCGCTGCGCGGCGTGTCGCTGATGATGTGCATGTTGCCGATCAATTCGCTCGCCCTCGGCACCCTGCCGCCGGACCGGGTCAAGAACGCCAGCGGCCTCTTCAACCTGACGCGCAACCTCGGCGGCGCGGTCGGCCTCGCGGCGATCAACACCATCCTGCAGCGGCGGACCGATATCCACGCCTCGCAACTGTCCGAGCATGTCGGCTGGGGCTCGTCGGTCGCGGTCGAGAGGCTGTCGGGGATGGCGGCCTCGCTCCGCCCCGCGCTCGGCGACGCGGCGGACCTGGTGGCGCTGCGCCGTATCGGCGGCATGGTCAGCCAGCAGGCGGCGGTGATGGCCTACGCGGATATCTTCCTGCTGCTGGCCATCCTCTTCGGCTCGATGATCCTGCTCGTGCCGCTGGTCCAGCGCCCGCGCGGCGCCGCCGCTCCGGCGCATTGACAAAAAAGGCGGAGGGATTTCACCCTCCGCCGCGCAGCCTGCTCGATGGTTGACCGCGGGGGTTCAGGCGGTCAGGGGACGATATTCCAGCCGTTTGACATCGATGATCGGGCTCTGTTCCAGCGCCGGGAAGCCGCCCGGCCCGAAGGCGCCCGCCCCGGTGACCGAGGTGATCGCCACCGCCTGCCAGTCGGGCGCCGCCGCGTTCTCGGGATAGATCCGGCCCTTCACCGAATTTCCGGAGATCTCGACATCCAGCCAGTGCCAGGCGTCGTAGTCCCAGGCGACGCTAACCGTCGACAGGGATTTCGTCACGCCGGTCGAGCCGGTATATTCGCGGATATGCAAGCGGTGGTCGCCGGCGGTGGTGGAAAAGGTCTCGACGCGGATGCCGGTCCAGTCATTGACGTTACGGCCGATCCGCGCGCCGAAGCAGAAGCGGCGATCGACGCTCGGCGTCAGGCTTGCGCCCGACCAGCGCGCGAGCACGCGATAGAGACCGTCGCCCGCCGCCTTGACCCAGTTGCCATGGGCGCGTGAATTGCCCGACATCACCAGCCGCGCGTAGCCGCCGGCCTCGTATGTCCAGCTCGGCGCCAGCGAATGCAGGAAGCTCAGGTCCGACAGCGCGCCCGCCGAGGAAAAGTCGGTGGCGACGACGCTGGCGCCGGTCACGGTCACGCAAAAGGTCAGGCTGGCGAAACCGGCGGCGTTGATCGCCTTCACGGTCACCCGCGCCGCGGACAGCGGCGCGGTCCCGACGATGGTGACGACCCCGGTCGCCTCGTTGATGCCGACGCCGGCCGGCGCCTCGGCCAGCGCGTAGAAGAGGTTGGCGCCCGAAAAGGCCTGCGCGGTCGCCACTTCCGTGCGCGCGCCGCTGGCCAGTGCCACGTCGGCGAGCGACGCGACCACCGCCGGCCGGGTGCCGATCAGCTTGGCCGTCAGCAGATAGACGTTCGTCGCCTGGTCCGCGTCGGTGACTTCCAGCGCCACTTCGAAACCGCTCGTCAGCACTTCGGTCGACAGGGTGAATTCCCGCTGCGCCGGATCGTAGGCGACGTCGCCGGTGTCGTAGCTGATATTGAGCTTCGGCGTCACTGCGTTCATATGGTCCATCTCCGGAGCGTGGGCGCCATGCCCGATGAAGGGGCGACGGCCGGGCCCTCGGAAGGCCGGCGGGGACGCCATGCGCGCCTCCGGCGCCAGTTGCCACCCTCGGAAAGATCCCCCACCGACGAAATCGCGCCGATCCGGGAGAGCGGCGCAGTTCTAGCAGAAGCGCCCGCTTCCGGGAAGCCGTGCCGCGGCACCGCTCGCCCCGGGCTGCCGCCGCGCAACGGTTCCCCCGCGTCGAGCCGGTTGCTATCATCGCGCCGAGACAGCCCCCTCGGAGACCCGCCATGCCGAATCCGCCGCCCGTCGAGATGCTGGACACGGTCTACGCCGCCAAGAGCGTCGATGAGATCGCCCGCTCCTATGACGACTGGGCCGACCAGTATGATACCGAAATGGCCTCGCTCGGCTATCGTCACCCGGCGATCTGCCTCGCCCTGCTCTGTCGCCACCTGCCGGCGGGCGCGGTGCCGATCCTCGACGCCGGCGCCGGCACCGGGTTGATCGGCGAGTGGCTGCGCATCGTCGGCTATCCAAGCGCCGAGGCGCTCGACATCTCGCCCGGAATGCTCGCCGTCGCCCGGCGCAAGGGGGTCTATGACCGGCTGCATCAGGCCGCGCTCGGCACCCGCCTGCCATTCGACGACGGCTATTTCGCCGGCGTCGTCTCGGCCGGCGTCTTCACCACCGGCCATGTCGGGGTCGAGGGACTCGATGACCTGATCCGCGTCACCCGCTCCGGCGGCGCGCTGATCCTCACCGTCAAGGATACCGTCTGGAGCGAGGGCTTCGCGCGGCGCGTGCGCGAGCTCGAGGCCGCCGGCACGCTGACCTTGTTGGAGGAGACGCCGGCCTATGTGTCGATGCCCGGCCGCCCCGACACGGTGCCGGCGCGCGGCATAGCCCTCGGCATCGCCTGACGGCGGCCGGAAAGGAAACGGCCCGCCCCGTCGCCGGAGCGGGCCTTTCGCCGAAAGATCGAGCCTCAGTTGCTGAGGTTCAGTGCCACGAAGCGCGGCTCGCCATCGTGGCTGACGAGCAGCAGCACCGAGTTCCGGCCCGCCTCCTCCGCCGCCTTGATCTTGTCGCGCAGATCCTTCGCCGACCCGACCTCTTCCTGGCCGACCTTGGCAATCACGTCGCCCTCGCGCAGGCCCTTGGTAAAGGCGTCCGAGCCGTCGTCGAGCGCGGTGATGACCACGCCTTTCACGTCGTCGCCGATGCCGAACTGCGACCGAAGCGCGTCGCTGACCGGCTCGATGGTCATGCCGAGCACCACCTGATCGCCGGGATTGGTCTGCTCCTTGCCCGGCTCGCCCGGCGCCGCCGCCAGCGTCGTCTCCTCGAGCCGGCCGATGGCGACGTTCAGCGTCTGCTCCGCTCCGTCGCGATAGATCACCACCGGCACGTCGGTTCCAACCGCGGTATCGGCCACCACCCGCACCAGCTCGCGCGTGTCCTTGATGTCCTTGTCGCCGAACTTGACAATCACGTCGCCAGACTTCAGCCCGGCGGTCAGCGCCGGCCCCTCTGGCACATCGGTGACCAGCGCGCCCTTCGGCGCCTCAAGTCCCAGCGCCTCGGCCACGTCCGGATCGACGTTCTGGATCCGCACGCCGAGCCAGCCGCGCCGCGTCTCGCCGAAGTCGCGCAGCTGATCGACCACGCGGCTCACCACCGCCGAGGACATGGCGAAGCCGATGCCGATCGAGCCGCCGTTCGGGCTGAGGATCGCGGTATTGACGCCGATCACCTCGCCATCGGTATTGAACAGCGGTCCGCCCGAATTGCCCCGGTTGATCGCGGCGTCGGTCTGGATGAAGTCGTCATAGGACCCTTGCAACGTCCGGTTGCGCGCCGAGACGATGCCCGCCGAGACCGAGAAGCCCTGGCCGAGCGGGTTGCCGATCGCCATCACCCAGTCGCCAACCCGCGCATGGTCGCTGTCGCCGAAGGTGACGAAGGGCAGCGGCTTGTCGCTGTCGACCTTGAGCAGCGCGACGTCGGTGCGGGGATCGTGGCCGATCATCTTGGCCTCGAGCACGGTGCCGTCCAGCATCTCGACCTTGATCTCGTCGGCGCTCTCGATCACGTGGTTGTTGGTGACGATGTAGCCGTCGGCCGAAATGATGAAGCCGGAGCCAAGCGCGCTCGACCGCTGCTGACCGCCGCGCGGACCCTCGGGTCCGCCGGGACCGCCCTGTGGTCCATTGCGGTCCAGAAAGTCGCGGAAGAATTCCTCGAAGGGCGACCCGTCGGGCAGCACCGGGCGCGGCCCCTGCTGCACCTGGGCCACCTCGGTCGTCGTGGTGATATCGACCACCGCCGGGCTCAACCGTTCCGCGAGATCGGCGAAGCTGCCGGGGATCGTCGCGCCGGGGGCCACCTCGGCGAAGGCGGGCAGCGCCGCCGCGGTGGTGAGGCTCAGCATCGCGGCGAGACCGAGCGATGCGAGCGCCTTGCCAGGACCGCTCCGCCGCGGGCGGCGGCGCGCGATCGGCGGGGTCGCAACAGGCGGGGTCACGGTCAAACTGTTCAAAATCCTACCTCCATCATTGCCGGACCGTCTCGGTTGAACCAGTCTCGGTTGAACCCGCGATCCGCACTGCCGTCAGTTGAATTCTTTCCCGCGTCCGTGCAAGTCACGCCTTTGTGCCGTCACGGCGACGTGACGAATCCATCGTGACTTCGACTATACACGCACTATCCATGCGCGACCCAGATCAAGGCGACGCCGATTGTCACGGCGGTCAGGCCGATCGCCCGCCGGGCCTCGCCATCCAGCCGCTCCAGCATTTCCAGCACCTTGCGCAAATGCGTCGGGGCCAGTGCGAGCACCAGCCCCTCGACGAGAGCCACGAAACCGAGGCCGAAGACGACCCCCCAGACCGCGCCGTCGGGCACGCGCGCCGCCCGTTCAGCCGCCCGCGTCCGCGCCGGCCGCGGTCGGCGCGGCCGGTGGCGTCGGCGGGACCAGCGTCGCGTCCGGATCGGGCCGACGGGCATGGGGCGAGTGCAGATAGTTGAAGAACTCGCTGTTCGGCTCGACCATCATCGTGGTGTTGGTGCCCTGCATCGCCTTCCGATAGGCATCCATCGACCGCATGAAGGCGAAGAACTCCGCGTCCGCCGAATAGGCCTCCGCCAGGATCCGGTTGCGCTCCGCATCCGATTCACCGCGAATTATGTTCGCATCGCGATCAGCCTCGGAGACGAGCTCGATCGCCGTGCGGTCGGCCTGCGCCCGGACCCGCTGCGCCGCCTCATTGCCTCGGGCCCGCTCGTCCGCCGCCTCGCGCTCGCGCTCGGCCTTCATCCGCTCGAACGTCGCCTTCAGGTTCTGTTCGGGCAGATCGGCGCGCTTCAGCCGGACATCGATGATCTCGACGCCGAGCGCCCGCGCCTCGGCGATCGCCTGGTCGCGGATACGGTTCATCAGCCCGACGCGATCGGCCGAGAGCACCGCCTCGGACGGCACCGAGCCGAGCACCTCGCGCACATTGGCGTTCAGGATCGCTTCCAGCCGCTGGCTCGCCGCCGTCATGCCGCCGACACCGACGGCGCGCCGGAACTGCTCTACATCGGCGATCCGCCAGCGCGCGAAGGCATCGACCAGCAACCGGCGATCATCGAGCGGCGTCACTTCCAGCGGATTGGTATCGAGCCCCTGGATGCGCCCGTCATAGTAGACCACGTTCTGGATGAAGGGGATCTTGAAGGCGAGGCCCGGCTGTTCCTTCACCGCCTTCACCTGGCCGAACTGAAGCACCATGGCCTTTTCGCGCTCGTCCACCGTGAAGACCGAGTTCAGCAGCAGGAACACGATGCCCACCAGCACCGCGATCAGGATCGGAAGACGCCCCATCACTTCTGCTCCTCCGCCGGACGGCGCAACTCGTTGAGCGGCAGGTAGGGCACGACGCCCTGGCCGTTGCCCGGCGCGTCCATCACGAAGGTCTGCACATTGCCGAACACGTTCTCCATTGTCTCCAGATACAGCCGCTCCCGCGTCACTTCGGGCGCCTTCGCATATTCCTCCTGCACGGCCGTGAAGCGGCTCGCCTCGCCGGTCGCGGCGTTCACCACCTGCGCGCGATAGCCCTCGGCCTCCTGCAGCGTCTGCGCCGACTGGCCGCGCGCCGAGGCCAGCCGCTCGTTGGCATAGGCGTCGGCGCGGTTCTGCAGCGTGCTACGCTCCTGCCGCGCGGCCTGAACCTCGCGGAAGCTGTCGATCACCTCGTCCGGCGGATCGGCGCGGTCGAAATTCAGGCGCACGATGTTCACGCCGGACCCGTAATCGTCGAGCGTCTTCTGGATCAGTTGCTGCACTTCCTGCGCGATGACGCCGCGATCCCGGCTGAGAATCGGCGACAGCTCGGACCGCGACACGACCTCGCGCATCGCCGATTCGGACACCGCCTGGATGGTCGATTGCGGATCCGAGAGGTTGAACAGATATTGCGCCGCGTCGCGCACGTTCCAGACCACCTCGAAGGTGATGTCGACGATATTCTCGTCGCCGGTCAGCATCAGCCCCGCCCGGCTGCCCCGCGCGGTGCCCGAGCCGATCTCCTCGTTATTCTCGCGCGTGACCGGGATGATCTCATGCGTGACGATCGGCCAGGGCGCGAAATTCAGGCCCGGATTGCCGATGCAGTCGCCCCGGCACTGGCCGAAGGTCAGTTCGACAGACTGCTCTTCCGGCCGGACGGTATAGACCGACATGAAAAGCCAGAAGGCGAAGGCCGCGCCGCCGATGATCCAGATCAGGCCGCGCCGGCCGAGGCCGCCGCCCGGCGCCCCGGGTCGGCCGCCGCCCGTCCGGCCACCGCCCATCAGGATCTTCAGCTGCTCCTGCCCCTTGCGCACGATCTCGTCGATATCGGGCACCGGAGGCTGGCCGCCCGGGCGGTTGCCCTTGTCGCCGCCGCGGTCGCCCTTGTCGCCGCCGTCCCACGGACCGCGGCCGCCGCCCTTGTCGCCGCCGCCACCGCCCCAGGGACCGCCGTTGTTGCTATAGGGCATCCGCCTCCACGCTCCTGTTGTTCTGTCGGGTTCCAGCCTAGCGTGTGTCAGGTGACCCCGACCACGCCGATTTCAAGACGCGACGCCGCTGGCTCAGGCCACCGCCGACCGCATCGTGACCAACTCCTCCGCCGCCGTGGGATGCACGGGCATGGTGGAATCGAAATCCTCCTTGGTCGCGCCCATGCCGATCGCCACCGCGGCGAGCTGGATCATCTCGCCCGCCGCGTGCCCCACGACGTGACAGCCGAGCACCTTGCGGCTCGTCGCGTCCACCACCAGCTTCATCAGCATCCGCTCGTCCCGGCCGGCGAGAATGTTCAGCATCGGCCGGAAGGTCGCGCGGTAGATCGCCACCGGCCCCCGTTCGCGCGCCTCCGCCTCGCTCAGGCCGACGGTGCCGATTTCCGGCTGGGTGAAGACCGCCGTCGGGATCAGCGAATGGTCCGGGCGCGTGGGCCTGCCGCCGAAGATCGTGTCGGCGAAGGCCTGCCCCTCGCGGATCGCCGCCGGCGTCAGCTGCGCGCGGGCCGTGACGTCGCCGACGGCGAAGATCGAGGGAACGGCCGTCTGCGACCAGGCATCGACCTCGATCGCCCCACCGGCGCGGAGGCGAACGCCGAGGTCCTCGAGCCCCAGCCCTTCGGTATTCGGCGCGCGTCCCGTTGCGAACATGACGAGATCGACGGTCTCGACCGCGCCATTGTCGAGTGTGACGCGGAAGGCGTCGCCGTCGCGGTCGATCCGCGAGACGTCGCGCCCGACCTCCAGCGCGACGCCACGGGCCCGCATCGCATCGGCGACGTGATCGCGCAGGTCGTCATCGAAGCCGCGCAGGATCTGCGTCCCGCGATAGATCTGCCGCACCTTGGTGCCGAGGCCGTTCATGATGCCGGCGAATTCGCAGGCGACATAGCCGCCGCCGACGATCATCATCCGCGCCGGCTGCGATGGCAGGCCGAACATCTCGTTCGAGGTGACGCCATGCTCCGCGCCCGGAATGTCCGGCACGATCGGCCGGCCGCCGGTCGCGATCAGGATATGCTTGGCCGAAAATTCCGCGCCGGTCGCCAGCCGCACCCGATGCGGATCGAGGATCGTCGCCCGCGCAGGGTACGGCACCGCTCCGGCCCGGGTCAGGGCCGTGCGATAGACCCCTTCCAGCCGTCCGATCTCCACGTCCTTCGCCGCGATGAAGCGCGCCCAGTCGAACCGCGTCGGTCCGACCTCCCAGCCAAAGCCGCGCGCGTCCTCGAAGGCATCGGAAAAGCCGCTGGCATAGACCATCAGCTTCTTCGGCACGCAGCCCCGGATCACGCAGGTGCCGCCATAGCGGTATTCCTCGGCCACGCCGACCCGCGCCCCGGCCTCGGCCGCGACCCGGCCGGCGCGCACGCCGCCCGATCCGGCACCGATCACGAAGAGGTCGAAGTCGAAGCCGCTCATGCGTCCTCGTCCCGCATTTCCGCGTCGATATCGATCGCCGCCCGCGGCACGACGCCAAGCCGGCGCAGCACCTCGGCCGATCCGTCCGCGTGGCCGAGGATCACGCAATCGGTCATCCCGACGAACAACCCGTGTTCCACGACGCCCGGGATATTGGTCAGCGCCGAGGCCAGCGCCGGCACGTCCGGGATCTCGCCGAGATGCAGGTCGATGATGTGATGCCCCTCGTCGGTGACGAGCGGCCCGGAGGCGCCCTGCCGCACGCTGGTCCGCCGCCCGCCGAGCCCGAGCGGCCGGAGCGCCTCCTCGATCGCCTTGCGCGTCACCGGCCAGCCGAACCGGACCACCTCGACCGGCAGAGGGAACGCCCCGAGCCGCGGCACGCGCTTGACCGGATCGGCGATGATGACCAGCCGTTCACTGACCGACGCGACGATCTTCTCCTGCAGGAGGGCGGCGCCGCCGCCCTTGATCAGGTTCAACGCCGGATCGAACTCGTCCGCGCCGTCCACCGTCAGGTCGAGCCGCCCGACCGCGTCGATCCGGGTCAGCGGCACGCCAAGCTCCGCCGCGAGCCGCGCCGTGCCGCTCGAGGTCGGCACCGCCGTGACGCGCAGCCCTTCCGTCGTCATCCGCTCGGCGAGCAGGCGCGTGAACCAGGCGGCGGTGGAGCCGGAGCCGAGGCCGACCCGCATCCCCTCGGTCACCATCGAGACCGCCCGCCCGGCGGCGGCGCGCTTGGCGAGATCGGCGTCGGGATCGGGTGCGGACATCGGTTGTTCTCCGGGCGGGTTCCGGCCGGGTTATAGGGCGAAAGTCAGCCGGCCGAAAGGCGCTTTGCCCCGGATCGCCGGCCGTGACGCGGGCCTACCCCGGCGCACCGCGGATTTGATCCCGCGCAAGGAACGCGGCCGAGCGCCGTGGCAAGCAGCGCGGATGGACCAGATCGATCGCCTCCGCCGCCTCGGCCTCTTCGATGCGCGTGTGCCCCGCTATACGAGCTACCCGACCGCGCCCAACTTCGCGCCGGCCGTCGGCGCCGACTTCCAGGCGGCCGAACTCCGCGCCGTCGATCCCGCGACGCCGGTATCGGTCTATGTCCATATCCCCTTCTGCGAGCGCCTCTGCTGGTTCTGCGCCTGCCATACGCAAGGCACGCGCTCCCTCGCCCCGGTCGCCGCCTATCTCGACGCGCTCGAAGCCGAGCTGCGGCTCGTCGCGCGGCGGCTGCCGGCCGGGGTTCGCATGGGCCGCCTGCATTGGGGCGGGGGAACGCCCACCATCCTGCCGCCGGACATGATCCACCGCCTCGCCGCCGCGATCCGCGCGGCGATCGCGCCGACGCCCGATCTCGACTTTTCCGTCGAGATCGACCCGGCGACGGTGGACCGCGACAGGATCAGGGCCCTCGCCGCCGAGGGCATGACGCGGGCGAGCCTCGGTATCCAGGATTTCGACCCTTTGGTTCAGCAGGCGATCGGCCGGCCGCAAAGCTTCGAAGCGACCCGCCGCGCCGTCGACGACCTGCGCGACCATGGCGTCGCCTCGCTCAACGCCGATCTGGTCTATGGCCTGCCGCGCCAGACGGAGGCCAGCCTCGCCGCCACGGTCGAACAGGTGCTCGACCTCGCCCCCGATCGTGTGGCGATCTTCGGCTACGCGCATGTGCCCTGGGCCTCGAAGCGGCAGAAGCTGATCGACGAGGCGACCCTGCCCGACGATCTCGCGCGGTTCCAGCTCGCCAGCCGCGCCGCCCGGGACTTCGCGGCCGCAGGGTTTCGCCGGATCGGCATCGATCATTTCGCCCGGCCGGGCGACGCGCTCGAAACAGCGGCGCGCGCCGGCCGGCTGCGCCGCAATTTCCAGGGCTATACCGACGATGTCTGCCCGACGCTGATCGGCCTCGGCGCCTCGTCGATCTCGCGCTTTCCGGGCGGCTATGTCCAGAACGCCGCCGCGACGCCGGCCTGGACCGCGCGCATCGCCGAGGGGCGGCTCGCCGGCGCGCGCGGCCACGCGCTGAGCCCCGACGACCACCTCCGCGCCCGGGCGATCGAGGCGCTGCTCTGCGACTTCCATCTCGATCTCACCGCGGACGACGCCCTGCGCCCGATCGCCGCCGAGGTCGCGGCGCGGTTCGGCGACCTCGTCACCCTCGACGCCGCGGGTCTGGCGATCCGGCCCGAAGGAATACCGCTCGCGCGGATCATCGCGAGCGCCTTCGACGCCTACCTCACCGCCGGCGGCCAGTTCAGCCGCGCGTCCTGACCCCGCGTCAGGCCGCCCTGAAGCGGTATTCGCCCAGACTCTCGGGCTTCATCTCGATCGAGAAGCCCGGCGCCTCCGGCGGCATGTAGGCCGCGTTCCGGATGACGCAGGGGTCGCGGAAATGCTCGTGCAGATGGTCGACATATTCGATCACCCGCCCCTCGCGCGTGCCCGCGACGCAGAGATAGTCGATCATGCTCAGATGCTGGACATATTCGCAAAGGCCGACGCCCCCGGCGTGCGGACAGACCTTCAACCCGTATTTCGCCGCCATCAACAGGACGGCGAGGATCTCGTTCACCCCGCCCAGCCGGCAGCTGTCGATCTGCACCACATCAATGGCGCCGGTCATGATGAACTGCTTGAACAGGATCCGGTTCTGGCACATCTCGCCCGTGGCGACCTGCACCGGGGCGACGCTCTCCCGGATCTTGCGGTGCCCCTCGATATCGTCGGGGCTTGTCGGTTCCTCGATGAACCAGGGCTTGGCGAAGGCGAGTTCGCGCACCCAGTCGATCGCCTGATCGACCTCCCAGACCTGATTGGCGTCGATCATCAGCTGGACGTCCGGCCCGACCGCCTCGCGCGCGATGGTCAGCCGGCGGATGTCGTCGGCGAGATCGCGCCCGACCTTCATCTTCACGTGGCGAAAGCCCGCGTCGACCGCCTCGCGGCAGAGGCGGCGCAGCTTGGCATCGTCATAGCCGAGCCAGCCGGCCGAGGTGGTGTAGCAGGGATAGCCCTCGGCCCGCAGCGTCGCGATCCGCTCGGCCTTGCCCGCCGCCTGCGCGGTGAGGAAGTCGAGCGCCCATTCCGGCGTGACGCAATCGGTCAGATAGCGGAAATCGACGCAGCGGACGAATTCCGCCGGGCTCATGTCGGCGACCAGCTGCCAGACCGGCTTGCCCTCGATCTTGGCCCACAGATCCCAGACCGCGTTCACGACCGCGCCGGTGGCGAGATGGATCGCGCCCTTGTCCGGCCCGATCCAGCGCAACTGGCTGTCACCGGTGACATGCCGCCAGAAGCGGCCCATGTCCTCGGCGATCCAATCCATCTCCAGCCCGACGACCAGCGGACGCAGCGCCACCGATCGCGGCGACGCAGATCTCGTTGCGCGGCCGATGGTGAAGGTCAGCCCGTGCCCCTCGCACGGCCCGTCCGTTCCGAGAATGACGTAGGCGGCCGAATAGTCCGGGTCGGGATTCATCGCATCCGATCCGTCGAGATGCCGGCTGGTCGGAAAGCGCACGTCGATCGTGCGCAGGCTGGTGATCCTCGTCACGCGCGGACGACCCGCTGCGTCTGTTCGCCCAGTCCGTCGATCCCGAGCCGCACCACCTCACCGCCCTTGAGATAGGTCGGCGGCTTCTGCCCCATACCCACGCCCGGCGGAGTGCCGGTCGAGATCACATCCCCGGGCTGCAGCGACAGGAAGCGCGTCAGATAGGCGATGAGGGTCGCCACGCCGAAGATCATGGTCGCGGTCGAGCCGGTCTGCCGCCGCCGCCCGTCGACGTCGAGCCACATGCCGAGGGTCTGGACATCGCCGACCTCGTCCGGCGTCACCAGCCAGGGACCGATTGGCCCGAACGTATCGCAGCCCTTGCCCTTGTCCCAGGTGCCGCCGCGCTCGATCTGCCATTCGCGCTCGGAGACGTCGTTGACGACGCAATAGCCCGCGACATGCGACAGCGCGTCGGCCTCCGCGATATAGCGGCCGCCCTTGCCGATCACCACGCCAAGCTCGACTTCCCAGTCGGTCTTTTGCGAGCCGCGCGGGATCTCGACATCGTCGTTCGGCCCGCAGACGGCGCTCGTCCATTTGTTGAAGACCACCGGCTCGGCGGGCACGTCCAGCCCCGACTCGGCGGCGTGGTCGGCGTAGTTGAGGCCGATGCAGACGAATTTGCCGATCCGGCCGACGCAGGGACCGATCCGGGGATCGCCCGCGGCCAGCGGCAGGCTCTCCGGGTCGATCGCCGCCAGCCGCGCCAGCCCCTCGGGCAGCAGCGCGTCGCCCGCGATGTCATCGACATGACCCGACAGATCCCGGATGCGTCCCCCGGCGTCGAGCAATCCCGGGCGTTCCTGGCCAGCCGGTCCGAAGCGAAGCAGTTTCATGTTCCATCCCCCTGCGGAAAGGGAGGCCGGGCCCCAGCCTCTCGATGATCCGTCGTGCGATAGTTCCCGAGGCCGGCTGGCTGGCAAGAGCGACCAATGTGCCGAGACCCGCCCCGCGGGTTTGCTCCTCAGATCGTGACCCCGCCATCGACGAGCACCGCCTGTCCCGTGACGAAGCGGCTTTCGGTAGAGAGGAGATAGACGACCATCGGCGTGATGTCGTCGACGGTCGCGAGGCGGGCCATCGGCTGGCGGGCGATGAAATCCTTCGCCGCCTGAACCGGATCGGCGGAGGCGGCGATCCGGCCGCGCAGGCTCGGCGTATCGACCGTGCCGGGGCAGAGCGCGTTGCACCGCAGGCCGAGCCTCACATGGTCGGCGGCGATCGACTTGCTGAGGCCGATCACCGCCGCCTTGGTCGCGCCATAGACGCAGCGGTTGGGGAAGCCTTTGATCGACGAGGCCATCGAGGCCATGTTGAGCACGCTCGCGTCGCCGGTCTCCGCCGCCCGCGCCAGCAGGCCGGGCAGGCAGGCGCGGGTCAGCCGCATCGCCGCCGTGACATTGAGCGCGAAAGCGAAATCCCAGTCGGCATCCGTCACATCGGCCAGCGTGCCGTTGTGCACGACGCCCGCGCAATTGAAGAGCCCGTCGAGCGGCCCGATCTCGGCCACCGCCGCCGTCACCGCCGCCGCGTCGATGACATCGAGCGCCCGCGTTTCCATGTCGAGCCCGCCGAGCAGATCGGCGCGCAGATCAGTCGCGATGACACGCGCGCCTTCCGCCGCGCAGGCGATCGCACTGGCCCGGCCGATGCCCTGACCCGCCGCGGTAACGAGAATCGTCCGACCCTTCAGGCGCATGTTTTCTCCCCGTATTCTTATATAAACTATCCATCCATATATGAACCTTTGCAAGTCCGTTCTTCCCGGATCTGCGACGCGAGCCGCCGCGCCTGTCTCCGCTTGACCCCGGCGGCGGCGGCGGCGCAGCATGGCGGCGTTTTCGCGATCTCGTAGGCTCCGATGACCGTTCCCGAGCGCAAGCCCTATGTGCACAAGCCGCTGCCGCGCAGCTTGCTCGCGCTTTTCTTCGTCATCGCGGGCGTCGAACTGCTGCTGACCGCCGCCGATGCCGGCTATGTCTTCGACCCGTCGCTGCGGATGCGGGTGCTGCGGTCGGGCGCCTTCTGGGTCAGCCTGCTGCATGGCGCCCAGCCGCTCTATCCGGCGCAGCCGGTGACGATGTTTCTCAGCCACGCGCTGCTGCACGGCGGCTTCTTGCACATGGCGATGAACATGGCGGTGCTGCTGGCCCTCGGCCGGTTCGTCGGCGACCGCTATGGCGCGGGGACGATCCTGCCGATCTTCTTCGTCGGCGCGGTCGCCGGCGGCGCGGCCTTCGGCCTGCTTTCCACCAGCCCGGCGCCCATGGTCGGCGCCTCGGGCGCGGTCTTCGCCTTCCTCGGCGTCTGGACGGTCTGGGACTATCGCCGCCACCGCGCCGCGGGGGTGCCGGCGGGCCCCGTCTGGCGCCGGGTGCTGGTGCTGATCGGGATCAATGTCGTGATGTACATCGGTCTTGGCGGCATGCTGGCCTGGGAGGCGCATCTCGGCGGCTTTCTCGCCGGCGTCGCCTATGGCGTGGTGCTGGAGAACCGGCACGCCGCCGCCGCGATGCGCGTCCGGGCGGAAATGCGCCGCGCCGCGCCGGAAAGCAACGGTTCGGCCGATTGAGGCGATTGCCTTGCGCGCCGCGCCCGCTACTTCCTTCACGAACGGGTGAAGGCCCGAAAAAGGGGGAGTTGCGATGCGGTCTTGGATCGGGGCGTTTCTCGGGGCGGGGCTGGCCCTCGCCGCGGTGGGTCCGGCGTCGGGCGCGACGCTCGACTACACGAGCTTTCACGTGCTCGGCGACAGCCTGTCGGATACCGGCAACATCTATCGAAGCACCTTCCGCCAGGAGCCGAAGAGCCCGCCCTACTACCGCGGCCGCTTCTCCAACGGTCCGGTCTGGGCCGAGCATGTGGCCGACGAATTCCGCGCCGAACGGCTGCCGACCGGCAACCATGCCTGGGGCGGGGCGACGGCGCGCACGACGAACGACGGCATCCCCGATCTCAGGGCGCAGGCCGCGCGCTATCGCGCGCTCGATGACGACCGCAAGGGCGACCGGCCGCTGCTGGCGCTCTGGGCCGGCGGCAACGACATCCTGAAGGCTTCGGGCAATAGCGGATCGATCCGGGCGGGCCGCGCGGCGGCGCAGGCGGTGGGCGCGACGGCGGAACGGCTCGCCCGCGCCGGGGTGGATGATTTCCTGATCTTTGACCTGCCGGACCTCGGCAAGATCCCGAAATATGGCGACGACCGCTCCGGCGCCCGCGCCGCCTCGGCCGGCACCAAGGCGTTCAACCGCCAGCTGCGGCGCGAGATCATCGCCCTGCGCGAGGACGGGGCGAATGTGCGCAAAGTCAGCGCCTATGCCCTGTTCAACGCGCTGATCGAGGATCCGCGCGCCTACGGGGTGCGCGACGTGACGACGCCCTGCCTCGACGAGGACGGCGATGCCTGCTCGACCCGCCAGGGGCGCTATCGCGCCTTCTTCGACGAGATCCATCCCAATTTCGTCGTTCATCGCCGGCTTGGCGAGATCGCCATGGATCAGATCAACGCGGGCGACGCGTCCTCGGCGGTCGCCGCCCTGTCCGCCCCGGTGGCGCCGATCCCCCTGCCGGGCGCGGCAGGGTTGCTGATCGTCGCCGTCGGCGGCCTCGCGATGGTGGCCCGGCGGCGATGACCCCCTCGACTTCGGCCGCGGCTTCATGCAACCTATGCGTGTGTCGCCGCTTCCGAGGTGAGGATGAATTCCGCGCGCGCCCTGCTTGGCCGCTTTCGCCTCGGCGCACCGCCGACGCCCTCCGGCGAACGCCTGCTGCATGAGGATTCCGCGCTCAAGGTGACGGCGACCGACCGCCCGGACGCCCGGGCGCTGGTCCTCTGCTTCACCGGGATCGGCCACGCGCTCGGCGGTATCGATATTCAGCGGGCGGAGTTCGTCGGCACCATGGCCACGCTCGGCGCCGCCTCCGCCTTCGTCTTCGACAAGACGCGCAGCTGGGGCAATCGCGTCGATTTCGCCCGCGTCGCCGATCTCGTCGCACCGCTGGCGCCGGGCGCCCGCATCCTTGGGCTCGGCAACAGCATGGGCGGCTTCAACGCCATCCTGATGTCGAATTTCACCGCCATGGAGACCTGCGTCGCCTTCGCCCCGCAGTTCAGCGTCATGCCCGGCGTGGTTCCAGGCGAGATCCGGTGGCGCGACTATGTCGCGGCGATCGACGGCTTCCGTTTTCCGTCGCTCGAAGGCCAGTTCAACGACCGGACCCGCTATGTCACGGTGAACGGCGACGACGCGGCGGAGCGCGCGCATTGGTCGCGGTTCCCGGCGCGGCCGAACGCGCGGCACCTCGTGGTGCGGGGGCAAGGCCACGAGGCGGCGGCCGCGCTCAAATCCGCCGGAGTGCTGGGGCATTTCCTCGCCGCCGCGTTCGCGGGCGGAGATCCGGCGCGGGTGCTCGAGGGCCGCGTCGCCTGGACCGATCACGGCACCGGGACTGGACAGCCGGCCGGCGAACCCTGAAATCTGCGCCGGAAGCTGGAGCCATGCGCATGTCGAGAATTGCCGCCGCCGCCCTTTGCCTTTCGCTCGCCGCCTGCGGCACCACCTATCAGGTGCCCGTCGCGGAGGGCGGCGCCGTGACCGCGGCCCCCGCCGCCGCGCGCGGCGGCGGCAAGGCGCGCACCGCGTCGGATTTCCGCCGGGTGGCCGCGCGGGTCGAGCCGGTGGCCGAGCAATTCTGCCGCGAGGAGCGCGGCGCCGGCGGCAATGCCTGCGACTTCGCCATCGGGCTCGACAAGGACCCGCGCATGCCGCCGAACGCCTTTCAGACGCTGAACGACGACGGGCGGCCGATCATCATCGTCAGCGCCGCGCTGCTCGACCAGATGACCAGCGACGACGAGATCGCCTTCGTCCTGAGCCACGAGGCGAGCCACCAGATCGCCCAGCATATCAGCAAGCAGCAACAGCAGAGCATCCTCGGCGCCATGGTGATGGGCGGCCTCGTCGTCGCGGCCGGGGGCTATGGCGGGATGGGGGCGAGCGACGAGGCGATCCAGCAGGCGATGGACCTCGGCGCGATGGTCGGCGGCCGAGCCTACAGCCAGAGCTACGAGCTCGAAGCCGACACGCTCGGCGCCTTCATCGCCGCGCGCGCCGGCTATGATCCGGAGCGGGGCGCGCTGCTCTTCACCAGCCCGGCGCTGGCCGGGGGCGGCGCCTTGCTCTCGACGCACCCCGCCTCGGCCCAGCGCATGGCCACCGTCTCGCGCGTCGCCGCCGAGATCAAGCGCCAGGAAGCCGCGGGCCTGGAGCCGCGCCCGGAATATGCCGAAGGCATGTTCTGAGACTTAGGCGCTCTCGGCCAGCAAGCTCGCATTGCCGCCCGCGGCGGTCGTGTCGATGCAGAGATGCCGTTCGAGGCAATAGCGCTCGGGCGCGATCAGCGCGGTTTCCAGCGGCACGATTCCCCCGGCGCGGGCGGCGAGCGCCCGGCGCAGCGTCCGGAGCCAGTCCGCCGGCCCGCGCGCCGCGACGAGCGCGAGATCGGCGAGCCCGGCGAGATCCGCCGCCACCACCTGCCCGTCGAGCGCCGCGACCGGCAGGCCCGCCTTGGCAAGCGGAGCGAGCGCCGCCCGGACATCGACCGCCACCGCGACGACCATGTTGCCGCCGGCCAAGGCCTGCGTCGCCTGCGCCAAGGCCGCCTCCGGCCCCGCGCCGAGGCAGAGCACCCGGCCGCGCGGATGCAGCGTCAGGCGGTTGCTCTCGCCGGTCGGCCCCGGCAGGTCGCGCGGCGCCCAGGGAACGCGCGCCGCCGCGTCGAGCGCGGGCGAGGCCGGGATCAGCGCGCCGAGGGCGCTGATCCGGTCCTCCGCCTCCCAGAGCGACAGGCCGGCGAAGGCCGCCTCGATCGCCGTCGCCGGAATGGCGGCGCCCTCGGGCCCGGTATCCGCGCGCCGCTCCGCCACGCGGGTCAGCCGCGGCAGGTAGAACGGCCCGCCCGCCTTCGGCCCGGTGCCGGACAGGCCCTCGCCGCCGAAGGGTTGCGACCCGACGATGGCGCCGATCTGGTTGCGGTTCACATAGATATTGCCGACCCGCAGCCGCGAGGTCAGCCGCTCGACCCTATCGTCGATCCGGCTGTGCAACCCGGCGGTCAGGCCGAAGCCGCGCGCATTGATCGCATCCACCACCGCGTCGAGCTCCGTCGCGCGAAAGCCCGCGACATGCAGCACCGGCCCGAAGATCTCGCGCTCGACCGCCGCGATACCGGGCACGGCGATCACGCTCGGCGACACGAAACGCCCCGTGTCGGGCACATGGCGCGTCTCCAGCAGATGGCCAGCGCGGGTCTGGTCGTCGAGATAGGCCTTGATCCCCTCCTCGGCCTCGGCGTCGATCACCGGGCCGACGTCGGTGGCGCTATCCCAGGGGTCGCCGATGACCAGGGTCCGCATGGCGCCCGCCAGCATCTCCAGCACCCGCGGCCGCGCTTCCTCCTGCACATAGAGTACGCGCAGCGCGGAACAGCGCTGGCCGGCCGACTGGAAGGCCGAGGCGAGAATGTCGCGCACCACCTGCTCGGTCAGCGCGGTCGAATCGACGATCATCGCATTGAGCCCGCCGGTCTCGGCGATCAGCACCGCGTCGGGGTCGGCGTTGTCCGCGAGCGCGCGATGGATCAGCCGCGCCACCTCGGTCGAGCCGGTGAAACAGACCCCCGCGATGCCGGGCGCCGCGGTCAGTGGCCCGCCGACCGTCGGCCCGTCGCCCGGCGAGAGCCAGAGCGCGCCCTCGGGCAGCCCCGCGGCGCGCAGGAGTTCCACGGCGCGGGCGGCGATCAGCGGCGTTTGTTCCGCCGGCTTGGCGATCACCGCGTTGCCGGCGCCGAGGCAGGCGGCGACCTGCCCGGTGAAGATGGCGAGCGGGAAGTTCCAGGGACTGACGCAGACCACTACGCCGCGGCCGGTGCCCGGCGCGCCCTCCGCCGCGTCCGCGTAGTAGCGCAGGAAATCCACCGCTTCGCGCAGTTCGGAGACCGCGTCGGCCAGCGTCTTGCCCGCCTCGCGGGCGCAGAGCGCGACCAGTTCCGCGACATTCTCCTCGTAGAGATCGGCGGCGCGGCGCAGGATCGCCGCCCGATCCGCCGCCGGGGTCGCGGACCAGCCGGCGACAGCCGCCTCGGCGCCGGCCAGCGCGGCGGCCACCTCCTCCGGGGTCGCCTCGACGACATGGCCGACCACGTCCGTTGGATCGGCCGGATTGACGACCTCGCGTCCCTCGCCGACGCCGCCCGCCCGCCACCGCCGCGCCGCCCATCCCTCGCGCGCGGCGATCAGCGGCGCGATCGAGGCGGGCTCGTTGACGTTCCAGCCCCGCGCGTTGCGGCGCGGCGCGAACAGCTCGGATGGCGCGCGGATGCCGGTATTCGGCCCGATCTCCGCCTCCGCCTCGGCGACCGGATCGGCGGCGATCAGCTCGGGCGCGAGGCTCTTGTCGACGATCTGGTTCACGAAGGACGAATTGGCGCCATTCTCCAGCAACCGCCGCACAAGATAGGCGAGAAGGTCGCGATGCGCCCCGACCGGCGCATAGATCCGGCAGCGCGTCCCCTCGGCCTCGCGCACGATCTCGTGCAGGGCCTCGCCCATGCCATGCAACCGCTGGAACTCGAAGCCCTGGGTGTCACCGGCGAGGTCCAGCACCGTCGCCATCGTATGGGCGTTGTGCGTCGCGAACTGCGGATAGATCCGGTCGCGCATGCCGAGCAGCTTCTTCGCGTTCGCCATGTAGCTGACGTCGGTATGCGGCTTGCGGGTGAAGACCGGGAAATCCGGCACGCCGCGCTCCTGCGCCAGCTTCACCTCGGCGTCCCAATAGGCGCCCTTGACCAGCCGCACCATCACCTTGCGGTCGAGCCGCGTGGCCAGCGCATGGAGCCAGTCGATCACCGCCCCCGCGCGCCGGCCATAGGCCTGGACCACCACGCCGAAGCCGTCCCATCCGGCGAGACCGGGCACCCGGAGCATCGCCTCGACCACGTCGAGCGACAGGTCGAGACGCTCCGATTCCTCCGCGTCGATATTGAAGCCGATCCCGGCCCGGGCGGCGGCGCGCGCCAGTTCCAGGGCGCGCGGCACCAGCACCTTCATCACCTCGCCGCGGTGCGTCCATTCATAGCGCGGATGCAGGGCCGACAGCTTCACCGATATGCCGGGGCTGGTCCGCGCGTCGCCGGTCGCCCGCGCGCTGATCGCCTTGATCGCATCGGCATAGGCGCGGGCATAGCGCAGCGCGTCCGCCTCGGTCCGCGCCGCCTCGCCGAGCATGTCGTAGGAATAGGTGTAGCCCTTCCCCTCGAGCGTCCGCGCCCGGTTCATCGCCGAGCCGATGGTCTCGCCCAGCACGAACTGCCGGCCCATGAGCTTGATCGACCGTCCGACGGCCGCCCGCACCACCGGTTCGCCCAACCGGCGCACCATGCTGCGCAGCGCCGCCGCCGACCGCCCCGGGTCGTCGTCGAGCACCCGCCCCGTGAGCATCAGCCCCCAGGTCGCGGCGTTGACGAGGCTGGAACTCGACCGCCCGAGATGCGCGCCCCAGTTCGAAGGTTCGATCTTGTCTGCGATCAGCTCGTCGATCGTCTCGGCGTCCGGCACCCGCAAAAGCGCCTCGGCGAGGCACATGAGGCCGACGCCTTCCTCGGTCGACAGGCCGTATTCGGCGAGAAACGCCTCCATCACGCTCGGCGACGACCGCTCGCGCACCCGCGAGACCAGTTCCGCCGCCCGGGCCACGATCGCGGCGCGCGCCGACGCATCGAGGCCCGTGCCACCGATCAGGTCGCGGACCAACGCCGTCTCGTCGGCATAGGTCCGGTCGCGAATCGCGGCGCGCAGGCCGCCGAGCTGCGTCGGATCGTCGGTCATCGGCGGATCATCCCGGTTGGAAAGGCCGCCTGTCTATACCGACGCGACGTGCTAGATGCGATGGGGCAATGCTCGATCGGGCCGAGATGCTGTCAGTACGATCCGTTTCAAAGACTTACACCGGCGCAGGCGGCGCGGAGCCGGTGCTGCGCGACGTCTCGCTCGCGCTCGGGGCTGGGGCGAGCTTGGCGCTTACCGGGGAATCAGGCAGCGGAAAGAGCACGCTGCTGCATCTGATCGCCGGGCTGGAACCGGTCGATTCGGGCGAGATCCGCGTCGGGCCGGGAATCGTCACCGCGCTCGGCGACCTCGGCCGCGCACGCCTCCGCCGCGAGGCGATCGGCATCGTCTTCCAGCAGTTCAACCTGATCCCGAGCCTCGACGTCGGCGCGAATCTCGCCTTCCAGGCGCGCCTCGCCGGCCGGCTCGATCCAGCCTGGCAGGCCGAGCTGACCGGGCGCCTCGGCCTCGCCACCCTTCTCGCCCGCTATCCCGAGGAACTCTCGGGCGGACAGCAGCAGCGGGTGGCGATCGGCCGCGCGCTCGCCGCCCGCCCCGGCCTGATCCTCGCCGACGAGCCGACGGGAAATCTCGACGAGGCGACCGGCGACGCGGTGCTCGACCTCCTGCTCGGGCTCGTCGCCGCGACCGGCGCCAGCCTGCTCATGGTCACGCACAGCGGTCGGCCGCTGCGCGGCTTGGCTCGACGCCCGCGTCACCTTGCGCGCCGGCCGGCTCGGATGACGCGCGCGGTCTTCGCGGCGCTGCTCGGCCATTGGCGGCGGCATCCGCTGGAACTCGCGACGCTCCTCCTCGGCCTCGCGGTCGCCACCGCGCTCTGGAGCGGGGTGCAGGCGCTGAACGCCCAGGCGCGCGCCAGCTACGCCGCGGCCGAGGCGGTGCTCGGCGGGGCCGAGGTCGCCCGCGTCGAGGCGCGCGATGGCCGCGACTTTCCGCTCGCCGACTATATCGCGCTGCGCCGGGCCGGCTGGAAGGCGTCACCGGTGCTCGAAGGCGACTGGCGCCAGGGCGAAACGCGGTTGCGGGTGATCGGCATCGATCCCTTGACCCTGCCGCCCGGCGCCGTCGGCCCGGAGAGCGGCGACGACGCGATCCGCGCCTTCCTCCTGCCGCCGGGCCGCGCGCTGACCGCGCCGGAAACCGCGCCGCTGGTCGCCGCGACGTCCGGCCTGCCACCTCCCGAACCGCTCGAGACCGCTCCGCCGGACACGATCGTCACCGACATCGGCCGCGCCGAGGCCTTGCTCGGCACGCGCGGCGAGGTCTCGCACCTCCTGCTGCCGGCGGCGGAGGCTGGCCGCCCCTTGCCCGCCGATCTCGCGCTTCGCCTGCGGATCGAGGGGCCGGGGCGCGAAAGCGACCTCGCGAGGCTGACCGACAGCTTTCACCTCAACCTGACCGCCTTTGGCTTTCTCAGCTTCGTCGTCGGCCTCTTCATCGTCTATTCCGCCATCGGCCTCGCCTTTGAGCAGCGGCGGCCGACGCTCCGCGCGCTCCGCGCCTGCGGCGTGCCGGCGCGGGTGCTGACGCTGACGCTGCTGGCCGAGATGACCGCGCTGGCGCTGATCGCCGGCGCGGCCGGCATGGTGGCCGGCTATGGCATCGCGGCGGCGCTGTTGCCGGACGTCGCCGCCTCGCTGCGCGGCCTTTATGGCGCGGCGGTGCCGGGCAGCCTGTCGCTCGGCCTCGGCTGGTGGCTCGCCGGCCTAGGCATGGCGCTCGTCGGCGCGCTGGCCGCCTCGGCGACCAGCCTCTGGCGCGCCGCTACGCTGTCGCCGCTCGCGGTCGCCCGGCCGTTTGCCTGGATCGGCGCCCGCCGTCGCGCGCTGAAGGTGGAACTGGCCATCGCCGCCGCCCTCGCCACCGGCGGTCTGGCGCTGCTCGCCCTCGGCGACGGGCTCGTCGCCGGATTCGCGGCGATGGGCGCCCTGCTGCTCTCCGCCGCGCTCGCCCTGCCCGCCGCCCTCTTCGGCGCGCTCGCGCTCGGCGCCCGGTCGGCGCGCGGACCGGTGGCGCAATGGGCCTGGGCCGATGGCCGGCAGGAACTGACCGGCCTCTCGCTCGCCCTCATGGCCCTGCTTCTCGCGCTCGGCGTCAATATCGGCGTCGGCACCATGGTCGACAGCTTCCGCGAGACCTTCCTCGGCTGGCTCGACCGCCGCCTCGCCGCCGAGCTCTACGTCACCGCCGCCGACAGCGATCAGGCCCGCGCCGTCGCCGCCTGGCTGGAGGACCAGCCCAGCGTCACCGCGGTCCTGCCGATCTGGAGCGCGCGGAGCCGCCTCGCCGACGCGCCGCTCGAACTCTACGGCTTCCGCGACGATCCGACCTACCGCGAGAACTGGCCCCTCCAGTCCGCCCTGCCCGGCGCCTGGGACCGGGTGGCGGCCGGTGGCGCCGCGCTCGCTTCGGAACAGCTCGCGACGCGGCTCGGCCTCCGCCCGGGCGACGTGATCGAAGTTCCGGCGCCGGATGGCCCGCGCCGGCTGACCATCGCCGCGATCTATCCCGACTATGGCAATCCCGAGGGCCAGATCATGCTCGGCCTCGGCGCGCTGGCCGCCTGGCCGGATGCCGAGCGGCGGCGCATGGCGGTGCGCGTCGCGCCCGAGCGCGCCGCCGGGCTGGCCGCCGACCTCCGCGCCGCCTTCGACCCGCCGCCGACGGTGGTCGACCAGCGGGCGATCAAGGAAGTCTCGCGCGGCGTCTTCGACAAGACCTTCGCCGTGACCGTGGCGCTAAACGCGCTGACCCTCGGCGTCGCAGGCGTCGCGCTGCTGGCAAGCCTCCTCACCCTCTCGAACCAGCGCTTCGCCCGCCTCGCCCCGCTCTGGGCGCTCGGCCTCACCCGTCGCCACCTCGCCGGGCTCGAAATGGCGAAGGCGCTCGGCCTCGCCGCGCTGACCGCGGTCGCCGCCCTGCCGCTCGGTCTCGCCGTCGCCTGGGTGCTGACGGCGGTGATCAACCCGCTCGCCTTCGGCTGGCGGCTGCCGATCCTGCTCTTCCCCGGCAAATGGCTCACCCTCTTCGCGCTGGCGCTGGCGACGGCCGGCCTCGCCGCCGCCTGGCCCGCCTGGCGCCTGGCCCGCGCCGCGCCGACCGACCTGCTGCGGAGCTTCGGCAATGAACGCTAAGGCCCTCGTCGCGCTGCTGTTCCTGCCGGTCGTCGCCTTCGCGCAGGGCTTCGCCGGCCTTGGCGGCCCGGCGGAGGATTTCACGCCGGTGACCGCCCCGGCGCGGATCGCATTTCCCCGCGACCATGGCGCGCATCCCGGCTTTCGCGTCGAATGGTGGTATCTCACCGCCAATCTGCGCGACGCGGCCGGCGCGGACTATGGCGCGCAATGGACGCTGTTCCGCTCCGCCCTCGCGCCGGGACCGGAGGCCGAGGGCTGGGACAGCAACGCGGTCTGGATGGGTCACGCCGCCGCGACCAGCGCCACCGACCACGCCTTCGCCGAAACCTTCGCCCGAGGCGGCGTCGGTCAGGCCGGCGTGACGCTCGACCCGTTCCACGCCTGGATCGACGATTGGGAGATGACCGCCGCGCCCACTCCCGGCGCCGACGCCCTCGCCGACCTGCGCGTCCGGGCGAAGGCGGCGGATTTCTCCTATGACCTCCACGCCACCGCCGCGCCGCCGCCGGTGCTCCAGGGCGACCGCGGCCTCAGCGTCAAGTCCGACGAGGGGCAGGCCTCCTACTACTACAGCCAGCCTTTCTACCGCGTAGAAGGCACCCTCGGTCTCGGGGGCCGCGAGATCGCCGTGACCGGCGAAGCCTGGCTCGACCGCGAATGGTCCTCGCAACCCCTGACGGCGGATCAGCTCGGCTGGGACTGGTTCGCCCTCACCCTCGACGGCGGCGAGAAGCTGATGCTCTACCGGATGCGCTCGCGGACAAGGCCGCCCTTTCTCGTCGGAACCTGGATCGCCCCCGACGGCGCCGCGCAACCACTCGGGGCGGGCGAGATCCGCCTCACGCCCGGAACCGAAACCGAGGTCGCCGGCCGCCGGATCCCCACCGGATGGCATATCGAGATCCCGAGCCGCGGGCTCGCGGTGGACACCGCGCCCCTGAACGCGCAAAGCTGGATGGGCACGGTCTTTCCCTATTGGGAAGGACCGATCCGCGTCACCGGCAGCCATCCGGGACGCGGCTATCTGGAAATGACGGGATACCAATGAGCGGATACCCAATGAACGGCGACGAGATCGACGAGAGCGTCAATGTGCTCGACGAGCCGCTGAAACCCTGCGCCTTCGATCCGGTCACCGGGTTCTTCCGCAACGGCTGCTGCGATACCGGCCCGTCCGACCGCGGCCGTCATACCGTCTGCGTCCGGCTCACCGCCGAGTTTCTGACCTTCTCCCGCGCCCGCGGCAACGACCTCTCCACGCCGCGCCCGGAATTCGGCTTCGCCGGCCTGCGCCCCGGCGACCGCTGGTGCCTCTGCGCCGCGCGCTGGAAGGAAGCCTGGCTCGCCGGCGCCGCGCCGAAGGTGGTGCTGGCCAGCACCCACAAGGCGACGCTCCGCGTCGTGCCGCTGGAAGCGCTGCTCGACCACGCCCTGCCGGGGCGCGCGGCCCGTTCCTGACCCGGACGGAACCTGTCCGGGCCTCGGGCGTTTCGCCGGAAAGCCGGAAGGAAACGCCATGCTCCCCTGCCTCGCAGCCGCCCTCTTCACCCTCCTCGCCCTCGCCAGCCCGCGCCCCCGGGGGCTCGTCCGTGTCGTGTCGCGACGGTCTCGCTGACTCTAACAACGACCCTCTGCCTTGCCTGATTTCCTGTCCGGTGTCGTAATTTCCGCGCCCTCCTTGTCGTGACGGATTTGTCCGTCGACAAATCCGTCCGCGCCTGCCTGCCCCCGGCGGGCGCGTCTGTGACGAACCCGCCCAGGCCTGAGGGCCCGCTTCGGTCGAAGGAAAAGCGCCAGATCAAAGCAAAGAGCCGCCGGTCAGACGTCGTCCTCGACCTTGCCGCGTCCCTCCTTCACCACCGACCGCCGGGCCTTGCCGTCGAGACGCCGACGCACCGAGCCGAGGGTCGGGCGCGTCGCGCGTCGCGGCTTTGGCCGTTCCAGCGCGCGGAGGATGAGGTCACGAAGTTTCTCCCGCGCCTCGGCGCGGTTCATCGCCTGGCTGCGGTGCGTCTCGGCGGTGACGATCAGCGCGCCCTCGCCGGACCAGCGCCAGCCGGCGAGCCGCCGAAGCCGCGCCTTGACCTCGGACGTCAGGTTCGGCGACCTCTCCGCCTCGAAACGCAGTTCGACGGCGGTCGAGACCTTGTTCACATTCTGCCCGCCCGGCCCGGAGGCGCGGACGAAGCTCTCGCTCATTTCCCAATCCTGGAGAACGATCTCGTCGGTGATGCGCAGCATGGGGAAGGGCCTGTGAGCGTAAGCGTGACGGTCAACGGAAAGGGGCCGCGGAACACCGCGACCCCTCGTATGGTTGGGCTTGGAGGTTGGCCTGTCCGGCGCATCGCCAAGCGTCGGTCCTGGTCAGAGGGGGCTGCCCCTCAGCCGGTCACCCCACGCATTGACACGACCAAAAGCTCCAAGGTCCGTTCAGACATTGGATCACCTCCTTCCAGTTGTTGCGGTTGCGTTGATGGTGCCATCACGGCGGCGAAACGCAAGAACTATTTCGCCGGCCCCGCCCGATATTGCCAGACGAGTGCGCGGAACGGCGCCAGGGCGAAGATGGCGATGGCGAGCTTCACGCCGAAGTCCGCCACCGCGAGGCTGACCCAAAGCGGCAGGATCGGCCCTGAGCCCAGCATCGGCACCGGCGCGTTGGCCCAGCCGACATCGACGCCCGGCGCGAGGAAGGCGAGGCTCGCCGAGAAGGCGATGGTGAAGAACACCAACGTATCGGCCGCGCTGCCAAGCACGCTCGAGACCAGCGGCGCGCGCCACCAGAGGCCCTGGCGCAGCCGGTTGAAGACCGTGATGTCGAGCAGCTGGCCGAGCAGGAAGGCGCTCAGCGACGCCGCCGCCACGCGCGGGCTGACCAGCGGCCCGAACTCGCCCACGATCTGCGTGCCGACCGCGCTGCAGATCAGGCCGGTGAGGAAACCGGCATAGACCACGCGCCGCGCCGCCGCCGGCCCTTGCAGCCGGTTCATCAGATCGGTGACGAGGAAGGCGAAAGGATAGGTGAAGGCGCCCCAGGTCAGCCAGTCGCCGACGAGGAACTGTACAAGGATGTTCGAGGCAAGCACGATGATCGCCATTGCGACCGTGCCCGCCAGCAGGGTTCTGTTCATACCGAGGTCCGTTTTTTCAGGAAGGTCGCGGAGACTTCCGCCGCGCCAGGCGCGCGACGCGGCCCGCTTATCCCGAAACCCGATCCGGGGTCCAGCCCCTCAGCCGAAGACCCGCGTCCGGTACGAGGCGGCGGGCGCGGCCTTCCACAGCGCCTCCGGCTGACGGTTCGCCACGCTGTCGGGCAATTCTATCTCGTCGAACCCGACCCGGCGCGCCGCGCGCGCCTGGTCGACGATCAGCGGTCCGGCCGCGCGCAGCCTTCCCCGATAACCCATCGCCCGCAAGCGCCGCGCGATCGACAGACCGCGGCCGTCGCCCATCGCCGGAAAGGCGACCCGGACGATGAAGACCCGGTCGAGCCAGGGCGCCAGTTCCGCCGGGTCGCGGTCGTTCGGGAAATCGATGGCCAGTTCGACCGCCCGCTCGCCCGCGAACTCCGCGTCGGATGCCTCGACCAGCGCGTCGAGGCCCAGGAAATGCACATTCGCGAGATCGTCGGCGACGAAACCCTCGTCCTTTACCAGAACGCCCATGCCACCCCTCCCCTCACGACGCCCGCAGGATGCGGCCATCCGCGGCGAAATGGATGCCGCATTCCACCTTGCTGGTGCCGCGCCAGCGGCCGGCGCGCGCATCCTCTCCCGGCGCCACCTTGGTGGTGCAGGGCGCGCAGCCGATCGAGGGATAGCCCTTGGCGACCAGCGGATGCCGCGGCAGGTCATGCGCCGTCATGTAGTCCGCCAGGTCACGCGCGGTCCAGGCGGCCAGGGGATTCACTTTCAACCGCGTCCCGTCCGCCTCGAAGGTGGTCAGCGCGGCGCGGGTGCTGGCCTGAAACCGCTTGCGCCCGGTAATCAGCACCGAATAGGGCTCCAGCGCCCGTTCGAGCGGCAGGACCTTGCGCACATCGCAGCACGCATCCTGATCGGTCCGGTTCAGCGTCCAGTCCGGATCGACCCGCGCCAGATCGACCGGATTCGGCCGCACATGCTGGACATTGGTCAGGCCGAGTCGCGCCGACAGGTCGCGCTGGTAGGTCAGCGTCTCCTCGAACAGCATCAGCGTATCGACGAGCAGCACAGGAATGGCGCGGTCGACCTGCGAAACCAGATGCAGCAGCACGGCGGCGTCCGCGCCGAAGGACGAGACCATCGCCGTCCGGCCCGCGAACTCGTCGAGCACACCGGCCAGCACCTCGCGCGGATGCGCGTCCTCGTGATCGAGGTTCAGCGCGCCCACGCGGTCGACCGGCAGGCCGACCAGTTCACCATCCCGTTCAAGCCGCATCGGACCGCGTCTCCTGCGCCGGATAGAGCGCGGCCTTGAACGGCTCGACTCCGAGGCGACGATATGCTTCCAGAAAAGTCTCACCCGGCTCCAGCCGCTGGTCGAGATAGGCATCGATCAGCCGCGAGATCGCCGGCACCAGTTCCTCGGCCGAGAAGCCCGGCCCGGCCCGCTCGCCGATCGACGCGGTTTCCGTGCCGTCGCCGCCGAGCGTCACCTGGTAATTCTCCACCCCGGCGCGATCGAGCCCGAGGATGCCGATATGGCCGACATGGTGATGCCCGCAGGCATTGATGCAGCCGGAAATCTTGATCTTCAGCGGCCCGATGTCGCGCTGGCGGTCGAGATCGGCGAAGGTCTCGGCGATCTCCTGCGCCACCGGGATCGAGCGCGCGGTCGCCAGCGCGCAGTAGTCCATGCCCGGGCAGGCGATGATGTCCGAAATGAGGCCGACATTCGCCGTGCCGAGCCCCGCCTCGCGCAGCCGCGCATAGATCGCGGCGAGGTGCCGGCGCGGCACGTGCGGCAGGATGACGTTCTGCTCATGGCTGACGCGCAGTTCGTCATGACCGAATTCCTCGGCGAGGTCGGCCATCACGCGCATCTGCGCCGCCGTCGCATCGCCCGGCGTGCCGCCGATCGGCTTCAGCGAGATCGTGACGATGCCGTAGTGCGGCAGCTTGTGCGCGGCGACGTTGGTGTCGATCCAGGCCCGCAGACCAGCGCCCAGCGCCGGGGCCACGTCGATCGGCGGCTCGAAGGCCGGCGGCGCGAAGGCGGCCTCGATCTCGGCGACGAGTTCCGGCGAGACCCGGGGCAGCAGCGCCTTGTTCTCGGCGAAGGCCGCCTCGACCTTGGCCCGGATGTTCTCCAGCGTTTCCTCATGGACGAGGATCTTGATCCGCGCCTTGTACTTGTTGTCGCGCCGGCCGCCCAGATTGTAGACCTGAAGGATCGCCTCCAGATAGGCCAGCAGGTCGGCCTTGGGCAGGAACTCCCGCACCACCTTGCCGAGCATCGGGGTGCGCCCGAGGCCGCCGCCGATGATGACCTCGTAGCCCGGCTCGCCCGCTTCGTCGCGGACCATGCGCAGGCCGATGTCATGCGATTTCGTGACCGCGCGGTCGTGCGGCGAGCCCGTCACCGCCACCTTGAACTTGCGGGGCAGCCAGGCGAATTCGGGGTGGTCGGTCGACCATTGCCGGATCAGTTCGGCCGTGGGGCGCGGATCCTCGATCTCGTCGGCGGCGGCGCCGGCGAAATGATCGGCCGTGACATTGCGGATGCAATTGCCGCTGGTCTGGATGGCATGCATCTCGACCTCGGCCAGCGCCTCGAGGATGTCGGGCACGTCGCGCAGCTTCGGCCAGTTGTACTGGATGTTCTGCCGCGTGGTGAAATGGCCATAGCCCTTGTCCCAGCGCTCGGCGATGTCGGCGAGGCGCCGCATCTTGCGGCTGTCGAGCGTTCCATAGGGGATCGCGACCCGCAGCATGTAGGCGTGGAGCTGCAGGTAGAGGCCGTTCATCAGCCGGAGCGGCTTGAACTCGTCCTCGCTGAGGCCGCCGGTCAGCCGACGCTCGACCTGACCGCGGAACTCGGCCACGCGCGCATTGACGAAATCGCGGTCGAAATCGGAATAATTATACATCGTTACGCTCCGCCTGGCGGCCATGCTCGGGGTAGTTGGAAGGGCCTCGGGTGCGAAATACCTCGCGGAAATGCGCCGGCGCGGCGCGACCACGCTCGTCGAGCGCGGCTTCGACGAGATAGACGCCGACCACCCGGTTCGGAAAGGCCGAGGCGCGGCGCAGCAGGTCGTCCGCCGCCTCCTGATTGGTGGCCAGCGCCGAATCACCGATCCGGCGGGACCAGTCGCCGAGGCTGGTGAAATAGACGACATCGCCTTCCAGCAGGTCGTTTCCGGTCGCCATCAATGGCTTGAACGCGCGCGCCATCAGAGCGCCTCCTTCACTTGGCTCAGCGCGGCGGTGGCGGCGCGTGGCTCCAGTCCGTACAGAATCATCACCGGACCGTCGGTCCGCGCCTTGGCCAGCGCCCGCGGCAGATCGACGAGGCTGGTCGCGACCACCCGCTGGCCCGGACGGCTGACATTTTCAATGGCGGTCACCGGCGTATCCGCCGCCGCGCCATGCATCAGCAGCCGGCCGCTGAGAAAGCGCGAGGCCTTCACGCCCATGTAGATCGCCGCCGTCGCACCGGGCTTTGCCAGCGCGCGCCAGTCCTGGTCGGCGAAACCGTCGACATCGTGGCCGGTCAGCACGCGAAAGCTCGAATTGCGGCCGCGCCGGGTCAGCGACTGGCCGATCGCCGCCGCCGCCGCGCTCGAGGTCGTCACGCCCGGCACCACGGCATAGCCGATGCCCGCCGCCTCCAGCGCCTCGATCTCCTCGTCGAGCCGGCCGAAGATCGCCGGGTCGCCGCCCTTCAGCCGAGCGACGGTGGCGCCGCTCCGCGCATGGGAGACGATGAGCGCGTCGATGTCCGCCTGCTTCCACGAGGCGCCGTAGGGCGTCTTGCCGACGTCGAGGATCAGCGCCTCGCGCCGCGCCAGCTCCAGGATCGCCGGCGGCACCAACCGGTCATGAATGACCACGTCCGCCTCATGCAGCAGGCGCCGCGCCCGCAGCGTCAAGAGTTCCGGATCGCCCGGACCGGCGCCGATCAGATGCACGAAGCCCTCGCGCGGGGCCTCGATTCCCTCCGACGCCAGGCGTTCGAGCGCGGCCATCGCCGCCGCCTCGCCCTCGGCGATCGCCCGGGGGCCGTCCTCGAAATAGAACCGGGTCCAGAACAGCCGCCGCGCCTTGCCGTCGAGCGCCTCGAGCCGCGCCCGGAACCCCTGCCCGACGCGCGCGAGCCGGCCGAGCGCCGCCGGCAGCAGGGCCTCGATCTCGGCCTTGATCTTGCGCGCCAGAACCGGCGCCGCGCCCTCGGTGCCGATCGCCACCGTCACCGGATCGCGATCGACGATCGCCGGGGTGATGAAGGCGCTGCCTTCCAGATCATCGACGATATTGACGAGCGCGCCGGCCGCCCGGCCGATCTCCGCCGCGCGCGCATCCTCGGCCGCGTCGCCGTTCGCGCCATAGAGCAGGACGGCGCCCTCGGCGTCGCCGGCGCGAATCGGCCGCGCCTCGAACGCGATCAGGCCGCGCGCCGCCCAGCCGATCACCACCGCGTCGGGCTCCGCGCCGAAGACGCTGATCGCGGCCTCGGTCCGCAGCAGCAGGCGCAGTTTCGCAACCGCGATATCACCCGCGCCCGAAACCACTACGCGACGACCGCGAAGGTCGACGAAGACCGGAAAATGCCGCATAACCCGCTTGTCCCTGCGTTCCAGGTTCCATATAGAACTTTTTCCCTAATTTCTTCAATGTGCGGCTAGAAATAAGGCAATTGTTCCGCCATTGGCGCGAATCCGGAACATAACCCCCTCGAAGGTGGAGAAAGCGGAATGACCGCGGCGCTCGACGAACTGGATCGGAACATTCTTTCGCTACTGCAACGGGATTCAAGCCTTTCCCTCGACGAAATCGCCCGTCGCGTCGGCGCGTCCAAGACCCCGGTCTGGAATCGAATCCGCAAGCTGAAGGCCGCCGGGGTGATCCGGGCCGAGGTCGCCCTGCTCGATCCCGAGAAGCTCGGCCTCGAAAGCTGCTTCTTCGTGCTGATCCGCACCTCGCAGCACGACGCCGAGTGGCTCGACCGGTTCCTGCGCGCCGTCCGTTCTCGACCCGAGGTGCTCGAAGCTCACCGGCTGGCCGGCGACATCGACTATATCCTCAAGGTCCAGGTGCCAAATGCCCGTGCTTATGACGATTTCTATCGTGCCTTGATCAAGGAGGTCAGCATCTTCAACGTAACCTCCTCCCTGTCGATGGAGGTCATCAAGAGCACCACCGCCCTGCCCATCCACCCCCTCCCGGACGAGGCCTGAGCCCGCCATTGCACGCGCGAGGGCCCGGGGCTATCCCCGGCCGGTCAGGCAGCCGCCCTTGACGCATTCCCTAGGAAGCAACCCATGACGATCACCGAGATCACCCCCGACTACAGCGTCTCACCACAGATCGGCGTCGCGGACGTGGCCGAGATCGCCTCCCGCGGGTTTCGCGCCATCATGTGCAACCGGCCCGACGGCGAGAGCGCCGACCAGACGGAAGTGGCGCTGATCCGCGCCGAGGCCGAATCGCGCGGGCTGGCCTTCGCCTTCGTGCCGGTGGTCTCCGGCGCGATCACCACGCGCGACCTCGACGATTTCGGCGCGGCCCTCGCCGAACTGCCCGCGCCGGTGCTCGCCTATTGCCGCTCCGGCACCCGATGCCGCATGCTCTGGTCCGCCGTGAACACCTGACGGCGCCTCAGGCCGGTTCGGCGTCCAGCGCGCCAAGCCGGACCATCTCGACCCGGAACGCCGCGATCGGCGCGGGCTCGGGCCGGGTCTGGCGCGCGGCGCGCAACGCCTCGAGGTCCGCCTCGCCATAGACCCAGCCGGCGGCGTTCATCTTGCCCGAGGCGATGGTCCCATCCTCGGGCAGGCCCTCCTCGGGCGGGCCGAAGATCGCGGCGGCCCCGACGTTCTTCGTCGCGGTCGGCAGCCAGGACGCGTCCCCCACCGTCACCGCCTGCGCGACGAAGCACCGCGTCTCGACGGCCCGGGCCCGCGCGGCGATGCGCGCCCGCCAGAAGGCCCGACTATCCGGAGCGCAGATCGGCGCCAGCAGGATCTCGGCCCCCGCCGCCGCCATCGCCAGCGCCGCGGCCGGGTTCGCGACGTCGGCGCCGGGCAGGACGCCGATCCGCCCGAGATCGGTCGTGAAGATCCGCCCGACCGCCCCCGGCGAAATCTGTTCCACGTCGGTCTCAAAGGCGGAGGGCAACTGCTTGTCCTGAAAGCCGATCGCGCCACCGGGCGCGAAAAGCCGGACCCGGCTGACCTTGACCCCGCCTTCCACCCTCAGCGGCCCGGAACTCGCGCAGATATGAACCCCGAACTCCTTGGCCAGGCTCGCGTGCAGTTCGTCCACATCCTTGATCCGCGCGCTGACCGCGTCGCGGGCGCGCCCCGGATCCTTCGCATTCTCCTCGCCGGCCAGACTGGCGAGCTCGAGCGCGCCGTTTTCCGGAAAGACCAGCAGGACCGCGCCGTTCTCCGCCGCCGTCCGGACCCAGACGCGCAGCTTTCCGACGAATTCGTTCCAACGATTGTGCCAATCAATCGGATAGGCCGCCGCGGCGATCTTCATGCTCGTCTCCCCGATCTGCGAAGCGGCACTCTAGCGCAAGCCCACGCCCGCCCGAAGCCCGCTCTTTCACCCAGCGCCCAACCGCCGAACGACTGCGCGAGCACACGGCACTAGCAGGACGGACGCCCGCCGACTAATGTGGGGGACAGCGGAGCGGGAATTTTCCTAGCGATCCGCGGCGCGGGGGTCCAATGTGCCGCCACGTTCGCCCGTTTACGAAGGCGACGGGCGGTTACAAATAACACTGGAGGAAGGCAAATTTCCATGGAGACGAGTGCGGTCGACCGGATCCAGAGAGATCCGAACTACCAGGCATTGAAGGAACGCAGATCCAGCTTTGGATGGACGCTCACTATCGCGATGCTTGTCGTCTATTACGGCTTTATCCTGCTCATCGCCTTCCAGAAGGGCCTTCTCTCCGCCCGCATTGGCTCGGGCGTGATGACCTGGGGCATTCCGATCGGCTTCGGCGTGATCGTTTTCACCATCCTGATCACCGGCATCTATGTCCGGCGCGCGAACAGCGAGTTCGACGACCTGTCCGACAAGATCAAGCGCGAGGCGCTGAAATGAGATTTTCGCGTATCGCCACGGCCCTCGCGGCCGCCTTCGTAGCGGCGCCCGGCGCCGGCTTCGCGGCCGACGTCATTCAGGGTGTCGAAAAGCAGGCGACCAACTGGACCGCGATCGTCATGTTCGCGGGATTCGTCATTCTCACCCTGTTCATCACCAAGTGGGCCGCCTCCAAGACCAAGTCGGCGGCGGACTTCTACACGGCGGGCGGCGGCATCACCGGCTTCCAGAACGGCCTCGCCATCGCCGGCGACTACATGTCGGCCGCCTCGTTCCTCGGCATCTCGGCCGCCGTCATGACCTCGGGCTATGACGGCCTCATCTACTCGATCGGCTTCCTCGTCGGCTGGCCGATCCTGACGTTCCTGATGGCGGAGCGGCTGCGCAACCTCGGCAAGTTCACCTTCGCCGACGTCGCCGCCTTCCGCTTCGCCCAGACCCCGGTGCGCATCTTCGCCGCCTCGGGCACGCTCGTCGTCGTCGCCTTCTACCTGATCGCGCAGATGGTCGGCGCCGGCTCGCTGATCGAGCTGCTGTTCGGCCTCGACTACTGGATCGCGGTCGTCGTCGTCGGCGTGCTGATGATGGTCTACGTGCTCTTCGGCGGCATGACCGCCACCACCTGGGTGCAGATCATCAAGGCCTGCCTGCTGCTCGCCGGCGCGAGCTTCATGGGCTTCATGGTGCTCTATCACTACGGCTTCAGCCCCGAGGCGATGTTCGCCGACGCGGTGCGCGTGAAGTCCGACATCGCCACCGCCGCCGGCAAGACGCCGGAGGAAGCGGCGACCGCCGGTCAGGCCATCATGGGCCCGGGCACCTTCATCAAGGACCCAATCTCGGCGATCAGCTTCGGCATGGCGCTGATGTTCGGCACCGCCGGCCTGCCGCATATCCTGATGCGCTTCTTCACCGTTCCCTCGGCCAAGGAAGCGCGCAAGTCGGTGATGTGGGCGACCACCTGGATCGGCTATTTCTACCTGCTCACCTTCATCATCGGCTTCGGCGCCATCACCTTCGTGCTGACGAATCCGGAGTTCCTGACGGCGGACGGCAAGCTGGTCGGCGGCAACAACATGGCGGCCGTGCATCTCGCCCACGCGGTTGGCGGCAACGTCTTCCTCGGCTTCATCTCGGCGGTCGCCTTCGCGACGATCCTCGCGGTGGTGGCGGGCCTCACCCTCTCCGGCGCCTCGGCGGTCAGCCACGACATCTACTCGACCGTCATCAAGAAGGGTAAGGCGGACAGCGCCTCCGAGCTCAAGGTCTCGCGCATCACCACGCTTTGCCTCGGCGCGATCGCGGTGGTGCTGGGCATCGCCTTCCAGAACCAGAACATCGCCTTCATGGTGTCGCTGGCCTTCGCGGTCGCCGCGTCCGCCAACTTCCCCGTGCTGTTCATGTCGGTGCTCTGGAAGGACTGCACGACCAAGGGCGCCGTCACCGGCGGCTTCCTCGGCCTCATCTCCTCGGTCGCCCTGACGGTGCTGTCGCCGTCGGTCTGGGAAACGACGCTCGGCCACCCGGTCGGCTCGGCGCCCTTCCCCTACACCTCGCCGGCGCTCTTCTCGATGACGCTCGCCTTCGCCGCGATCTGGCTCGTCTCGAAGATGGACAACAGCGAACGGGCGCGGATCGACCGTGCCGGCTTCCCGGCGCAGCAGGTGCGCTCCGAGACCGGCATCGGCGCGTCCGAAGCCTCGGCTCACTGACGGGGTCGGCGCGCCATGCCCATCAAGGATGGCGCGCCGCTCGACACCGACCCTCCCGGCGACGGGAGGGTCGATTCCGTACAACGGGAGCGGCGCGAACTCGTCTCGCTGATGAGCGCCAGGGTCGGCGATGCCTACCTGCGCAAGCCGGTGTTCGTCGACGGCGACATCGATCTCGTCAGCCTCTGCCGCCTGCTCTCCGAGCGCGGGCGCACCGGCGCATTGGTCCGCGACGGCGACCGCCTTGGCATCTTCACCACAACCGACCTGCGCGACGCCCTGCTGCGGCCGGAGCCTCCGGCGCGCATCGCGGTGCGCGAGGTCGCGATCTTCGCGCCGCTGTCCGTCTCGGTCGATGACGAACTCTACGCCGCGCTGATCCTGATGCTGCGCCACCGGATCCACCGGGTCATCGTGCGCGATGGCGATGAAGTGGTCGGCGTCCTCAGTCAGCTCGACCTGATGGCCTTCGTCACCAATCATTCCCACCTCATCGCCCGTGAAATCGAAACCGCCGAGGACGTCGCCGCCCTCGGCGCCGCGGCCACCCAGATCGACGGTCTGATCGAGGTGCTGCGCCGCGACGGCGTGCGGATCGAAGTGATCGCCGGGCTGGTCGGCGCACTGAACCGCCAGATGTTCCGCCGCCTGTGGGACCTGCTGGCACCCGCCGACCTGCGCGAGAATTCCTGCCTGATCGTCATGGGCAGCGAGGGGCGCGGCGAACAGATTTTCAAGACCGACCAGGACAATGCCCTGATCCTGCGCGACGGCTTCGAATGCCCGGACCTCGCCGCGGTGACCGAGGCCTTCACGGCGGCGCTGATCAGCTTTGGCTATCCACCCTGCCCCGGTGGCATCATGCTCAGCCGGCCGCTCTGGTGCCAGCCGCTCGCCAGCTTCAAGGACACGCTGCGCCGCTGGATCCATGGCGAGGACCCGGAAGGGCCGATGAACCTCGCGATCTTCCTCGACGCCACGGCGGTCGCCGGGGACGCGGGCCTGCTCGCGGCGGCGCGGGACCATGTCGATCACCTGCTGGTGGACAGCGGCCCCTGGTTCGCCCGCTTCGCCCGCGCGGTGGAGCAGTTCGGCGAGGGCGCCGCCTGGTGGTCCCGCCTGCCGGGCCTGCGCGGCCGCGACGCGGCGGAGATCGACATCAAGAAGCTCGGGATCTTCCCGCTGGTGCACGGGATCCGCGCCCTCGCGCTCGAGAACCGGCTGCGCGCCGTCGGCACGGCGGAGCGGCTGGCGGCGCTGGAGGCGGCGGGCAAGATCGACCCCGACCTCTCGCGCGATCTCGTCGACGCCCTGCGCTTCCTGATCGGGCTGAAGCTCGACAACAACCTCTCCCAGATCGCCGAGGGTCGCCCACCCGACAACACGGTGCGGCTGAGCCAGCTCGGCACGCTGAACCGCCAGGCGCTGAAGGACTCGATCGCCATCGTACGCGGCTTCAAGCAATGGCTCGGCCGGCATTTCCGGTTCGACGCATTGTGAGGGATCGCCCGAAGCCCGCGGTCCTGATCGCGCTCGCCGCGCTCGGCACGGCGCTCTGGAACTTCCCGTTGCTGATGGTCTGGGATCGCGACGCCACCATCCTCGGCCTGCCCACCCTGCCGGTCGCGCTTTTCGTGATCTGGGCCGGACTGGTCGCCGCGCTGGCCTGGGTGTCGGAGCGCCGGAAATGACCGCGCCGGCGGGGATGGGGCGATGATCGCCGCCCCGGTCGTCCTCGCCGTCTCGGCCGGCTATCTCGCACTGCTCTTCGCCGTCGCGGCCTTCGCCGACCGGCGCGCCGCCGCCGGCCGCTCGGTCATTGGCAACTCCTGGGTCTATGCCCTGTCGCTCGGCGCCTATTGCACGGCCTGGACCTATTTCGGCAGCGTCGGCCGCGCGGCGACGGGCGGCATCTGGTTCCTGCCGATCTATCTCGGCCCGACGCTCGCCATGCTGGTCGCCTGGATCGTGGTGCGCAAGATGATCCGCGTCGCGCGTGAATACCGGATCACTTCCATCGCCGACTTCATCGCCAGCCGCTATGGCAAGAGCCCGGGCCTCGCCGCGCTGGTGACGCTGATCACCGTCGTCGGCATCGTCCCTTACATCGCGCTGCAACTGAAGGCGGTGTCCTCCGGCTACAACCTGCTGACGGACGGGCCGGAGGCGGGCGCGGGCAACCCGGTCTGGTGGCGCGACGGCGCGCTGCTCGTGGCCCTGGCGCTCGCCGCCTTCACCATCCTGTTCGGAACCCGGCATCTCGACACGTCGGAGCGGCACGAGGGCATGGTGGCGGCGATCGCGGCGGAATCGGTGGTCAAGCTCGCCGCCTTCCTCGCCGTCGGCGCCTTCGTCACCTGGGGCCTTTTCGACGGCATGGGCGACATCTGGGCGCGGGCGGCCGCGGTGCCGGACCTCGCCGGCCTCCTCCGCCTCGGCGGCGCGGCCGGGGTGAATGCCTTCGGCTATGCCAACTGGTTCGCCCTGACCTTCGTGGCGGCGCTGTCGGTGCTGCTGCTGCCCCGTCAGTTCCAGTTGCTGGTGGTCGAATGCGTGGACGAGCGGCACCTGCGGCGGGCCGCCTGGCTGTTCCCGGCCTACCTCCTCGCGATCAACATCTTCGTCCTGCCGCTTGCGATCGGTGGCCTGCTGCTGCTCGGGCCGGCCGGCGATCCCGAAACCTTCGTCCTGTCGCTGCCGCTGTCGCAAGGCGCGACGGCTCTCGCGCTTTTCGCCTATGTCGGGGGGCTGTCGGCGGCGACCGGAATGCTGATCGTCGAGACGATCGCCGTCTCGACCATGGTCTGCAACGACCTCGTCATGCCGGCGCTGCTGCGACTACCCGGCTTCGGGGCGCGGGCCGCCGGCGACCTGACGCGGCTCCTGCTCGCCATCCGCCGGGCGGCGATCCTCGGCGTGCTGCTGCTCGGCTATCTCTATTTCCAGATCGCCGGCGACGCGTATGCGCTCGTCTCGATCGGCCTCATCAGCTTCGCGGCGGTGGCGCAGTTCGCGCCCGCGCTGTTCGGCGGCCTCTATTGGCGCGGCGGGACCCGCGCGGGGGCGACGGGTGGGCTCATCGGTGGCTTCGCGGTCTGGGTCTGGACGCTGATGCTGCCATCCCTCGCAAAATCGGGCTGGATCGACGCGGGCTTCCTGACGGCCGGCCCCTTCGGCATCGCCGCCCTCGCGCCCGAGAGCCTGCTTGGCCTCACCGGCTTCGATCCGCTGACCCATGCCCTCTTCTGGAGCCTTTCGATCAATCTCTGCCTCTATGTCGGCCTGTCGCTCCGGCGCGAGCCCTCGGGGCGCGAGGCGAGCCAGGCGCTGCTCTTCGTCGATGTGTTCGAGCGCGGCGGGGCCGAGGCGCCGGTCTTCTGGCGCGGCCGCGCCCGTCTCGACGACCTGCGCCGCCTCGCCAACCGCCTGCTCGGCGAGACGCGGGCCAACGCCATCTTCGAAGAGCGCGCGCGCGAGGGCGGCGGCGGAGCGGCGTCGCGCGGCCTCGCCGACGCCCGGCTCGTCGACCGGGTGGAGCGCAACCTCGCCGGCGCGATCGGCAGCGCCTCGGCGCGGGTCATGGTCGCCTCGGTCGCGCAGGAGGAAAAACTCGGGATCGAGGACGTGATCGGCATCCTCGACGAGGCGAGCCAGCTCCGCGCCTATGCCCGCGCGCTGGAGGAAACCTCGGCCGAGCTGCGCGCCGCGAACGAGGCGCTGAAGAGCCTCGACGAGATGAAGGACGATTTCATGTCCTCGGTCACGCACGAACTGCGCACCCCGCTCACCTCGATCCGCGCCCTCTCCGAACTGATGCTCGACACGCCCGACATGGAGGAGGAGCAGCGGGCGGAGTTCCTCGGCATCATCGTCGGCGAGAGCGAGCGGCTCGGGCGGCTGGTGAACCAGGTGCTCGACATGGCGAAGATCGAATCCGGCATGGCGGAATGGCACAGCGAAGAGGTGGATCTCCGGGCCCTGATCCTCGCGGCGGTCAGGTCGACCTCCGAGATCTTTCGCGCGCGCGGGGCGGAGGTGAAGCTCGACCTGCCGGACGCCGCGCCGCGCATCCAGGCCGATCCCGATCGCTTGACCCAGGTCATGGTCAACCTGCTGTCGAACGCGGCGAAATTCGTGCCGGAAGGCGCGGGACGCGTGGACGTGTCCCTGACCGAGGAGGCGCGCGCGGTGAAGGTCGCGGTACGCGACAACGGGCCGGGCGTGCCGGAGGCGGAGCAGGCGAAGATTTTCGAGAAGTTCCGCCAGGGCGGCGACAACCTGACCCGGCCCGCCGGGACCGGACTCGGGCTTCCGATCAGCCGCCGGATCGTGGAACATCTCGGCGGGGAGATGTGGCTGGAATCGGAATCGGGCGGCGGCGCGTGCTTCGCGTTCAGACTGCCTCTCCGGCCGGGAGGAGAGGCCAATGGCCAAGGTGCTGATCGCTGACGACGAGCCGAACATCGTCGTCAGCCTGGAATTCATGATGAAGCGCGAGGGCTACGACGTGCTGGTCGCCCGCGACGGGGTCGCCGCGCTGGCCGCGATCCGGGCCGCGCGCCCCGATCTCGTGCTGCTCGATGCGATGATGCCCGGGATGACCGGCTTCGACGTCTGCGAGGCGGTCCGGGCCGACGCCGACCTCAGTGGTACGACCATCCTCATGCTCACCGCGAAGGGCCGCGAGACGGACGTCGCGCGCGGGGTCGGCGCGGGGGCCGACGCCTATGTGACAAAACCCTTCTCGACGCGCGACCTCGTGCGCAAGGTGCGGGAGATGCTCGGGTGACGGCCCGCCGCCCACGCGGGATGGCGCGGTGAACCGCCGCCGCCTCCTCGCCCTCGCCGGTCCCGGCGTCGCGCTGGCGCTCTGGCTGGGCCTCGGGCTCGCCGGCCTCTGGTTCGCCCTGCCGCCGGACGGGCGCGGGGCGGTCGGCGCCGCGCTCGGGCCGCTCGTCGCCAGCCATGGCGTGATTGTCCTTGCCTGGATCGCGGTCGGCGCGGCGCTCGGCGCCTTCGTCGGAGCGCGGCTCCATACGGCCTGGGCGGAGGCGGCGGCGCGGATGACCGGGACGACGCTGACGATGATCGGCGCCGGTTCGGCCCCCGACATCATCCCCGAGGGCGCGGCGCCGATGCGGGCGCTGGCCGGCGCGATCAACGGTCTGGCCGGCCGGCGGCGCGAGCTCAATGCGACGATCGCCGAGCAGATCCGCGTGGCCAGCGACCGCGTGGCGCAGCAGCGCGACCAGCTCGCCGCGCTGATGGCCGAATTGAGGCAGAGCGTCGTGGTCTGCAATCTCGATGGGCGGATCCTGCTCTACAACGACCGGGCGGCGGCGCTGTCCCGCGCGGTGTCGCGCGCGCCGGGCGCCTCGCGCGGGGCCGAGCTCATCGGGCTCGGCCGCGCGATCCATGGGCTGATCGACACCGGCCAGATCGCCCACGCGCTGGAGACGATCGAGCGGCGCATCGCCGGCGGCGAAACCTCCGCCTCGGCGCGTTTCGTCACCGCGACGCCGGCCGGACATCTGCTGCGCGTCCTCCTGGCACCGGTGCGGCCGGGCGCGGCCCAGGCGATGAGCGGCTACGTCCTGCTGCTCGATGACATCACGCTGGAGCAGGAGGAGCAGGCGCGGCGCGACCGACATATGCTCGAACTGACCGAGGCGAGCCGGGCCTCGGTCGCCGCCGTGCAGGCGGCGCTCGACATGCTCGACTATCCCGATCTCGAACCGGCGGAGCGGGCGAATTTCCAGGGCATCGTCCGCGCCGAGGTGACGGCGATGACCGAGCGGCTCGACCGGCTGGCGGGCGACGCGGCCGCCGACAGCCGCGCGCGCTGGCCTTTGCAGGAAATGCGCGGCGCCGACCTGCTCGCCGCCGCCGCCCGCCGGATCGAGGCCGAGACCGGAGGGCCGGCGGCCGTCGACCCGGTGGACACCGAGCTCTGGCTGAACGTCGACGGCTTCGCGCTGATCCAGGCGCTCGCCTTCCTCGCCGGGCGGCTCGCGCCCGCTCCGGTCCGGCTGCGGCTCGCACCGGCGGGGGGCCGCGGGCATCTCGACCTCACCTGGGACGGCGGCGGCGTCGAGGTCGACGTCCTGCGCCGATGGCAGTCCGAGCCCATGGCCGCGGGCGCGCCGCTGACCGTGCGCGACGTGGTCGAGCGGCATGGCGGCGAGCTCTGGCTCGAACAGGACCGCGGCGGGGGCCGGCCGTTCTTCCGCTTCCTGCTGCCGCTCGCCGAAGCCGAGGAGGCGCGCGAAGCGGTCGCCAGCCGGCCGGAATATTACGATTTCGACCTCTTCGCCGCGAGCGCCGAGAGCCGCGCGCTCGACGACCGGCCGCTGGACGCGCTCGCCTGCACCGTGTTCGACACGGAAACCACTGGCCTCGACCCGGCTGGCGGCGACGAGATCATCCAGATCGGCGCGCTGCGGGTGCTGAACGGCAAGCTCCTGTCGGGCGAGGCTTTCGACATGCTGGTCGATCCCCGGCGCGGCGTGCCCGAGGCCGGGGTCGCGATCCACGGCATTACCCAGGCGATGGTCCGGGGCCAGCCGACGATCGCCGAAGCCCTCCCGGCTTTCCACGCCTTCGTCAGCGACACGGTGCTGGTCGGACATAACGTCGCCTTTGACATGCGGTTCTTCGCGCTGAAGGAGGCGGCGACCGGCGTGCGCTTCGACCAGCCGCTGCTCGACACGCTGCTGCTCGCAAGCCTCGCCTGGCCGAACGAGACCTCGCACGGCCTGGAAGTGATCGCCGCCCGCCTCGGGGTTACCATCTCCGGCCGTCACACCGCGCTCGGCGATGCCCGCGTCACGGCCGAGATCTTTCTCCGCCTCCTGCCGCTCCTGCGCGAGCACGGGATCGAAACCCTCGGCGAGGCCCACGAGGCGTCGCGCAAAACCTACTACGCCGGCCTGCGCTATTAGGGTCGAGACTCAATCAAGTCCACCAAAGGATGGTCGCGGCGAGAGTGAGCGCGAAGGGCGGCCGGCGAGCACTACTCATCCTTCTCCCATCCAAAAATCGGGCCTCGCAAACTCGCAGGATCCGGGAAGGGTTGTCCGTGAACATCGGTACCCTGCGCCAAGTTCCAATGCACCCAGCGCGAGGGGTCCACCTTGAAATTTACGCGAAGTCCTGCGGATGTGCACTGCCGATCCACAAATATCACCCTTCGCCTTATGTATGACATTCGTAAAATCATCTCTATAGCTGATTCATCGTTACTCATGTGCTGATAGTTTTCCCTGAAGAAGTGATGCGCAAAATAGTTTCTACGATCGCGTAATAATTTTAGATCTTCAATTTGATCCAAGAGAATATTTTCCCTTATAATACCAGAAACCATCTGGCCAAACGTCATTTTTATCGCAACAGCATCCAAAGTTTGCTTTTTTTGATTTCTTTCATCTGGTGTGCTGGATTCGTATTCTTGCCACGATATTAACTGTTTGTGCGTTAAACACATTTGTATAGTAAACTCAAGTAGTCCAAAGTTATTGAATAGAAGGCCGTAGTGCGCCAGAAGTTCTCTGTACCAGATGACATTTTCGGATAAAAGCAGAGGAAACTCGGTAACGAGCCTCTGGAAATCATCGTCAGAGCGCATCAGAGGCCCCCATGCGTCTCGCGAACCAGAGGTAGGCGATCATGATGAGGATCGACACCACGGCGAAGGCGGCGGCGAGCGGGATGATCCCGGCGGTGCCCTGTTGCTGGTAGGCGGCACGCTCGAGGTAGCCCGGCCAGGCGACGATGTTCAGCGCGTCCTCAACCGCGCCGACGACGGTCACCCGCGCGAAGCCGGTCTGGGCGATCAGCGAGAGCAGCGCGGTGGTTCCCGCCAGGCGTGTCAGTGTCATCGATCGTCTCCCTCGTCGGTTCGGAGGGCATTCACACCTCGCGCGCCACGCCGACGCAAGCGTCGGTTGGCGATTGGCCGGGCTCGACGCGACGAGACTTCGGAGAGCGCTTCAACGGGCTCAATGCGTCAGCCGGACCGACAAATCCCTCAGCGCGAGGCGATCGTCGTCGTTCAGGTCGTCAAGGTTGGCCGTCGCGCGATGCAGCGCGGCGAATGCCAGTTCCAGTTCCGCGATCTCGCAAGGGTCATAGTCGCGGTCCGAGCGGGCAAAGCTGCCGATGCTGCGCGTGCCGTCGATCAGAACCGCGATGGTCACGCCGTTCATGATACCGAAGTCTCGCGCCCGGTCGAGAACGCCATGCGTGTCGATGCTCTCGAGGTCGCGCCAGCGGACCCAGCCGACATTGTTCATCCCCCAATGCACCGTCGGATCGAGCACGAGAAGCCCCTGGCCCGCGTACTGATCCATCCAGCGCTTCGGATAGGACTGGAACATGTAGCGCGGCGTGGTGAAGCGGATATGCAGCCCCATGGCGCAGCCCGCCGGACTTCGCGCGTCCATCTGGTGGAGCAGTGCCGCGACACTCGCACGTTTGAGCAGGTTCACCGGCCGGGCTCGCTATTAGGTTGCAGAACGAAGGCGTCCGCCCTACGTTTCCGTCGCGGGCGAGAGTAGAATCATCCATGTACGCGAAAAAAGCGCAAGGCGCAGCGGTGGAGACGCGGGACGGGTCGGGCTGGGTTCGGTCGGACGGGCCGAGGCGGCTGGCGCCGGCGGGGTTTTATATCGCGATCCGCATCAGCTTCATCTTTCCGGTGCTGGAGCAGAACTGCCTGCCGGAGGATTGGGTGCGGGAATATACCGCCAGCGGATTTCTGGTGCATGATCCGGCGATGGCTTGGGCGCATGGCAACGAAGGCCGGGTCCGCATCCGCGACCTTGCCCGACGCGACCAGCTCGGCGTGCTGGAACTGGCGAAATATTACGGCCTCAACCATGGCGCCGTCGTCTGCTGCGTCGATCCCGGTCCGCGGGGCGAGCGCAGCTTCGGCTTTTTCTTCCGGTCCGACCGGGACTATTCCGACGCCGAGCTGGACCAGTTGCACGACGGCGTCCTCGCGGCGCATCAGGCCTTTGCCCGGCCGCGTAACCTGACCGAGGCGGAACTCGAAACTCTGGGCCTGGTCAAGAACGGCCTGCTCATGAAGGAGATCGCCTCGGCCCTTGGCGTTTCCGAGAGTGCCGTGAAGCAGCGTCTGCGCAATGCCCGACTGAAACTCAACGCGAAGACCGGCTCACAGGCGGCGGCGCGGGCGACGATGCTGGGCATGATCTGAGCGCCGGCGTGGCGCGCCCATTAACAAACCAGGGCGCTCCGGCTTAGCTGCACTCTCCTGTCAGGGGAGTCGACCATGCACTGCGTTACCTTCGATTTTCTCGGCCAACACCGGCACGGGACGGCGTTTCATCAGTATCTGACCATCCGAAAGCGGTTCTTCGTCGATGTTCTCGATTGGGACGTCCCGCATAACGACGAAGTCGAGATGGACCAGTATGACAATCCCTGCGCGCAATACGCGTTGGTCCTCCGCGACAACACCGTCGTCGCCGGCGCGCGCGTGATGCCGACCACCTCGGTCTGGGGACGGCACAGCTACATGTTGCGCGACGCCCTGCGCGGCGATCTCGCCATCCCCCCGAGCGTCGTCACCGAGGAGATCGCGACCGAAGCGGTCTGGGAGATCACCCGCCTCGTGATCTCGGACGCGATCGCGACCCAGGCGGAGCGGTCCTACTGTCTATCGCAGCTGCTCAATGGCGCGATCAACCTCGTGCGGGAGAATGGCGGGGACGAGCTCATCTCTTTGTCGCCGCTGCCGATGGCGCGGGCCTTGCGCCAGCTCGGCTTTCCCGCGCGGCGCGTCGGCGCCCCCTATTGCGAGAGCGATGGACGGAGCTATGCCATGCTGCGGATGCCCTGCCTCGCCCCCGTCGCTCACGGGATCGCGGCGGAATGACCCGGCCGAACCGGCACGATTCCGCGAGCCGGCGATCACGGGGATGTTATTCCGGCCCCGTCTGTACAAACAGACAGGTTTCCCTCCGCCGCGGCGATCGCGAGACTTCGGCCGTCACGGGATACAGTGGCGAGGAAGGTCGGGGCGATGATCGAGATGCGTCTGGCTGTTGCGCGGGAGCGGGGAGACGCGGCCCAACCCGCGGATGCGATCGGCGAGCAGGACATCGCCACCCGGATCGATTCCCACGTCGGCCAGCGGCTGCGCGCGCGCCGCATGGAGCTCGGCCTCAGCCAGGCGGCGCTCGGCCGCCACCTCGGCGTGACCTTCAGCCAGGTGCAGAAATACGAGAAGGGCACGAACCGGATCGGCGCCGGGCGGCTCTATCAGCTGGCGGCGCTGCTCGGCATCCCGGTGCAGCATTTCTTCGACGATCTCGACGAGACGGGCCTCCGCTCGCTCGGCCGCGGCGCGGCGGCGGCCGATGCCGGGCGCATCCAGGATGTCCTCGCCCGGATCTCCGACCCACATGCGAGGCAGGCGCTGCTGTCCCTCGCCTCCTCGATGGCGCGGCGCGGCTGACGCGGCGAAGGTCTATTCCGACAGCCGCTCCCACCCCTCGCCCGGCTCGAAAGCGTCGATCGCGTTTGCCTTGGCCAAAGTGTCCTCGCCCAGATCGGCCTCGTAGACCACGCCCGCCTCGCCGATCATGAAGCTCATCACCCCGGTCTCGCCATAGGCGGCCGGAAAGGCGAGCAGCGCATGGCCGCCGAGCATATGGCCGCCGATCATGTAGTCGATCGCGCCGCCGGGCGCGTCGGGCCCCTGCCGCTGGAGCACGCGGAAGTAGTAGCCGAGGTAGGGCTCGGGCTCCCGATCCTCGCCATCGAGGGAATAGCCGTCCGCCGCCGCGCGCGCCATGAAATCACCGATCGGACTTTCCGGCGCCCCCGGCTCCGGCGGCCAGTAGAGCCCGTCGCGCTCGCCGGTATCGCTGATGATCGACGAGGCGAATTCCAGGACGCCGTCGCCATCGTAATCGACGCTCCGAAACGCCGCCTGCGCCCGCGCGTAGCGGTGCATCAGGTCGATGACATCGAGCTCGTTCTGCCCGATCCGCCGGAACAGGATTTCCTCGCGCGCCCCCGCCGCGTCGAACCGCCAGTGCCCGCCCGCCTCGACCAGCTCGGCCGGGAAAGGCCATTGGTCGCGCCCGGTGTAGAGCACCGCCCGGCCGTCATTCTCGACATCGAGCCGATGCAGCTCCCGATAATCGGAATAGAAATCGCCCCAGGTTCGCCGATCCCGCTCGACATCGCCGGTCAGGACGAGATCGTCGTTCTCGGCGCCAAAAACCGCGATCAGCGCCTGTGGATCCCGCGCCTCGATCGCCGCGACCACGGCGGCGACCGCCGCCTCCGGCGTGTCGTAGCTGGCCGGCTCCGCCCGGGCCGCGCCGGCGGCGAGCAGCGCCGCGAGCGTCATGGCGCCCAGCCGAACGTCCCGTCGAACATCGTGTCGCATCGCGCTACCTCCTGTGCCTCGCATGGCTTGCCTTGCCCCGCGCCGCGGCGGTATGCGGCTTTCCCCGCTGTTTCTCGAAGACCGTCGATTTCCCCGGCTTGTGGGCGATCGGCCCCTTGGTCGCGGCCGGGCGTTTCAGGTTCTTGCCCTGCGCCTTCGCCGCCGCCGGATGGCCCTTGCCGCCGAGCTTCGCCTGATGCGCGCTCGCCCGCTCCTTCGCCTTGCCGACGTCGGCCCGCGAAGCCGCCTGTGGCTTGAAGGCCGTTTCGGGCCGGCCGTCCCGCGCCTTCGGCGGATGGTTGGCCGCCGCCTTCGACAGCTTGGCGCGCGCGTCGGATCCGCCGCCGGCTTTCAGGGCATCGTGGCGCGCGCCCGTCTCGCCGCCCCGGCGGGTCGAGATCTTGTCGCGCGCGGCGTCCCGCTGCGCGGCGGTCGGATGCCAATTGCCCGAACCGGGGTGTCGGTCCCGATCGATCCCGCCCATCGCATCACGGTCGATCGACGCGCGGTTTATCCGGTCGCGATCGATATCGTTCCGGGTGAAGCGTCCGCGGTTCACGTTCACATCGCCGTCCACGTCGATATCGACATCCGGGCGCGGGCGGAAATCGCCATCGTCCCAGTCGATGCGGGGCGGCCCGCGCCAATAGTCGTCCCAATCGTCGTCGTCGTCGAACAAGGCATCGACCAGCAGCGCGCCGCCGAAGACGACGGCGCCGGTGGTGAGGATATCGCCGGTCGTCATCCCCGGCTCGGCGACCACCGCCGGCGCGGTCGGCGCGGTGGTATAGACCGTCTTGGTGTCATAGGTCGGGACATAGACCACCTCGGGATCGGCGGGCGCGATCGAGATCGCCCCGTCCTTCGTCGATACCGTCTGGGCGGTGTTGCTGTCGAGATTGCCGGTCGCTTCCGCCTGCGCGCGGAGGCGCTGGATCGAGGCGAGCACGTCGTCGGTCTGGGCGAGCACGGCGTCGCCGAGTTGCTCGGTCCAGTCGATATCGCCGGCCATCCGCTCGATCACCGACGGAAAGCCGGCGGCGAGCACCTGCACACTCTCGTCCCAATCCTCGCCGTCGATGGCGTCGGCCCGCGCGTCCGGCGTCAGGTCGGCTTTGTCGCCGATCATCTGCCCGGCCTTCACCACGTCGAGCGGCACCGTCGCCGCGACGAACACCTGCGCCAGCAGCGAATCCGGATAGAGCGCGATCGGCGCCGTCAGCGCGTCCAGTTCCTCCGGTGTGAAGCGATCCTGCTCCTGCTCCGGCGCATCCCGGTCCCCGGCCATCATCGCGGGTTCGACCGGCGCCGCCGCGTCCTGCCCCGCCGCGGCGCCGCAGAGCATCCAGAGCGCGACGCACCCGCCCGCGATCGGCCGGCCGATGACCCGGGCCGTGACAAACATCGCCGCGCCGTTCCCCATCTTCATCTCGCCCTCCTGCTCTCGGGCGCCCATGGCGGAGACAATTCCCCAGAAGCGCACGGCGTTCCCGAGGCCCCGGCCTTCCAGCGGGTCGCCCCAAGCTCGGCGAGCCGCCCCCTCGTCAGGCGGGCGGCAAGGACGGCGAGGTAGCGCCCTCGCCCTCCCCGCTCTCCTTCATCCCGAGCATTTCCGCCGGACCGGCCTCTCCGATTCGCCCCCTCTGGCTACAATGCGGGCAGATCAGGTCCGGAGCACGGCTATTTCGTTCGAGCGGCGGCAAATCATATCGGTTGATTTCCCATCCGGAATGAAACGGACCGCCTCGCGGCCGCCTCACGGGTGGTCTCCCCGGCGCCATGGGCATCGGCGCCGGAGTCTTCTTCGTCAGGGGAGGTTTTCCCCCGGCGTCGCCAGCCTCAGAGAATGAAGTCGGTGACCTTCAGGTCGTGCAGGCCGTCGAGCTTGATGGTGAAATCGACGACCGTGTCGTTGTTGGTATAGCCGCGAACCTCGGTCGTCCCCCTGTTCACGTCCTGATAGACGCCGAGATCGCCGGCTTTCGACAAGGCCGCGCTTCCGACGAACGTGAAGTTCTGCTTGCCGGCGAGCTGGTAGTTCGCATCGGTGTCGCTGAGGTCGATCTTGTCCCCTGTCTCGAAATCCATGATCACGTCGGTTCCGAAGTATTTGGCGTCGTTGAAATCGAACCGGTCGTTTCCGGCGCCGCCCCATAGCACGTCGTCGCCGAGATGCCCGACGAGCACGTCGTTTCCGGCGCCGCCCTTCAGGATGTCATTGCCGCCGATGCCGGAAATGACATTGTCCTTGGCATTGCCGATCATCACGTCGTTTCCGGCGGTGCCGGTGTGGTTCGTGCTGTTGAAGGTCGGCGTATCGGTGGCCGGAACGAACCGGATGTCGTCCAGCGTCAGGTTATGCAGCCCGAGGATCCGGATGTCGAATTCGTGCTTGCCGTCGCCGTTGAGCTCGGCCTGGACATAGGTGACATTGTTCGCCTTGTCCTGGTAGATGCCGAGATCGCCGACCTTCGACAGCCATTTCGAGCCGACGAAGGTGAAGCTCTGCTTGCCGGCCATCGTGGTATTGGCATCGAGCAGGCTGAGATCGATGATATCGCCCTTCTCGAAGTCGGTGATCATCTCCCATCCGGCCTCGCTGAACACGAAGACGTCCTTGCCGGCGCCACCCGTCATCTTGTCGTTGCCGAGGCCGCCGATCAAGATGTCGTCGCCGTCGCCACCGACGATCACATCGTCGCCGGTGCCCCCGTCGAGCAGGTCATGTCCCTTGCCTCCGTCGATCGAATCGTTACCGGCGCGGGTCTTGATCACATTGTCGAGGTCGTTGCCGACGACGACATCGTTGGTCTGCGCGCCAAAGATCGCGATCGGACCGACCACCGGGTCGGCGGCGGCCGGCAGGTCGTCGTGGGTCGCGTAGTTCTGGTAGACGAAATAGGCGGCCTTCTTCTCGCCGTTCGGGCCGAGCAGGCCATACCAGCTTTCGGTGTCGGTGGCCGAAGTCCCGCGGTCCTGGTACGAATACCAGATCACCGGTCCGGCCCAGTCATAGCTCTGAGCGAGCTTGACGGATTGCTCGAGCACCATGACCTGCTGCGCGGCGGTCAGGGCGTTCGAGCTTCCGCTGGTCGGCGCGCCGATCTCGGTGATCCAGACCTTCACGTCGGCCTGGCCATTGGCGATCATCGCCTTGCGGATGCCGTCCTCCATGATCTGCCAGCCGTTCCAGGACTTTGAATCCTCGGGAAGCAGCGGCCAGCCATAGGGATGGAAACCGATGGCGTCGAAATAGCCCTTGGCCCCCGCCGCGTACATCTGGTTCAGATATTCGGCGGCGCCGATCAGGCCGTTGGTGGTCTGCGGCACCGGCGACAGGCCGCCGGTAATGACGAGGTCGCCCGCGTCCACCGCCTTGATCGCCGTATAGGCCGCCTTCAGCATCCGCGTATAGTCGACGGCCGCGATGCCGTTGATGTTCGGCTCGTTGATCACCTCCCAATAATCGACCTTGTCGCCGAAATGCGTGGCGATCGCCGTCACGAACTTGCCATAGGCGACCGCGTCCTCGGCCGCGGTGAAGCCCGCGCTGGTCCATTTCGGCTTGCCGTTCAAGAGGCCGATGATCTCGATCCCGTATTTCTCGGCGGCGGCGACGATCTTGTCGAGCTGGGTGAAATTGTAGCCGCCTCCCTTGGTCGGCTCGACCCGGCTCCAGAAAAAGTCCATTCGAAGCCAGCTGACGCCGAGGGCCGCGTAGTCCGCGAATTCCGCGTCCATTTCCGCGTCCGAACGGCCAAGCAATTCGTCAATTGGGGTCGCTATACCAAGCTGACCCGCGACAACATCAGCACTCATGACACTCCACCAGATAATTTACTGGTGTAAAGATTTAGGAAGTGATTGTTAAACCGGAGTAAACCGTTGCATTAATTATCTGTTAGTTATTTTTGTATAGTTAAAAAATATCATCACAATAGCAAATATTTACGCCAGATATTAAAAATACTTTTCAATCAAACTTTGTGCTCACATCCATCGACTCGCCGACGACCGACCTGATGCCTGGCCCCCTGTCCGGCCCGTCCTCTCGCCCGTTATTGTCCTTCCTCGTCGCGGCCGACCGCGCCATGCTTCATCCAGACGGCGCGGGGACGAACCCGGCGTCCGGGCGACAGGACTTCAGCGGAGGACAAGGGTGGGGCTGCTCTTCAAGGACGATCTGCATGACGAGTTCGGCACCTGGCCGCTCGGCTACATTCCCTATGGCGGCGCCGACTTTGGCGAGGTGCGGGCGGTGGGCGTCGCGGTCGGCGACGGCGACGACGAGGCCTTCTGCGACGCCTGGTGCGCGGCCGGCGACCGCCTGGCCGCCCAGGCGATGGAGGACGAGGCGGCCGGACGGCGCGCTAGCGCCCGCGACGGCTGGCTGCGGGCGGCCTCCTTCTACGGCGCCGCCTATCATCCGATCTTCGGCGCGCCGGTAAACCCGAAGCTCCTCGCGGCCTTCAAGAAGCAGATCGCGGCCTTCGACCGGGGTCTCGCGCTCGGCGAGCCCGCCGTCGCGCCGATGGGTATTCCGCTCGGCGACCTGACGATGCCCGCCTATCTGCTCCGGGCCGAGGGGCGGGCGGACGAGACAAGGCCGCTCTTGATCCTGACCAACGGCTATGACGGCACGGTCACCGACATGTATTTCGCCTCGGCCGTGGCGGCGGCGCGTCGCGGCTACCATGTCCTGTTCTTCGACGGTCCGGGCCAGGGCGGCCCGCTCTACGAGCGGAACGTCCCGCTCAGGCCCGACTGGGAGACGGTGGTCAAGGCGGTGGTCGACGTGGCACTGGAATTGCCCGGCGTCGATCCGAAACGCATCGCCCTCGGCGGCTGGAGCCTCGGCGGGCATCTCGCGGCGCGGGCGGCGACGGGCGAGCATCGGCTCGCGGCGCTCATCCTCGACCCGGCGCTCTGGAGCATGCTCGCGGGATTCACCGGCCTCGCCGCCAAGCTCGGCATCGCGATCGACGCATCGACCGATGTCGCCAACCTGGACGACGCGGCCATCGCCAAGCTTGGGCAGGTGATCGAGGGCAATCGGCAACTGCGCTGGAGCTTCGTTCAGCGCGGCTTCTGGGTGCATGGGGTCGCGGACCTGCGCGGCTATCTCGCCTCCGCCGCCACCTTCACGCTCCAGGGCCGGGCCGGGGAGATCCGCTGTCCGACACTGCTGACCGCCGCCGGGGACGACACGCGCTCAGGATCGGCGAAGACCGTGATGGACGAGTTGCGCTGCCCCAAGACGCTGCTCCCCTTCACCGACGCCGAGGGCGCTGGCGACCATTGCGAGATGATGAACCGCTCGCTCCTGAACCGCCGCGTGCTCGACTGGCTGGATGACACATTGGGGATCGGCTGAGAGAGGACGCCGTCTCCGCCGATGGAATTGATCACGGTCGGTATCGCGGCCGCGACGTGCCGAGCGGGACAGCCGGGTGATACCTTTCCGCGCAAACCCACCCAGGCGCCGGTCGAAGGCCCGACACCTCTTTGACGGCGGGCATTTCGGTGCCCAGTCTTGTTCCGGGGTGGCGGTGGGTCAGGGATTCGAACCCTGGAAGGGGTTACCCCCTCGCTAGTTTTCAAGACTAGTGCCTTCAACCGCTCGGCCAACCCACCGCGGAGCGCACGGCCTGCCCGGCGCGCCGGCGCGGGTCAAGTTCTAGCCGCCGGTGCGCGGAGCGTCCAGACGGGCGCGCGCGGATGGCGGGCCTTCCCTCGCGGCCGGCGGCTCGCTACATCCTCGGCAAGGCAACCCGGGCGGAGGCGTTGGGGGCGTGACGCGGCGACTGCACCTCTGGATGGCCGGCGCGGCGCTGATCCTCGGCGCCTGCGCCGCTGGCCGCCAGCCTTCCGCGCCGGGGCCGGAAAGCTTCGGCGTCGCCTTCGAAGACGCCGAGGTGCCGGGCGTCTATTCGCGTGAGGCGCTCGGCCGGCGCGACCGGCCGAAGGGCGCGCAGGGGCTCTGGGCCGCCGTGCCCGGCCTGCGCCGACCCGAACGCGCCGAGATCGAAAATATCGCCACCGGCGCCAAGGTGACCGTCGCGCTCTATTCCGGCGGCACGACCGGCGAGGCGCGGCTCTCCAACGCCGCCGCCGAACTGCTCGGCATCGGCGCCGAGCCGAAAAAGGTCCGAATCACCGCCGTCCGGCGCGAGGCGAAGCTCATCGAGCCCTGAGGTCCGGCTATCGGCGACGCTTTCGCAGGCCTCATAGCGTCGGGCCGACGTCCGCGAGCGGCGCCCACCCCCACCCCGCGCGCGCCCAGGCGCGGGGTTCCGCCGCCCGGCGCGCGCGGCTGTTTTTTCGCATCCGGCCAGAGCCGAAAGAATGGCAGCCCCTCGCTCGCCGCGCTTCTTGGAACACCCGCCGCGCCCTTGTCCGTGCCAAGGAAGGCGGTTCTTCCCGGCCTATGTTGCACCGCGGCATCATCCCCGCGCGCTCCCCCAAGGCGCTTTGACCCGGACGCGGGCCGGTGGTAGCACGCCGCCGAATCAATTGACGCGACGAGGGTTTCGCGATGCCTGAGGGTGACATGACGACCGTGGACACAGCGGCCAAGGACAGCAGGATGCCAGCCAACGTTTTCGGTCCCGTGCCCGAACTCTATGCCTCGCCGGAAAGCGCCGCCAAGCTGAAGATCGAGGCCGGCGCCCTGATTTCGTGGGATCTGACGCCGCGCCAGGTCTGCGACCTCGAACTCCTGATGAACGGCGGCTTCACGCCGCTGCGCGGCTTCCTGGGCGAAGCCGACTATGACCGCGTCGTCGAGGAAATGCGCCTCGCCGACGGGACGCTCTGGCCGATGCCGGTGACGCTCGACGTCAGCCAGGCCTTCGCCGACAAGGTGGCGCCCGGCGAGGATATCGCGCTCCGCGATCCGGAAGGCGTGATCCTCGCCATCCTGTCGGTCAGCGACAAATGGACCCCGGACAAGGCGCGCGAGGCCGAGAAGGTGTTCGGCGCCGACGATATCGCGCATCCGGCGGTGAACTACCTCCGCCACAAGGCCGGTGCCGTCTATCTCGGCGGCGCCGTCACCGGCATCCAGCGGCCGGTGCATTACGATTTCAAGGCGCGCCGCGACACGCCGAACGAGCTGCGCGCCTTCTTCCGCAAGCTCGGCTGGCGGCGGGTGGTCGCCTTCCAGACCCGCAACCCCTTGCACCGCGCGCATCAGGAGCTGACCTTCCGCGCCGCGCGCGAGGCTCAGGCGAACCTGCTCATCCACCCGGTCGTCGGCATGACCAAACCCGGCGACATCGACCATTTCACCCGCGTCCGCTGCTACGAGGCGGTGCTCGACCAGTATCCCGCCTCGACCACCGCGCTGTCGCTGCTCAATCTCGCCATGCGGATGGGCGGCCCGCGCGAGGCGGTGTGGCACGGCATCATCCGGCGCAACCACGGCTGCACCCACATGATCGTCGGCCGCGACCATGCCGGCCCGGGCAAGAACAGCCAGGGCCAGGATTTCTACGGCCCCTACGACGCGCAGGAGCTGTTCCGCCAGTACCAGGACGAGATCGGGGTCGAGATGGTCGACTTCAAGCAGATGGTCTATGTCCAGGAAAAGGCGCAATACGAGCCGCGCGACGAGGTCGAGGAAGGCCAGACCATCCTCGACATCTCCGGCACCGAGCTGCGCCGCCGCCTGCGCGAGGGGCTCGACATCCCCGAATGGTTCAGCTTCCCCGGCGTGGTGCAGGAGCTGCGCCGCACCAATCCGCCGCGCGCGCGCCAGGGCTTCACCGTGTTCTTCACCGGCTTTTCCGGCTCCGGCAAGTCGACGGTGGCGAATGCGCTGATGATCAAGCTGATGGAGATGGGCGGCCGCCCGGTGACGCTGCTCGACGGCGACCTGGTGCGCAAGCATCTCTCCAGCGAGCTCGGCTTCTCCAAGGAGCATCGCGACATCAACATCCGCCGCATCGGCTATGTCGCCTCGGAGATCACCAAGAACGGCGGCATCGCGATCTGCGCGCCGATCGCGCCCTACGCCGCGACCCGCCGGGCCGTGCGCGAGGAGATCGAGCAGTTCGGCGCCTTCGTCGAGATCCATGTCGCGACCAGCCTCGAGGAATGCGAGAAACGCGACCGCAAGGGCCTCTACAAGCTGGCGCGCGAGGGCACGATCAAGGAATTCACCGGCATTTCC
>JBGAJI010000080.1:0-14774 GCA_044225035.1 Amaricoccus sp. | reverse complement strand
GCAGGGCACGCCCGTCACGATCTCGCCGACGGTCGATATCGTGAAGGGAATGCTGCCACGTCGCGAGCGGTCCCTTCCAAATGCGATCACCCAAGGGTCACGCCAGGAGGGCCTTTTGGAACCTCAGCCGGGCGCCGGTTCTCGCGCGCGCGCCGGGCGGTTCCTCAGGCCGCGGCCGAGATAGGCCTCGATCACGGCCTCGTTTCGCGTCACCTCCGCCGGGGCGCCGACGGTCAGCACCCGCCCCTCGGCCATGACGATCACCGGGTCGCAGAGACGGGCGATGAAATCCATGTCATGCTCGATCAGGCAGAAGGTATAGCCGCGCTCCCGGTTCAGCCGCAGGATGGCGTCGGCGATGGTGTTGAGCAGGGTGCGGTTCACCCCGGCGCCGACCTCGTCGAGGAAGACGATCTTGGCATCGACCATCATCGTCCGGCCAAGCTCCAGCAGCTTCTTCTGCCCGCCGGAGAGGTTGCCGGCGTATTCGTCGGCGACATGCCCGATTTCGAGGAACTCCAGCACCTCGTCCGCGCGGCGCCGGACCTCCGCCTCGCGGGCGCGGACGAGGCCGCCGCGGAACCAGGCGTCCCGCAGCTTCTCGCCAGGCTGGGCTGGCGGCACCATCATCAGGTTCTCGCGTACGCTCAGCGTGGCGAATTCATGCGCGATCTGGAAGGTGCGCAGCAGGCCCTTGTGGAACAGTTCGTGCGGCGGCAGGCCGGTGATCTCGGCGCCGTCGAGCCAGACATGACCGGAGGTCGGCGCGAACAGGCCGGCGATCACGTTGAAGAGCGTGGTCTTGCCGGCGCCGTTCGGGCCGATCAGCGCATATCGAGCCTTGGCAATCTCGATCGAGGCGCCATCCGCCCCGCGTGGATGCCGCCGAACCACGCGCAAGATCCTCGACCCGGATCATCCCCGCCACCGGCGCCAGTCAGCGGTGCCGATGGTCTTGGCCGCGTCGTCGACGATCTCGTATACGCGGTAGGACCCCTGCGCCTCGCCCGGGCCGATCAGCTCGACGCCGGTCGCGCCGACATAGTCGATGTCGGTCCCGGCGGCGGCGAGTTCGATCCCCTTGGCGAGCTCGCCGGCGTTGATCTTCTCGCCGGGCGCGTTCGCCACCTCCAGCACCTTGTCGCGCAAGCCCGCGCGTTCGGTCGAGCCGTTGGCGGCGATGGCGAGCGCGATCAGCGCGGCGGCGTCGTAGCTCTCGGGGACATAGGTGCCGGTCGGGTCCATGCCGTTCGCCTTTGCAAGCGCGGCGAAGACGTCCGCCGCCTCGCCCTCAACGCCGGGCAGGGTGCCGATGACCTTGCCGTTGATCTCCGATCCGAGCTTGTCGATCAGGCTCTGGCCATACATGCCGTCGCCGAAGACGAAGCTCTCGAAGGCGCCGCTGTCGAGCGAGGCCTGGACGATGCCGACGCCGCCCTGGTCGACATAGCCGAAGACCATCAGCGTGTCGGCGCCCGAGGCCTGCAACGCCGCGACCTCGGCGGAATAGTCGGCCTTGCCGTCCTCGTGCGCCGCCGAGATCGCCACCTTGCCGCCGAGCTTCTCGAAGGCGGCGGCGAAGCTGTCGGCGAGGCCCTTGCCATAGTCGTTGTTGGTGAAGGTGACCGCGACCGAGCCGATGCCCTTTTCATGGACGATATCGGCGAGGATCTCGCCCTGGCGCGCGTCGGACGGCGCGGTGCGGAAGAAATAGCCGTCGTCCTTGATGGTCGAGAGCGCGGGCGACGTGGCCGAGGGCGAGATCATCACGACGCCGTTCGGGACCGCGACATTGTTGGCGATCGCGGTCGTCACGCCGGAGCAGTCGGCGCCCATGATCGCCACCACGCCCTCGCCGGTGACGAGGTTGGTGGCCGCCGTGGTCGCCGCCGCCGCGTCGACGCAGGTGCTGTCGCCCCGGACCGGGTTCAGCGTCGCGCCGCCGGGCAGCTTGCCCGAGTCGGACGCCTCCTTGAACGCGAGCTCGGCGCTGGCGGCCATGCCGGGGGTGATCGTCTCCAGCGGCCCGGTGAAGCCGAGGATGATGCCGACATTGACCGGCGCGGCCGAGGCGGCCCCCGCGAGGCAGAGCCCGGCGGCCGTGGCGAGCAGGGTGCGTTTCATGCTGTTCTCCCGTTGCAGTCGCATCCAGGCTCGGCCGGCATGACCGGCGGCCGGACGGAATCGTTGTCTGGCCTTACCTTATAACCTGGCCGACTCGTGGCAAGCGGCGGCAAGGTTAACGGCGCGACCCCGTGCCGCGGGCGACGTCAGACCACGCCGCCCTCGATCAGGCGGTGGGCGAGGGCGCGGAAGGCGGCGGCCTCCGGACTGTCGGGGCGGGCGGCGACGATCGGCGCGCCCTCGTCGCCGGAGACGCGGATCGAGAGGTCGAGGGGGATCTCGCCGAGAAACGGCAGGCCGAGCCGCGCCGCCTCGGCCCGGGCGCCGCCATGGCCGAAGATATGCGCCTCGTGGCCGCAGTTCGGGCAGATGTAGCTCGACATGTTCTCGATCATGCCGAGCACCGGGATCTTCATCTTCTCGAACATGTCGAGCGCCTTGCGCGCATCGAGCAGCGCCACGTCCTGCGGCGTGGAGACGATGATCGCCCCGGCGAGATGATAGCGCTGGCTGAGCGACAGCTGCACGTCGCCGGTGCCGGGCGGCAGGTCGACGATCAGCGCGTCGAGCTCGCCCCAGGCGACCTGACCCATCAGCTGCTGCAGCGCGCCCATCAGCATCGGGCCGCGCCAGATCACCGCCTCGCCTTCCTTCAGCATCAGGCCGATCGACATCATCGTGACGCCGTGGGCGTGGAGCGGCAGGATGGTCTTGCCGTCGGGCGATTTCGGCCGGTCGCTCACCCCCATCATCCGCGGCTGGCTCGGCCCGTGGATGTCCGCGTCGAGCAGGCCGACGGACTTGCCCGCCAGCGCCAGCGCCACGGCGAGATTGGCCGAGACGGTGGATTTGCCGACCCCGCCCTTGCCGGAGGCGACGGCGATGATGCGCTTCACCCCCGGCACATCGGCGGGGCCGGCCTGGGGCGTCGGATGCCGTCCGATGCGCAGGTCGGGCGCCTTCGGCTTCGGCGCGGGGCCGTGGGCGGTCAGCAAGGCCGAGACGCCGGCGACGCCCGGCAGGGCGGCGACCGCCGCCTCCGCCGCCGCGCGCACCGGTTCCAGCGCGGCGCCCTGCGCGGGATCGACCTCCAGGACGAAACGCACCCTGTCCTCCTCGATGGTCAGGGCGCGCACCAGATCCGCCTCGACGATGTCGCGGCCGGAGCCTGGCAGGGTCACGCGCCGCAGCGCGGAGAGGACGATGTCGCGGGAGATGGGCATGGGTCTTCGGGCCTTCGGCTGTGCGCGCGGGCGTCGGGGCCGCGCGCGGCCCGCAGGATCGCTTGACCGCGCGGCGGGGGCAAGGCGGTTCGCGAAAGTTCGCGCCTAGCGGCCACGACAAGGGTTCCGAAACGTTCGGAAAGGGCGGCGGGCAAGGCCGCTATTTCATTTGTGAACAAGACGTTAACGGCCATGCATGAAGTGCATGACGGCTTTTCGCTCGCCGCCGTTGTCGGATTGAGCGGATCGGCTATATTGCGGTGCAACAAGAACGGAAACGCTCACATTCGAACGCCAACGAAAGGAGGCAGTGAAATGGTCTATCTCGACGCAATTCAGTCGCATGCCGGCTTTTTCGGCGCCGGACGGCGAGCCGACCTCGTTCGGGCGCTCAAAGCCCACGCGGCCTATCGCGGAACTCTCCGCCGTCTGAAGGCGCTGTCGGACAAGCAACTGGCCGACCTCGGCTTTCGCCGCGAGGACCTGAAATCGGTGGCGCGCGACGCCAGTTATACCGGCTGATCGGCGAATGCCAGGCAATCAACGCCTCTGGATCAGCCCATCCTCCCAAAAGGACACGAAAATGGCCCATGTCATAAACTTTCCCGCCGTCCACGCCAGTTCCAGCGGTTTTCTGGCCCGGTTGGCCAGCGTGGTGGCGAACTACCGCCTCTATCGCAAGACCATCGACGAACTCGAGTCGCTGACCGACCGCGAACTGAGCGATCTCGGCATTTCGCGCCTCTCGATTCGCGACATCTCCCGCGAAAGCGTCTATGGCGCCTGATACCCTCCCGCCGTCGACCCGAAAGGCCGCGCATCGCGCGGCCTTTTACGTTTTCCCACAGGATCAATGGCTTGCAGGTAACCGTTTCCTGCATAGCGGCCAGACCGAAATGTATGTTGCAATGCAGCATGGCGCCGCCATATGATGACGACAAGAGAAAACGACTAAAAACGAACACGCCGCCGGAACGACCTCCCGGCATTCCCGGCTCGGAGCCGGACGAAACGAAGGACAAGACAATGGCACATTCGCTGACCCACGCCTCCAACCACCGCCTTCTGACGGAGGCGCACGGCCCTCTCGCCGGCATCGCGAAGGCGGTCTCCGACTGGCTGCTCTATCGCCGCACGCTGGAAGAGCTGAAGGCGCTGACCCGGCGCGAGCTCGCCGACCTCGGCCTCGGGGCGTCCAACATTCGCGCCGTCGCCTTCGAGAGCGTCTACGGCAAGTGAGATTCGGAGCCCCGCCGGGCGCGGGGCCCCACCAAGTTCCTCCCCAACTTGGGCCGGACATTTGTCCGGCCCTTTTTTTGGCTTGTCAGCGAGGCCCGCCGCCGCGTGACCTCAGAACGGCACGTCGGCGTCGGCGACGACGAAACGGGCGACGACGTTCTTCTGGCCGGCCTTGTCGAAATCGATGGTCAGCTTGTCGCCCTCGATGGCCACGACCGTGCCGTGGCCGAACTTCTGGTGAAAGACCCGCGCGCCGAGGTCGAAGGACGGGGCGGCGCTGGCATCGATCACCATGTCGCGGGCCTCGCGCGGCTGAGAGACGGGGCGGTCGGCGCTGCGCGCCTGCATCCGGCGCCAGCCCGGAGAATTATAGACATCGGCCCGGGCGGCGCCGTCCATCAGCCGGCTTTCGGTGCGCGACGCCGGCGCGGCGGCGCCATAGCCGCCGCCATAGAGGCCGGGCGGCGTCAACACCTCGACATGCGCGGGCGGAAGCTCGTCGATGAAGCGCGAGGGCAGGGCGGATTGCCACTGGTTGTAGACCCGGCGATTGGCGGCGAAGCTGATGGTACAGAGCCGGCGGGCGCGGGTGATGCCGACATAGGCGAGGCGCCGCTCCTCCTCCAGGCCCTTGACGCCGCTTTCGTCCATCGAGCGCTGGCTCGGGAACAGGCCATCCTCCCAGCCGGGCAGGAAGACGCACGGGAACTCCAGCCCCTTCGCCGCGTGCAGGGTCATGATGGTGACCTTCGGCGCCGCGTCGTCCTGTTCGTTATCCATGACGAGGCTGACATGCTCGAGGAAACCCTGCAGGTTCTCGAACTCGTTCAGCGCCTTGACCAGTTCCTTGAGGTTCTCGAGCCGTCCTTGCGCGTCCGGCGACTTCTCGGCCTGCCACATGCCGACATAGCCGCTCTCCTCGAGGATCATCTCGGCGAGTTCGACATGGTTCGCCCCGGCGCGCACCCTCTCGTGCCAACGGTCGAAATCGGCGACCAGCGCGCCGAGTTGGCCACAGGCGCGCGCCGGCAGGCCGCGGGCGGCGGCGAGCAGCCGCGCCCCCTCGATCAGGCCGACGCCATTGTCGCGGGCGGCGCGGTTGATCTCCTGCACCGCCTTGTCGCCGAGGCCGCGCTTCGGGACATTGACGATCCGCTCGAAGGCGAGGCCGTCGTCGGGCGAGACGGCGACGCGGAAATAGGCCATCGCGTCGCGGATTTCCTGCCGCTCGTAGAAGCGCGGGCCGCCGACCACGCGATAGGGCAGGCCGATGGTCAGGAACCGGTCCTCGAACGCGCGCATCTGGTGCGTGGCGCGCACCAGGATCGCAACGCCGTCGGGCGAGACGGGGTCGAGGCCGCGGGTGCCGCGGGCATAGGCCTCGATCTCCTCGCCGATCCAGCGGGCTTCCTCCTCGCCGTCCCAATGGCCGATCAGCCGCACCTTCTCGCCGCCGGGCAGGTCGGTCCACAGCGTCTTGCCGAGCCGCTGACCGTTGGCGGCGATCACGCCCGAGGCGGCGGCGAGGATATGCGATGTCGAGCGGTAGTTCTGTTCGAGCCGGATCACCCTGGCGCCGGGGAAATCCTTTTCGAATCGCAGGATGTTCTCGACCTCGGCGCCGCGCCAGCCGTAGATCGACTGGTCGTCGTCGCCGACAACGCAGATGTTCCGCTGGCCGGCGGCGAGCAGGCGCAGCCAGAGATACTGCGCGACGTTGGTATCCTGATATTCGTCGACGAGGATATAGCGGAACCAGGACTGGTAGCGGGCGAGCACGTCGGCATGGTTCTGCAGGATGGTGACCACATGCAGCAGCAGGTCGCCGAAATCGCAGGCGTTCAGCGTGCGCAGCCGCTCCTGATACTGGGCATAGAGTTCCGAGCCGCGGTTGTCGAAGGCGCTCGCCTCCGAGCTGGGGACGCGTTCCGGCGTCAGGGCCCGGTTCTTCCAGCCGTCGATCAGCCCGGCGAGCAGCCGCGGCGGCCAGCGCTTCTCGTCGATATGCGCCGCCTGGACCAACTGGCGCAGCAGGCGCAGCTGGTCGTCGGTATCGAGGATGGTGAAGTTCGATTTCAGCCCGGCGAGCTCGGCATGGCGGCGCAGGATCTTGACGCTGAGCGAATGGAAGGTGCCGAGCCAGGGCATGCCTTCGACCACGCCGCCGACCAGCGCGCCGACCCGATGCCGCATCTCGCGCGCCGCCTTGTTGGTGAAGGTGACGCAGAGGATTTCGTTCGGCCGGGCGCGGCCGGTGCGCAGCAGATGCGCGACCCGGCTGGTCAGCGCCTTGGTCTTGCCGGTGCCGGCCCCGGACAGCACCAGCACCGGACCGTCCAGAGTCTCGACCGCCGCGCGCTGTTCGGGATTGAGGCCGTCGAGATAGCGCGCCGGACGCGCCGCCGCCGCGCGCGCGGAAAGCGGTTCCGCCGCGGCTTCGAAGGCGTCGGCCTCGTCGCTGATCCAGCTGTTCATGCGCGGCAGGATAACTTGGCGTTTGGTAAATGGGAAGGGGGGTGTTCCCTTTCCGTTCAGGGTCGTTCGCCGGGAAGTTGAAGGGTGGCACGGGCTTCGGGCCGGGGAGGGCGGCCTTTGCCGCCCAAACAGAGCGCGCGGGTGCGCGCGAGTCTTTTGTTTGTTTTCCGACTGTTGTCGGAAAACGACTGCTCTCCAGGTTAGCAAACCTGTATGAAGCCGGGGTGGCGCCTATTCGGCGGCGATTTGGCTTGGGGGTGGCGTTCGGCGGACGGTGTTCAGCGAAACGAAGAATTCCGTGCATTTTGCCACGAGGTCGGTGAGCTTTTCTTTCCCGTTCCGCACGTAGCCAATCTTTCGGAGCTCGTTGCCGAGTTGTCCGAGGTGAATCTCCTCGCGATGGCTCATGATCTCGCGGATCATGGTGCACGGTTCGGCCAGCACCTTGAAGCTGGAGCAGGCGGCGCGCAGGGTGGAGGATTCGCCATGGGCGAAGCCGTGGCACAGGACGCCGGCCTCCCTTGCGCGGATGGCCAGCGCGCGGAAATCGCTGTCCCGCGAGACGACGCAGAGGCCGTCCACCGCGCCCGCGTGGACGAGGTCCATCGCATCAATGACCAACGCGATGTCGGCGGAGTTCTTGCCGGAGGGTATCGCGCGTGCCTCCATGGCGAAACTCTCGATCGGCGCCTCCCAGGCCTTGAGCGCGGCCAGCGAGCCGTAGCAGCGGCGGATGCGCGTGTCGCCGCGCGCGGCCGCCTCGATCATCAGGCGCTGGGCGACCGAGGCGGGCACGTTCTCCGCGTCGATCAGCAGGGCGAGGCGGAGCGGGCTTGGACCAATTGGCATCAGGTGTCGGGCGCAATCGTCGGCTAAGGGTTGCGTATGGGAAGATGCTGGCACGGGCTTTCGTGCCGGGCAATTTCCTTTCGACGACAGGATTAATCGCCTAGAGATGCGCGGGCATCGCACCGGGGGAGAGACAGGGTATGGAAACAGTTTCGGAGAACGCCGCCTTCGGCGGGACGCAGGGGGTCTATCGGCATGCCTCCGAGGCCTGCGGCTGCGACATGACCTTCGCGGTCTATCTGCCACCCCAGGCCAAGGAAGCGCCGGTGCCGGTGCTCTGGTATCTCTCGGGCCTCACCTGCACGCACGAGAATGCGATGGTGAAAGCCGGGGCGCAGGGCTGGGCGGCGCGCGAGGGCATCGCGCTCATCTTTCCCGACACCTCGCCGCGCGGGCCGGATATCGCGAACGACGAGGCCTTCGACCTCGGGCAGGGGGCCGGCTTCTATGTCGATGCGACCGAAAAGCCCTGGGCGCCGCATTTCCGCATGTGGAGTTACATTACCGAGGAATTGCCGGCGCTCGTCTTCCGCAATTTCGAGCTGGAGGAGGGGGCGCAGGGCATCACCGGCCATTCGATGGGCGGGCATGGCGCGCTGACCATCGCGCTGACCTATCCCGAGCGGTTCCGGTCGGTCTCGGCCTTCGCGCCGATCACCAATCCGACCGAATCCGATTGGGGGCGCAAGCAGTTCGCGGCCTATCTCGGCGCCGAGGGGCCGGCCTGGACGCGGCACGACGCCAGCCTTTTGCTGCGCGAGAAGGGTTGGAAAGGCACGATCCTGGTCGATCAGGGCACCGACGACCAGTTCATCGACAAGCTGCGTCCCGGCGCGCTCATGGCCGCGGTCGCCGAGCGCCGGCAGGCGGCGGTGATCCGCACGCAACCCGGCTATGACCACAGCTATTTCTTTGTCTCGAGCTTCATGGAGGACCATGTGGTTTTCCATGCCGAGGCGCTGCTCGGGTGATCTATGTCGACGCCGACGCCTGTCCGGTGCGGGACGAGGCCTTGCGCGTCGCCGAGCGGCACGGGGTGGCGGTGACCTACGTCGCCAATGGCGGCATTCGGCCGAGCCGGCATCCGCTGGCGCGGATCGTGGTGGTCGAGGCCGGAGCCGACGCCGCGGACAAATGGATCGCCGAGCGGATCGGGCCGGGCGATATCTGCGTCACCGCCGACGTGCCGCTCGCCGCGCGCTGCGTCGCGGCCGGGGCGCGGGTGATCGGGCATGACGGCTCGGCCTTCACCACCGGCAATATCGGCGATCGGCTGGCGATGCGCGACCTGATGGCCGACCTGCGCGCCGCCGATCCGTTCCGGCAGGGCGGCAACAAGGGCTTTCGCCCCGCCGACCGGGCGCGGTTTCTCGAAGCGTTGGAGCGGGAGCTTCGGGCGCTCGGAAGCTAGGACGGACTCATCCGCCAGGGCGCGGTTCGATCCCGGATCGCGAGGCGAAGGAAATGCCGGTCGCCTTCGACCGCGAGAAGCTCGGCCGCCGTCTCGACGGGCATCCAGACCGCGCGATGGGCGGGATCGGCCGGCGTGCCGAGCCGCAGGACCGGACGGCAGAGATAGATGTGGCAGATCTTGCGCGCCCAGAGGTCGTATTCCGGCATGTAGCAGAAGCGCTGGAACGCCCCGAGCCGGCGCAGCACCTGGATGCGCCAGCCCGTCTCCTCCAGGCATTCTCGATGCAGGGCGCGGACCAACCCTTCGCCGGGATCGACGCCGCCGCCCGGCAACTGGAACTCGGCCCGCGGCGCGGACTGTTCGGTCACCAGCGCGTCGCGGCCGTCGAGGATCACGCCGTAGGCGCCGGGCCGGTCGCGATAGGCGCGGGTGGGGTCGATCGGTTCGCCGAATCTTCGCATGGCGCGGGTTATAGCAGGGGTGCCCCGGGGTTTGCACTCGGCCGATGGAGCGACTATGTGCGGGCATCAGCCAAACGGGAATCCGACATGAGCCTCGCCGGCCGCATCGCCTGGGACGATACCATCCTGCCGTTTCAGCTCGACCGCGCGGATATCCGCGGCCGGGTGGCGCGTCTCGACCAGGTGCTGGAGACGATCCTCGGCCAGCATGCCTATCCGGTGCCGGTGGCGGCGCTGGTCGCCGAGGCGACGCTGCTGACCGCGCTGATCGGCCAGACCATCAAGCAGGGCTGGAAGCTGAGCCTGCAATTGCGCGGGCAGGGGCCGATCCGGCTGATCGCCACCGACTATTTCGGGCCGGATGAGGTCGGCGAGCCGGCGCGGATGCGCGCCTATGCCGGCTTCGACGCCGAGGGCGTCATGGCGGCGGAGGGAACGCCGTTCGAAATGCTGGGCGACGGGCTCTTCGCCATCCTGATCGACCAGGGGCCGGGCACCACGCCCTATCAGGGGATCACGCCGATCGCCGGCGCCTCGCTCGCCGATTGCGCCGAGACCTATTTCGCCCAGTCCGAGCAATTGCCGACCCGCTTCGCGCTGGCGATGGGCGAGGCGCTGATGCCCGGCGAAGCGGCGCGCTGGCGGGCCGGCGGCGTGATGCTGCAGCACATGCCGAAGGCCTCGCCCTATGCCAAGCAGGCGGCCAGCGGTTTCGACGGGCTGCTCGCCGCCGAGGACATGCTGGACGGGGCGGAGGCGGATAACTGGCGCCGGGCCGTGATGCTGCTCGGCACGGTCGAGGAGACCGAGTTGATCGGGCCCCGCGTCGGGCCGGACCAGCTGCTGCTGCGGCTGTTCCACGAGGAGGAACCGCGGGTCTATGACCCGCAGCCGGTGCGGTTCGGCTGCACCTGCGGGCCGGAGAAGGTGGTGCGTTCGCTGTCGATCTATGCGCCGGAGGAGATCGCCGAGATGATCACGCCCGAGGGCAGGATCACCGCCGATTGCCAGTTCTGCGGCGCGCACTACGAATTCGACCCGTCGGAGCTGGGGACAGCCGCCGAACGGCCGGAGGAGTGAGAGCCGCTATTCGGCCGGTACGCGGGCGGGGCCGATGTCGCCGTCGCGGGAGAGCAGGATCGCGATCGGCCGCGTGCTCCGGAACTCGCTGAAGAGGATCACCAGCACGGCCATCACCGGCACCGACAGGATCGCCCCGGCGATGCCCCAGAGCGAGGCCCAGGCGACGAGGCTGACCAGGATCACGAACGGGCTGAGGTTCAGCGAATTGCCCATCAGCCAGGGCTCGATGAAATTGCCGAGCAGCACCTGGATCGCCGTCATCGCCATGACGAAGACCGCGACCGGCCAGAAGGCGCCGAACTGCGCCACCGCCACCATCGTCGGCAGGCCGACGCCGATCCAGCCGCCGAGATAGGGGATATAGTTGAAAAGGCCGATCAGCACCGCCCAGAAGCCGGCGTATTCGATGCCGAAATAGAGCATGATGAAATAGCTGCCGACCGCGAGCACGATGTTGATCAGCGTCTTCATGACGAGATAGGTGCCGATGCGGCTGTTGACGTCGTGGATCACCTGCTGGATCTGCGCCACCTTGGCCGGCTCGTCCGAGATGCGCGCGATCTTGGCGGCGAAGGCGTTCTTCTCCAGCAGGATGAAGCCGGCGTAGATCGTCACGACGAGAAAGGATACGGCGATCGACACCGCCGAGCCGAGCGTCAGGCCGATCAGCCGCTGCATGTTCACATAGACCAGCAGATCCTGGCGCAGGGTCCGCCAGGATTGCTCGCCCTCTATGCCAAGATGGCCGGCGACGGTCTGGATCACCGCGAGGATCCGGTCCTGATACTGCGGCACCAGCGCGACGACGCTGCCGACATTGCTGACGAGCAGCGAGAACATCTCGGCCAGCACGAGGCCGATCGCCACGATCGCGACGAGATAGCGGACGCCGGCCGGCAACCGGCGCAGGCCGGGGACCCGGCCGATCAGTTCTGAGAGGCCAAGCACGACATAGGCGACGATCACGCTGGCCACCACGGGCAGGATGACCGAGCGGCCGATGACCAGGATCCAGCCGATCATCAGCGCCAGCGCCACCCCGAGCACCAGCCGGGTGAAGGGATCCCTCGTCTGATACCACGCGAGGCGCGCCGGCGGATCCTCTCGGTTCGGCTGATCGAATTCGGGAGCCATCGCAATGCCTTGTCCGTCGTTGATTCCCGTTGCTCGCGAAATGCTCTAGCATGCCGCGCCGCTTTGGCGAAGCTCTCGCCGCGGCGCGGCGAAACGGACGCGGCCCGGATCGCGGCTTCCGTGCAACGGTTGGCTGCGAAGATGAACGCCGGGGCGCGGGCGTAAACCATTCGTTTACACCCGCGTGGAGAAATCGGGCTGTCCCGTTCGTTCCAGCAGAGCCATCCCAGAGATGCCCGACCGCCCGATCCTGTCCGACACGTTCGCCCGAACCTTTGGTTTTCTGCTCGCCCGCTGGAAAGAGCGCCGCTGGACCTATCGGCCCGAGCGGCACTACATGCGCGGCAAGCGGCGGGTCGAGCGGCCCGGCGGGATCACTTCGGCGAGCTGAACGCCACCTTCGATGCTCCCGTGCCTCGCACCGGCGCGGCCCCCACGATCGCGGGCGCACCACTCGCCACCCCTTCCGATGAGGACGCCGAGCCGCCACTCCCGCCGGGAGCGCCCACAGTCCCGCTGGTGCCGCCCGGTGGTGAGGCGGTCGTCCCGCCCGGCGGCGCGTACCTGGCCCTGAATGCTACCGTCGGCCGCGTCGATGATCGCACCGCGGAGGTCGAGCAGCCCCTCCTCGAAGCCCTCGTTGACGCCGTGGAGCGTATCAACCGGCCCGGCGGGGGCTCCGAACTGCCGCGCGAAGAGGGCCAGCCGCTCGTCGGCGGTGATCCGGTCGTCGCGGCGCTCCCAGAAGTCGGCGACCAGCGGCCCGGCGTCGCCGAGCGGACCCGGCAGCGCCCCGAAACGCAACAGGCTGACCAGGTCGTCGATGGCCCCGATCAAGCCGGCCGCCTCGAGGGTGGAGGCGAGATAGAGGCCCACGACGCCACGCATCTGGTCCTCGCTGGCATGGCCGGCCGGCGGCAGCGTCTCGGCATGGGCGTCGGCGCCAAGCAGCAGCCGCTCGGCCTCGCCAACCGCGCGCTCGAGCCCCGGCGCCCCGGCGACTCGGGCGAAGGCGCGCGAGGAGACCGGCGCGTTCACGAGCGCGCCCTCGCTGTCCTCGGCGGTGACCCGGAGCCGCGACTCGCCGTCGCTGTCGAGATCGAGGGCGAGCAGGTCGGGGAAGCGGTCCACCATGTAGTGGCGGCCCTGACCGACGCCGATAGTCTCCGCCATGTACTCCTCGGCGGACTTCGCCACGGCGGCCATGAGTTCGGCATAGGCGCGCATCTGCTCGATCGACGTCTCGACGATGCTACGGAAGACGTTGTCGACCAGCCCCCCGACGAAGGCGGGGAAATCGACCGACCGCACCAGCCGGGTGAACTGGTCGGTGCCCTGCGCAGCGGCCCCGCGACGAAGTCGTTGCCGGCGAAGCCCGGCGGCTTCGACAGGTTGGCGCGGATGGCCTCGTTCGCATTGGCCATCGCCTCGCTGACCACCCCGCTCGGGTCGTCGATGCAGGCGAGCAGGCGCATCATGCCGTTGGCGAGCTTCGCCTGCTCGGGTCGGGTCAACTGCGCGAAGGCGGGAACGCGGGTCAGCATGGAGCGCACCGCCGGACGCACGCGCGCGATCGCCTCCGGAGTCAGGCCGGCGCTCTCCGGCCGCGGGATGGTGGCGGCGGCCATGGCTCATGTACCCCGTTGGACCGTCGTGGGAGCCTGGGCCTCGCCGTGACCCGCTGCCCGTTTTCTGGACAGCGGCGCGCTGGGGATTTTCCAGTTGGGATCGGGCCCGGAGGCGGAGGATCCGGCGATGAAGCGATCGAAGTTCAGCGAGGCGCGGATCGCCTTCGCGCCGAGGCGGGCGGAGGAGGGCACGGCCGTCGGCGAGGTGTGCCGGAAGATCGGGGTCAGCGAGGCGACCTTTTACGCCTGGCGGAAGAAGTATACCGGCTCGATGCCCTCGGAGACGCGGCGCTTGCGCCGGCTCGAGGGGGAGAATGGCAAGCTCAGGAAGATTGTCGCCGCCCTTAGAAACCGACTCAGAGTCCGTTTTTGAAACGGCCTTCAGTGGCTGATCCCGCGGATGAGAAGGCTTGCCATGGCGATCTGTGTGATGGCCTCGGAGACATCCACGCGGGCCTCATGGTCGCGCACGAGGCGGCGCCAGCGGGTCATCCAGGCGAAGGTGCGCTCGACCACCCAGCGGCGGGGAAGCACCTGGAAGCCCGACTGACCCTCGATCTTGCGGACCACCTCGACGGTGAACTCGAGCAATGGCGGCCTCGTCCATCAGGCCGCCGCGATCGTAAGCGCTGTCGGCGAACATGGTCGTCATCCCCGGCCACTTGGCCCGCGACGCGCGCGGCACCGCCTTCGCGCCCGCGCTGTCGGAGATGTCGGCCGGCGTCAGGTTCACCATCGGCAGGTGTCCGTCGGCGTCCACCGCGATGCGCCGCTCGCGCCCCACCGTGCGCTTGGCCGTCCCAGCTCCGCTCGGCCCGTCTGGCTGTCCAGGACCCGGCCGACGGCGCGTCCGCCCGGCCGGCGCCGCCGCCGGTCGAGCATCGGATCGCTTGTCCTCGGCAACCGCGACCCGACCGGCCTTGCCATCGCCCTCCCGGCGTCACGGCCGGAAGGTTGAGCCCGCCCAGCGGAACGAACGGCTGCTTTGGCCAGGACATCCACCCACCAAACCGAGGGCCGCTCTCCGCCCCGCATGCCGGTCCGTCCCCGCCTTCAATGTAGTCCTTGGCCCGGAGCAGCCGGCCAACTTCGAGTCCCGATCTCTCGAAAAACCTGGTTCGCATTCACCGACTATCAGTCGGCC
>JBGAJI010000002.1:0-81133 GCA_044225035.1 Amaricoccus sp. | reverse complement strand
CAGCCGCCGTCGGCGACGCGGACGAGATAGCGGCCGTATTCGGTCTTGAGATAGGGTTCGGCCAGCGCCCGGAGCGCGGCGGCGTCGATCCAGCCCTGGGCGAAGGCCACCTCCTCGGGGCAGCCCATCTTCAGGTTCTGCCGGTCCTCGATGGTGCGGACGAAATTGCCGGCGTCGAGCAGGCTCGCATGGGTGCCGGTATCGAGCCAGGCATAGCCGCGCCCCATCCTTTCGACATTGAGCTGTCCGTCGGCGAGATAGCTGTTCAGCACCTCGGTGATCTCCAGCTCGCCCCGGGGCGAGGGCTTGGCCGCCGCGGCGCGCGCCGAGGCTGTGCCGTCGAGCACATAGATGCCCGTTACCGCGAAGTTCGAGCGCGGCTTCTCGGGCTTTTCCTCGATCGACAGCACCCGGCCCGCGCCGTCGAATTCGACCACGCCGTACCGCTCGGGATCGGAGACCTTGTAGCCGAAGACGGTTCCGCCCGTCGGGCGTTCCGCCGCCGAGCGCAGAAGCTCGGGCAGGCCATGGCCGAAGAAGATATTGTCGCCGAGCACCATGGTCGAAGCCGCGCCGTCGAGGAACGACTCCGTCAAGAGATAGGCCTGCGCCAGCCCCTCCGGCTTCGGCTGGGCGACATAGGTGAATTCCATGTTCCACTGCGACCCGTCATGGAGCAGGCGCTTGAACTGCTCCTGGTCGGCCGGGGTGGTGATGATCGCGATCTCGCGCAGGCCGGCCAGCATCAGCACCGACAAGGGATAATAGATCATCGGCTTGTCATAGAGCGGCAGGAGCTGCTTCGACAGCGAATGGGTGATCGGATAGAGCCGGGTGCCCGAGCCGCCGGCCAGGATGATGCCCTTGCGGGGAGTGCTGCTCACGCCGATTCCTTCGCCAGTTCCGCGATCACGGCATCGAGCGCCGGTCGCCAGTCGGGCTGGACGATGCCGTAGTCTTCGTGAATTTTTCGACAATCGAGCACGGAATTTTCCGGCCGCCGCGCCCGCGTCGGATAGTCGGCGCTGCCGATCCGCGTCACCTTCGGCGCATGGTCCCAGCCGGCGCGAGCGAAGATCGCCTCTGCGAAATCGGCCCAGCTGACCGCCGGCGCGCCGGCATAGTGATAGACCCCGCTTTGACCGCGCCCGTCCACCCAGGCGTGGGCGATCGTCCAGAGCGCGCCGGCGATGTCGCGCGCCGCCGTGGGACCGCCGCGCTGGTCGCCGACGACGCGCATCTCGTCGCGCCCGGCGCCGACGTTGAGCATGGTTTTCACGAAATTCTTGCCATGGGCGGAAAAGACCCAGGCCGTGCGCAGGATGACATGGTCTCCGCCCGCCGCCGCCACCGCCTGCTCGCCCTCGTACTTGCTCGCGCCATAGACGCCGAGCGGACCGGCCGCGTCCGCCTCGGTCCAGGCGCCGCCCGGCGCGCCGTCGAAGACATAATCGGTCGAGACATGCAGGAAGGCGGCGCCGATATCGGCCGCCGCCACCGCCATCGCCCCCGGGGCCAGCGCGTTGATCGCATAGGCCATCTCGGGCTCGTCCTCGGCCCGGTCGACGGCGGTGTGCGCCGCCGCGTTGATCACCACCTGCGCCCCGCTCTCGCGCACCGCGCGGGCGCAGGCCATGGCGTCGGTCAGATCGGCCTCGGCCCGGCCGAGCGCCGTCATCTCGACCGCGTCGGCTGTCATCGCGAGTTCCCGGGCGACCTGCCCGTTCGTGCCGAAAACCAGAACCCGCATCAGCCGTTCGCCTGCCTGAGGCCCAGCCGCTCGACCTTGTGGCCGCGCTCGAGGATCGCCTGCCACCAGTCACGATGCTCGAGATACCAGGCGACGGTGCGCCGCAGCCCCTCGTCGAGGGTGACCGAGGGCGTCCAGCCGAGTTCGGCGCGGATCTTCGAGGCGTCGATCGCATAGCGGAAATCGTGGCCCGGCCGATCCTTGACGAAGGTTATCAGCCGGTCGTGCCGCGCCGCCGTCGGCACGCTTTCGTCCATCAGCGCGCAGATCTTGCGCACGATGTCGATGTTCCGCGCCTCGGCGTTGCCGCCGATATTGTAGCTCTCGCCGATCACGCCCCGGGTGACGACGGCGAGCAGCGCCGTGGCGTGATCCTCGACATAGAGCCAGTCGCGTACGTTCTCGCCGGCGCCATAGACGGGGATCGGCCGCTCGGCCAGCGCGTTCAGGATGACCACCGGGATCAGCTTCTCGGGGAAATGGAACGGCCCGTAATTGTTCGAACAGTTCGACAGCACCACCGGCAGGCCATAGGTCTCGTGCCAGGCGCGGACAAGATGGTCGCTCGCCGCCTTGGAGGCGGAATAGGGCGAGTTCGGCGCGTAGGCCGTGGTCTCGGTGAACAGCCCCTCGGCCCCCAGCGTGCCGAACACCTCGTCGGTCGAAATGTGATGGAACCGGAAATCGCGTGTCCCGCCCCAATAGGCGCGCGCGGCTTCGAGAAGGGTGTAGGTGCCGGTGATATTGGTGTCGATGAAGGCCGCCGGCCCGTCGATCGACCGGTCGACATGGCTCTCGGCCGCGAGATGCATTACCGCGTCCGGCTCATGCGTCGCGAAGACCCGGTCGAGCCCGGCGCGGTCGCGGATATCGACCCGCTCGAAGGCGTAGCGCGGATCCGCCGCGACGCCGTCGAGATTGGCGAGGTTCGCGGCATAGGTCAGCGCGTCGAGATTGACCACCGAATGCCCGTCGGCGATCGCTTGCCGGACCACCGCCGATCCGATGAAACCGGCGCCTCCGGTTACCAGGATTTTCATCGCCTACTCCTTACTCAAGCGCTCTGGCGCGCGGACGGGGGGAAGATGCGCGGCGCGGATGTGCCGTGCAAGACGCAATTCGCCCGAAGTTCCGAGGTCGGGCCGCCGGAAACGACGACAGGCGCCCGGAGGCGTTGCCGATAAGCAAGGATCCGCGAAACCGAACACAGGGGCGACCTCGCGCCCTTGTGAGATTCCCAGAATGCTTTAGGTTAATGCCAACCAAAAAAACGCTAAGAGCAGGTTAACCAGATGGTTCGGTCGCGCCAAGTCGGCATCTTCGCCGGCGTCCTTCTGGGCGTGTCCTCGGCCGCGTTTTTCGCGCCCGCTCCGGCGATGGCCTTTTCTCTCTTCGGCTTCCATCTCTGGGGCGCGGAGGAGAACGAGGACCGGATCGAGGTCATCGACCCCCTGCCCTATACCGTCGATTTCCGCGTGAACCATCCCGACGACGGCATCGAGCGCGCGCTGCGGAACGCCTCGGCGCTCTGGACCAACCGCGAGGATCCGGCTTCGGGCAAGGCGGGCCTCATCTCCCGCGCCAAGGGCGACTATCGCCGGATTCTCGCCGCGCTCTACAACGCCGGCTACTACGGGGGCGAGATCAGCATCACGCTCGCCGGACGCGAGGCGGCCGACCTCAGCCTCGCGGTGGATTTCCCGCGGCCGGTGCCGGTCGTGGTGACGATCCAGCCCGGCCCGGCCTTCACCTTCGGGCCGCTCGCCATGGTCAATCCGCCGCCGCCGACCGAGGCGCGGCGCCAGCGCGGGCCGACGCTGGAATCCATCGGATTTCAGACGGGCCAGCCGGCGCGGGCGACGGTGATCGACCGCGCCTCGGCGCTGTCCGTCGCCCAGTGGCGCGACAAGGGGCATGCCAAGGCGCGCGAGGCCAACGCCGACGTGGTGGCCGACCATGTGGACAACCGCCTCGACGTCACGCTCGCCTTCGACCCGGGTCCGGAGGTCTGCTACGGCCCGATCGATATCGCGGGCAAGACGCGAGTGGATCACGACTTCATCCGTTTCATGACGGACCTGCCCGAGGGTGAGCGCTTCAACGCCAGCGAGATCGAGGCGTCGCAGGCCCGCCTCGGCAGGCTCGGCGTTTTCCGCTCGTTCCGCGTCGAGGAGGGCGAAGTGGTCGGTCCGGGTTGCGCCCTGCCCCTGACCGCGCGGGTCGAGGACCGCTCGCCCCGCACCATCGGCTTCGGCGGTACGCTCTCCACACTCGACGGCCTCGGCGTCGAGGCCTATTGGACGCACCGCAATCTCTTCGGCCGGGCCGAGCGGCTGCGCTTCGACGCCGGGATCTCGGGCCTTGGCGTCGCGGCGACGCCGGACGATCTCGACTACAATCTCGGCGTTGTCTTCACCAAACCCGGCGTCATGTGGCCCGACACCAATTTCGTCACCGGCGCGCTGGCGCGGCAGCTCGATTTCGACACCTATCGCGAGCGGTCGGTCTCGGGCTGGGTCGGCCTGACCCAGCAGTTCGGCAGGCGGCTGACCGGCGACATCGCCGCCAACGCGTCGCGTGCCCGCTACGAGGACGTGTTCGGCACCCGGCATTTCACCATCTACGGCCTGCTCGGCAACATCGTCTACGACGACCGCAACGATCCCCTGAACGCGACCCGCGGCTATTATGTCGCCGCGATGGCCCAGCCGTTCTACGAGGCGGTCTACAATCATCCGGCGATCCGCGGCACCATCGAGGGCCGCGTCTATCATTCGCTGGTCGGCCTCGACCGCTTCGTCCTCGCCGGGCGTGCGAAACTCGGCACCTACTGGGGACCGTCGGCCGCCGAAAGCCCGCCGGACCTGCTCTATTTCGCCGGTGGCGGCGGCTCGGTGCGCGGCTATGCCTATCGCTCGATCGGCGTCGAGATCCCGAACGTCAACGGCACCGGCGAGTCCGGCGTCGTCGGCGGCCGCGGCCTGTTCGAGGCGTCGGCCGAGGCGCGGTTCCGCATCAACGAACACTGGGGCGCGGCCGGCTTCGTCGATTCCGGCCTCGTGACCGAAAATCCGAAACTGTCGGGCAATACCGACATGCGCGTCGGCGTCGGCGGCGGCATCCGCTATTTCACCGGGTTCGGGCCGCTGCGCGTCGATCTTGCGACGCCGCTCGACCGGCGGTCCGGCGACTCCTGGATCGCGCTCTATATCGGCATCGGACAGGCATTTTGAAACGGCTGATCGCCCTTGTCTGCGTGCTGTTCGCCGTCGGCATCGCGGCCCTTGCCCAATCGGAGAACACGACCGACGACAACGGCTTCGTGATCAACATGATCCAGAACCAGCTGTCGGCGCCGGGCCGCAAGATCGAGCTCAGCGGAGTCTCGGGCCTGCTCTCGTCACGGGCGCGGATCGGAGGGATCACCATCTCCGACGACAAGGGCCCCTGGCTGCGGGTCGACAATGCCGAGCTGGACTGGACCCGCTCCTCCCTCTTGCTCGGCCGCCTCAACATCAACCGGCTGAGCGCGGAGAGGATCACCTGGCTGCGCCTCGCCGAAGCGGCGCCGCGACCGACGCCCGAGGCGAAGCCCTTCTCGCTGCCCGAACTGCCGGTCTCGGTGCGCCTGCAGGAGCTCGATATCCAGCGGTTCCGGATCGAGGAGGCGGTGGCGGGCACCGCCGCCGAGATCAGCGTCGGCGGTCGTCTCAATCTGGTCCGCGGCGCGCTCGATACCGAATTGGCGGTGCGGCGGCTGGATCCGCCGGGCGGCACGCTCGACCTCGCCGCGTCCTTCTCGAATGCCAGCCGCCAGCTCGCGCTCGACCTGCGGCTCGAGGAGCCGAAGGGCGGCCTCCTGTCCAAGCTGCTGCGCATCGAAAACGAGCCGGCGCTTCAGCTCAGCGTCAACGGTCGCGGACCGCTCGACAATGTCGATGTGACCTTCGCCCTCGACGCCGACGCGGCGCGCATCGCCGGCGGCACCGTCGCGCTGCGGGCCAAGGAAGACGGGCTCGGCTTCGACGTCGACCTGAACGGCGCGCTCTCGCCGCTCATTCCGCCGGCCTATCGCGACTTTTTCGCCGGGGACAGCGCGCTCCGCGTCGAGGGCGTGCGCAAGACCGACGGCGGGACGCGGATCGATAGCATGACGCTGCGCGGCGCGGTACTCAGCCTCGACGGTCACCTCGACACGGCGGCCGACGGCTTCCCGCGCGCCATCGGCCTCAGCGGCACGCTCGGCGACCCCGCCGCGCCGCCGGTGGTCCTGCCGGTCGCGGGCGGACGCACCACGCCCAATTCCGCGCAGATCTATTTGAACTACGGCGGCGGCGCGCGCTGGAACGGCATCTTCGTGCTCGATCGGCTGGTGGCGGGCGCGACGTGGAGATGGAGGACGTGACGCTGAACATGGGCGGCGTCGCGCGGAACCTCGACGATCCCGCCACGCGCACCGTGACGATGAGCGTCGAGGGCCTCGCCACCGGCGTCTGGTCCGCCGACCCGGACATCGCCCGCGCGCTCGGCACCCGCATCGACCTCTTCGCCGACGCCGCGCTGCCGCCCGGCGGTCCCGGCCGCGTGCGCCAGTTGCAGATCAGCGGCAACGGCCTCTCGATCTTCACCGCCGGCACCTTCGAAAACTGGGTCTATACGGGGCGCAACGCGGTCAGGATCGACGACATCACCCTGTTCGGCGGCCTCGTCGGGCGGGGACCTCGACGGCGCGGTCGATTTCCGCGCCGATGGCAGCGTCAGCCCGCTGAGCGGCGGCTTCGACCTCGCACTCAACGGCACCGCGACCGACCTGCGGATCGGCGACGCGCGCGTCGACAACCTGTTGGACGGCGAAACCACCCTGGCCGGCCGGGTCGCGCGGGACGAGAACGGCATCCGCACCGCGGGCCTGCGCCTTGGCAACGCGCAGATCGCCTTCGCCTCCGACGGCCAGATCTCGACCAGCCGCACCGATATCGGCTTCACCGCCAGCCTGACCGACCTCGGGCTGATCGACCCGCGCCTGGCCGGGGCGGCGAACGCGCGCGGCACGGCGCGGGGCGGCGCCGGTTCGGTCGCGGTGACGTTCGACGCCGCCATCCCGGAGGGCCGCCTGCTCGACCGCCCGCTGGCGGGCGCGGAGATCGGCTTCGACGGCACCGTCGCGCGCGGCGCGGTGAACGGTGCCATAACCGGCGGCGCGAAACTCGGCGACCTGCCGGTCAGCCTCGCCGCCAACATCGCCAGCCAGGGCGAAGAGCGGGCGCTGAACGGCCTGCGCCTCGCGGTCGGACCGAACACCCTCGCCGGCGACGTGGCGCGCAAGGGTGCCGAGCCGATCACCGGCGCCGTGGCGTTGCGCGCGCCCGACATCGCCCCGCTCGCCGCGCTCGGCCTCGTCGAGGCGACGGGCGCGGTCGAGGCCGACCTGACGCTCGGGCCCGCGGCGGTCGGCCAGGGCGTGACGCTCGTCGGCCACGGCACCGACATCGTGGTCGGCGCCAACCGGATCACCCGCTTCGATATCGACGCCGCGGTCTCCGACGCGCTCGGCGTGCCGATGGTCAATGGCACACTCGCCGGCAACGACATGGCGCTCGGCGGCGTCGAGATCACCACGCTCGGCGCCGACGCGCGGCAGGTCGACCAGAACCGGATGACCTTCACCGCGACGAGCAAGCTCGCGATCGGTACGCTCGCCGACCTGTCGGGCTCGGTCCAGCGGCTCAATCCCGGCTTCGGCGTCACCCTCGACCAGCTCTCGCTGCGGCAGGAGCAGCAGAGCGCCGAACTGACCGCGCCTTCCACGATCACGCTCCGAGAGGGGACGGTCACCCTCACCCCGCTCGCCCTCGCCTTCGGCGGCGGCGGCGGGCTGACCGCGCAGGGTTCGCTGGCCGATCAGGCCGACCTGACACTCGACATTCGCGACCTGCCGCTGGCCATTGGCAACGTCGTGGCGCCGCGGCTCGGCCTTGGCGGCGTGGTGAACGGCGCCGCGCGGGTGACCGGACCACGCGCCACGCCGAATATCGACTTCCGCCTCGCCGCCGCCAATGTCGAGGCGGCGGCGCTGCGCACCGCCGGGATCCCGCCGCTGACGCTGAACGCGACCGGCTCCACCAGCGGCGACCGTCTGCGACTGGACGCGGCGGTCTCCTCACAGAGCGGCCTCGCCGCCAATGTCAGCGGCACGGTGCCGCTCGCCGAGGGCGCGCTGGACCTCGCACTCAATCTCGACGCTTTCCCGCTCGCGCTCGTCGACCGGGTGGCCGGCAACCAGGGGCTGACCGGTACCGTCACCGGCACCGGGACCGTCACCGGCACCCGCGCCGCGCCGATCGCGCGGTTCGATCTGCGCGGCACGGGGATCAGCGCGCGTCCGCTCGCGGGCAATGGCCTGCCGCCGCTGACCCTCGCCGCGTCGGGCGGCTTCCAGAACCGGGCGCTCACCATCGACCAGGCCACCGCCACGGCGGCCGGCGGCCTCAACCTGACCGGCTCCGGCCCGGTGCCGCTGTCGGGCCCCGGCCTCGATGTGCGCGCCTCGGGCGACGTGCCGCTCGGTCTCGCCAACACGCTCCTCGCCCAGCGCGACGCCCAGGCCTCCGGCGTGATCCGCGTCGGCTTCTCCGCCACGGGCTCGCTCGCCGCGCCGCGCCTGTCGGGCACCGCCACGATGAACGGCGGCACGCTCGTCGATCCGCGCACCAACGTCCGCCTCAACAACGTGACGCTCGATCTCTCGGTCGCGGACAATGTCCTCAACCTCCGGACCGTCCGCGCCGACGTGGCGGCGGGCGGCCGGATTTCGGCCTCGGGCACCCTCGGCCTGACGGGCGGCATGCCGGCCGATATCGAGACCCGCATCGACGACGTGCGCTATACCGACGGAACCTTCGTCTCGACCCGTCTCAACGGCGGCCTGACGGTGCGCGGGCCCCTGCTCGGCGGGGGTGGAGTGGTGGCCGGAACGATCGACCTCGGCGAGACGGAGATTTCGGTGGCCGAGGGCCTCGGCGCCGGCGCCCAGGCGACGCTCGAGCAGGTGACGCACTACCGCCCCCCGCCCGGCGTGGTGCAAACGCTGAAACGCGCCCAGGTCGGGACGCCGAGCCCGCCGCAATCCGGGGGCCGGACCGACCTGACCCTCGATGTCCGCATCCGCGCCCCGCGGCAGATCTTCGTCCGCGGCCGTGGCCTCGACGTCGAGCTCGGTGGCGAGATGGTGGTGCGCGGAACCCTGTCGGATATCCAGCCGGTCGGGCAATTCACCCTGCGCCGCGGCCGGCTCAACATCCTTGGCCAGCGCCTCGATTTCGAGGAAGGCTCGCTGCAGCTGGTCGGCAATCTCGATCCGCAGATCAATTTCGTCGCGCGCACCGTCTCCGATGATGTGACGGCGACCATCACCGTCGAGGGCAGCGCCTCGTCGCCGCGGATCGTCCTTTCCTCCGAGCCGGACCTGCCGCAGGACGAAATTCTGGCGCGGATCATTTTCAACCGCTCCGCCGCCAACCTTTCGGCCTTCCAGCTGGCCCAGCTCGCGGCCGCCGCGGCCGAGCTCGCCGGGGGTGGCGGCAACGGGCTTCTGGACCAGCTGCGCAGCGCCACCGGACTCGATGATCTCGATATCGTGACCGAGGCCGACGGCTCCACCGCCGTCCGTGCCGGAAAGTACATCGACGACAATATCTATTTCGATGTGCAGACCGGCAGCGACGGTGTCAGCCGCGCCCAGATCAACCTGGATATAAACAGAAATCTCTCGGCGCGCGGCTCGGTCGCCAGCGATGGCAACACCACGCTCGGCATCTTCTTCGAGCGCGACTACTGACGCTCCGCCGCGCGATCCGCGCGTTTCTCCCGAGACTTTCGAGGTTGCGTTTCCCATCCCGGGCCGGCACCATTCCTGACGCATTCAGTCAGCAATTGCGGTGAAGGAAGGGACTCAAATGACACTTTCGCGCCAGACATTCGCTCTCGCAGTGACGACGGCACTCGCCCTCGCCGCCCCGGTGGCGGCGCAGGAGGTAAATATCTATTCGTCGCGCCATTACGACACCGACGAGCATCTCTATTCCAACTTCACCGATGCGACCGGGATCACCGTCAACCGCATCGAAGGCAGCGCCGACGAACTCATCGCGCGCCTGAAGGCCGAGGGGCCGAACAGTCCGGCCGATATTCTGCTGACCGTCGACGCCGGCCGGATCTGGCTGGCCGACCGCGAGGAATTGCTGGCGCCGGTCCAGTCCGAAGTGCTGAACGAGCGCATCCCCGAGCATCTGCGCCATCCCGACGGCCATTGGTTTGGCTTTTCGCAGCGCGCCCGGGTGATCTTCTATTCCAAGGAGCGGGTGGCGGAGCCGCCCCAGACCTATGCCGAGCTCGCCGACCCGAAATGGAAGGGCAAGATCTGCATCCGCTCATCCTCGAACGTCTATAATCTGTCGCTGATGGGGTCGATCATCGCCCATGAGGGCGAGGCGAAGGCCAAGGAATGGGCCGCCGGCCTGCTCGCCAATCTGGCGCGGCCACCGGCGGGCGGCGATACCGACCAGCTCGCCGGCATCGTTTCAGGCGCGTGTGACATCGCGGTGACCAATTCCTACTATTTCGCCCGCGCGGTGGTCGAGGATGTCCCGGGCGTGACCGGCTCGACCGATCAGATCGGCTGGGTGTTTCCCAACCAGGAAACCACTGGCACCCATGTCAATATCGCCGCCGCCGGCATTGTCGCCAATTCGCCGAACCGCGACAACGCCGTCGCCTTCCTCGAATACCTGACGACGGATCAGGCGCAGGAATATTTCGCCAACCAGAACTTCGAGTTTCCGGTGGTGGAGGGCGTCGCGATGAGCCCGGTCGCCGCGAACTTCGGCCCGTTCAAGTCCGACACGCTGAACCTCAGCGCGCTGGGCGAGAACCAACCGAAGGCGCAGGCGATCTTCAACGAGGTCGGCTTCCCGTAAGGCGAGCCCGTCGGTCCTCATCGCCCGGCGGGATAGACGGCGCCGGCGAGGCCCCCCAGCAACGCGGCGGCAAGCCGGTCCGCGCGGGACAGCGCGGACCGGTCGGGCGCGCGCTCGGCGATGGCGATCGGGCCCGGCGAGAAGCGGTCGGGATTGCCGTTCAGCGAATGATAGCCTTCACCTTGGGCGAAGCCCGCCGGGCCGGACCAGCCGACGCCGTCGAACCGGGCGCCGATCCGGTGCTCGATCGCGCGCAGCGTCTCGCGCGGCGCGGCGCAGAAGGCGGCGTAGTCGACGAAGGCGACAGGCCGGCGCGTGGCGATCGCCCGGGCGAAATATTCGGCCTTCAGCCAATCCTCGGCCGCGCGCGGCGCTGAGAGCCGCGCCATGTCGGCCCCGAGGCCGCGGTCGAACTTGCGCGACCGCCAGGATGCGATGACGTCGCCGGGATCGCGGCGGAGATGGATGAAGCGCGTGGTCTCGACACAGGACAAAAGGAAGGCCCGCGGCCCGGCCTTGGAACTGTCCACCACCGTCCGCTTTCCGGTAACCGCGCCGATCGCCGCCACCAGCGCCAGCTGCGCCTGAAGGAACCGCGCCACCCCCGCCTCGGCCAGCACCCGCTTCGGCCGCAGGCCGCGCCCGCGCAGGAAGCCGCTGCGACTGACCCGTGCCTCCAGCGCCGCGAGCTCGCCCAGGCGGTCGGTCAGTCCGGACCGTGCGAGGATCGCTTGCCAGGTGCCGCAGTCGCCAATACGCGCGCCACAGGAACAGGTGATCCGCTCCAGCGGCAGGCGCCAGAGCACATGCAGTTCGCCCGCGGCGAAGACCCGTCCGTCCGCGTGCAGCAATCGCTCCAACAGCGTGCTGCCGCTGCGGCCGGAGCCGGAGATATAGACGAGATCGCTCATCACCCCCTGCCCCAGCCGAGGACGCCGTTGAGCGACCACCGCTCGGCGAGCGCGTAGAATAGCATCGGAACCGCCACGCCGCAGGCCGTTGCGATCACGACGATCGCGACGCCGTCCAGCCCCGCCCGCAGGCAGAGCACCCGTACCACGGTCAGCACAAGGATATGCGTGACGAAGATCGGCATCGTCCGGCGCCCGACCAGGGTGAGCAGCGCCGCGCGCCGCTCGACCGCCTGCGCGACGGCGAGGATCAGGATGACGCCGCCCGCCGCGGCCGGCAGGTAGCGCAACGCGAGCGCCGGATAGCCGCCCGGCGGCGCGCCCGCCGCCCAGATGGCGAACAGGACCGGCGGCGCCATCAGCGCGAAGCCCGCCGCCCTGACCCGCCGGTCGCCCGCCAGAGCGAGCACCCCGGCCGGCGTGAAGGTCGTCGCGATCAGGAACATGCCCACGAACCGGACATTCGACAGCGGCCACCCTTCGAGGAAATACCCCCCGACCGCGAGCGCGCAGCCGAGCGCGGCCCGCGCCTCGGGCCGATCGCGCAGGGCGCGCGCGGCGAGCAGGCAGACGAGAAGCACATAGAGAAACCACATCACCGCCGGCGGCGCATAGGCGATGGAGAGAAGGTCGAGCCGCTCGACCCGGGTGTTCGTCACCCCGCTCATCGCGAAATGGGCGGAGAGCAGGACCGTGCTCCACAGCAGATAGGGATAGACCACCCGGGTCCCGAGCCGCCGGGCGAAGTCCGACGCCGGCTCGGCCATCGCGCCGCGCGCCAGCAGGCCGGAGAGGAAGAAGAACAGCGGCATATGCACCGCGTAGACCAGCGTCACGGCGAAGCGCCCGGCCTCGCCGAGGCCGACCGCCCGGCCGGTGCCGATCATCGCATGCCCCCAGACGACGAGGATGATCGCAATGCCGCGCGCGATGTCGAGCGCTTCGCTGCGCGCGCCGGACGCGGAATGCGCCGGCCAATCGGCGGTCAACACGCCGTCAGGCACGTCGCGCCTCCGCCGTCACGCGCAGCACCATGTCGCGGCGGCGCCACCAGAGGAACAGACCATAGCCAGCCACCCCCGCGCAGACCTCCGCGAGAAGCGCCACCAGCGGCGCCGTTTCCCCAACCAGAGCACGCGCGCCCGCGACACCGAGCACCATGAGCCCGAGCCCGACCAGCGTATCGGCGCGCAGCCGCAGCCGTCCCGGCGCGAACACCGCCCGGTTGAGCACCGCGACGGTGGCGACGCAGCCGAAGAGCGCGGCCGCGACCTGCGACCAGGCGATGGCGAGAATGCCATGCGGCCCGGTGACGAGGATCGCGAGAAGGGTCGAACCGGCGATGATGGCGCTCAGCCGCGGCAACAGTCCGGCGCGGCCGATGATGGCGAGCGCCGGCCAGGCCACCGTCGCCGGGCTCTGGAACAGGCGGGCGATGGCCATGAGTGTCACCACGGCGGCCGCCGGATGCCAGTCGGGCCCGAGCAGCAGCGCGACCAGCGGCCCGGCCACCAGCGCGAGGCCGACGAAGACCGGAGCGACGAGGACGACCGCCTGATCGAAGAACCGCTCCACCCGGTCGGCCAGCAGCGCCCGGTCGGCGCCTTTCGCCGCCGGCAGGCTCGACCAGGCGAGCACCCGCACCGTCTCGTTCATCGCCTCGGACAGCGCGCCGGCGATGCGCGAGCCGACGCGGAAGAAGGCGACGCTCGCCGGTCCGAGATAGAAGCCGACGATCAGGTCGACGCCGTAGGTGGTGGCGAAATTTATCATCGCCGAGGCCGTGACATTGCCCGACACCGGCAGCGACGCCGCCGCGCGCGCGCGGTTCCAGCCGACGGTCACCGGCCAGCCCGCCGCGAAGCCGAGCCCGAGGCACAGCGCCAGCGCCCGGACGATCCGCGCCAGCGCCAGCCCAAGAATGCCATGGCCGAGCGCCAGCAGCAGGAAGGCGAGGATCAGATGCGCCACCTCGGCGACGATCAGCGGCTTCGCCTCGCGGTCGGGCTGGCGCCGGCGCAGCAGTACGCCCTCCCAGACCACGGTCGGCGCCAGCGGCACCAGCGTCGCGCCGAGCAGCAGCAGGCAGAGCGGATAGCGCGGCTCCAGCCCCATGTGCCACATCAGCGCGGCGGCGGCGCAGGTGACGATCTGCGCGGCGAAGGCGCTGGCGATGGACAGCGTCATCGCCACCGGCGGCGTGTCGGCCTCGCCGACGATCACCGCCTCGCGCCAGCCGGCGCGGACCAGCCGGCGCAGGAACTCGACACCGGCGAAGATCATGACGAACTGCCCGAGGGCGGCCGGCGCCAGGAACCGCGCCCCGAGGATGAGCAAGAGCGCGCCGCCGGCCTGCGGCACGACGCGCGACGCGAGCACCCATCCGCTCTGGCGCGCGCGGCTCACCCCCGCACCCGCGCCGGAACCGGACGAAAGAGCAGAGGGGCGATCCGCGGCTCGAGCTCGGCCGTTTCCTCGGCCACGAAGGCGCGTTCGGTCGGCGAGAGCACATCCTTCCAATAGTCGTTCACCGCGCGGAGGTCGCGCTTGCGCGAATGCGGGTGGCCGGACGGGATCGCCGCCGCCGCGCGCGGGCGAAAGCGCGCGCCGATCTCGCGCGCCGCGCGGCCATCGACGCCGAGCCCCGCGTGGGCGAAGATCGCGTCGAAGGCGACGCCGGGCGCGGTGGCGAGGTCGCCCGTCGAGACGATCAGCGCGCCGGGGCCGAGTGCCAGGCACATCGCGGCCGAGAGCCGCCAGAGATAGACGGCGGCCGCGGTCTCGCGCCCGACCTCGTCGGCCATGCGCGGCGGCGCGACGTCCAGTCCCCCGGCGATGGCGCGACGATGGATCGCCTCGACATCGAAGCTCCAGTTCAGCCGCTTGAAACTCGCGGCGATCGCCGCCGCCGGGCGGTAGGTCACGACGACCGACACCCCGAGCCCGACCAAAGCCGGCGCGCAGAGCAGCGCGAAGGGATCCTTCCAGACCAGCGTGTCCGCCCAGGGCCGCAGAAGCGCGCCGCGCAGCGAGGCGCGCGTCCGGCTGCCGATCAGCCGCTTGCCCAGCGCCGCGACCCCGCTCTCATGCGGAAAGACGCCGGATCGTGGCGAGAGGCGCAGCGCGCGGAGGTCTTCGAGAAACGCGCCCAGCGCCGCCATGTCGAACCCGCTGGCGCCGGGAATGGGAAAGGGCACGCCAAACCGCTTGTCGCCCGACTGGATATTCATCGGCTCGTAGATCGAGACCGAGCCCCGCCGCGCCGCCAGCACGTCGCCGACGACGGTGGTCCCGGAACGCGGCACGCCGGTGACGAGGACCAGCCGCCGCTCCTCGGCGCGTGGGGCAAGTCGCGGGATCATAGCCTGAGGATCCGCTCTGGATCCGCCCGGCCGAGCAGGGCGTCGCCGAGGGCGAGCCAGTTGCCGCGCACCCGCCCGCGCCGGTCGACCCAAGGCTCCTGCCGCAGCGCGCGCCAGTGGTTGGCAAGCACGTTCCGCGCGATCAGCCGCAGCGAATAGGACCGCCGCATCGTGCCCTTGCGCATCAGATAGAGCGGATTCGCCACCTGCGAATAGCCGAGCCGCACCCCGCTCGACCGCGCCGCCTTGATGCCGCGATGCACCCCGGCGAAGGCATCCGTCTTGCCGAGCCGCCCGCGCGGCAGGAGTTGCGCGGCGAAGTCGATATCCTCCTGCCAGCCATAGAGCGGCAACCGCTCGTCGAACCGCGCCGCGCCGATCGCCGCCGCGCGATAAGCCATGTTGCAGCCATAGAGCCCGCGCAGGTCGATGGTGGGCGCGCCGACCGTCGGGGCGGCGTCGTAGGCCTGGACCAGCCGCGCCGCCTCGGCATGGTCGATGCCGGCCGAATTGATCCCGTCGGCGATCAGATGACCGTTCGCCCCGACATACCCTTGGTTCTCGGCGAAGAACCGGGCGATCCCGGCCAGCGCGTGGCGCGACGGCACATAGTCGTCATCGAGAAAGACCAGGATGTCGCTGTCGCCCAGCACCGCCTCCAGCCCGCGGTTGCGCTGCGCCGGCAGACCGGGCGCGCCGGTCACCACGCGCGCGGCGGGATAGAGCGCCGAGGCCTCGGGCAGATCGCGCGTCTCGACGACCGAGAAGACGACCCGCGCCGGCTTCAGCGTCTGCCCAGCCAGCCAGCCGCTGATCTCGGCCAGGAGTTCCGGGCGACCGCGGCTCGCGATCACCACCGAGACCCGGAGGTCAGCGGACATGCGCGCGGTCCGACTCGGCGGCGATCACCTCCAGCAGTTCCTCGGCCGCGCGGCGCCAGGTGAAACCCTCGGCACGCGCGCGGCCCACGGCGGAGCGGGCGCGCCACATGCCGGGATCGTCGGCCAACCGCCGGATCCGGCTGGCCCAGGCCGCCGGCTCATGCGTCGCGGCATAGGTCGCCGCCCCACCGCAGATCTCGGGCAGGGCACCCTCCGGCGAGACGATGGCCGGCGTGCCGAGCAGCATGGATTCGAGGGGCGGCAAGCCGAAGCCCTCGGTCAGCGACGGGCAGAGGTAGCAGAGGGCCCCCTCCATCAGACCGCGCAACTCGCCGTCCGAGACGCGCCCCGCGAAGACCACGTTCGCCGGCACGCTGAGGCCCCGCCGCTCGAAACCGGCGCGATCCTCGCCGCCGATGAGCACGAGCGTCAGGTCCGACAGCTCGGGCCGGGCGAAGGCGGCGAGCACGACGCCGATATTCTTGTGCGCCTGGCTGTTGGCCAGGGCGCAGGCAAAGCCTCGCGGCCGGAGTCCGAGACGGTCCAGCACGCCCTCGTCCGCCACGGGGCGCAGGATATGGTCCGCGCCGTTGCGGATCACCGTGATCCGCTCGCGCGGGGCGATGCCGAAGCGGGCGATCTGCTCGCGCGAATAGGCTGACACGGTCAGGATACGCTGGTTGCGCCGCCCGAGCACCGGCAGGGTCAGGCGATACCAGAGGCGAAAGCCGCGGGAATAGGAGCGCGGCGACAGAAAGACCTGCGCGTCATGCACCATGGTGATCGCCCGGCGCGTCGCAAGCGGCCCAAGGTTGCAGAGATTGACCAGCAGGCCGCCGCGCGCATGGCGCGGCAGTTCCAGCTGCTCCCACGGGATCCAGGTCAGCGCGCCCACCACCCGCCGCGCGATACGCCGCGTCTCCGTGGCCCGCGTCGCGTTGCCCGGCACTAGGATTTCGATTGGCGACTCCGCCGCGCGCCGCTCGACCAGCAGCAGATCGACGGCTCGCACCAGTTCCGCCGCGACGCGATGCACGCCGGTGCTTTCGGCGGAGAGGAACTTGCCGTTGAAACACACCCGCCCCGGCGCCAGCGGCACCGAGAAGGTCGCCGGATCCGTCATCTTCATCGCCGGCCCTCCGCCACCGCCGCGGGCCGGTTGAGCCAGCCGGCCACGCGCCGCCCGCCCGCGATCCCCGGTCGCTCGACGAAGGCGAAGAGCGCGAGCGACAGCAGGACGGTAACCAGCGGCGCGCCGATCAGCGTCAGGCCACCGAAGACGGCGCCCCAGAGCAGGATCACCGGCCCATGGGTGAGATAGATGGAATAGCTGACCCGGCCGAGCGACCGCGACAGCGGGTGCCGGCAAACCGGCGACGCACGCAGCGCCGCCGAGGCCTGGAACGCCCAGAACACCGCGACCGCGCCGAGCCAGCCGCGCAGGCCGCTGCCGAGCGTCACCTTCGGATGGTGGAAATGACCGAAGGCCACCGCCTGCGACACTGAGACCGCCAGGGCGAAGCCGGCGAAACCGATCCACAACCGTCGGCGCGACAGCCCGCCCTCGGCCGAGACGAAGGCGGCGTAGCCGAGCGTCGCTGCGCCCAGCATCGCGAACCGCCCGAGCGGCGGCCGCGTGTCAATGAGCAGCGCCAGGACGCTCAGCGCAATCAGCCCCGCCGAGGCGGCCAGCGTCAGGGAGAGGGCGTGGCGCTCGCCGCCCGCCAGCATGACCAGCGCGAAGACGCCATACCAGACGAATTCCAGCGACAGCGTCCAGGACACGCCGAGCAAGGCGGGATGGCCGGTATATTCCTGAACCAGCGCCAGATTGGCGAGGAGGCCCGCCGGCCCACCGGTGGCGAGCGCCTCGCGCCAGGGCTCGAACCCGGCCGCGGCGAGGGCGACCAACGCCGCCAGGACGGCGAGAAAAGCCGGAAACACCCGGAACAGTCGCCGGACCGCGAAATCCGACGGAAGAAAACCGCGTCGAACGCTATGGGGAATGACGAAGCCGCTGATCAGGAAGAACAGCGCGACGCCGAAGACGCCGGGCCCGAGCTCCAGGAACGGCCGGAACCGGTCCGGATCGACCCGCTCGAGCAGGTGCTGCGCGAAGACCGCCATGGCGGCGAGGCAGCGCAGGAAATCGAGATAATCGAGGCGCACGCCGCTCTCCAAGCCATCGGGAGACGGCGATCGGCATCGCTCCAGCTCTCCGTTATCAATTTCCTATCAATTCAGGGTTGAGTTAAGAATGCGTAACTCGGCGCAAACCATGGCAGTGCGCGCATGACCCTTGTCGCGATCCTCGCCTTCTGGGTGCTCGCCGCCTGGGCCTTTCTCGGCCGGGACGGCGGACGGCTGACGCAAGGCTTCTTCGTCTCGCTGCCCTTCGGCTCCTTCGCGGTGCTGCCGCCGGGCGTGACCGGCGGCCTGACCCTCACGCCCACCCCGATCCTCGCGTTGCTCCTCGTGCTCCGCTGCCTTTGCCGGCGCGGTGGGCTCGACGCGCTCTTGACCGAGGCGCTGGCGCGGCGGCGGATGGCCCTGCTCTTTCTCTTCTGGGTGCTCGCGGCGCTGATCACCGCCTTCATGCCGCGGGTGATGGCCGGCCATGTCGACATCATCCCGTTTCGCGGCGAGATGCTGGGCGCCACGCCGCTGCGGCCGACGGCGCAGAACCTGTCGCAATTCGCCTATCTCACCCTCTCGGTCTTCGTCGCCTTCGCCTTCGCCGTGCTGCTCCGCGCCCCGGATGCGCGCCAGGGCGCCCTGCGCGCGCTCTGCCTCGGCGCTCTGATGACCGCCATCACCGGGGCGCTCGATTTCGCCAGCAGCTGGCTGCCCCTCACCCCGCTGCTCGATCCGTTCCGAACCGCGACCTATGCCTTGCTGGTCACCCATGAGGTGCTGGGTGCGAAGCGCGTCGTGGGGCTGATGCCGGAGGCCTCGTCCTTCGGCAGTCTGGCAGTCGGACTGCTCGCCATGCTCTATTTCTTCCGTCGCGCGATGGCCGACGGGCGCCTGCGCGACGTTCATGCGCCGGCGCTGATGCTCCTGCTGGCGCTCCTCGTCTGGCGCTCGACCTCGACCACCGCCTATGTGGCCCTTGGCATGCTCGGCCTGCTCGCAGGGCTCGAATGGTGCTGGCGCGCGCTCGCCGGCCGGCGCGGCGGCCGCGCGCGGCTCGGCCTCGGCACCCTATTCGCCATCGCTGGCGCCGGCCTCCTTGGCGTGCTCAGCCAGCTTCTGCTCGCACCGGGGGTCTTCGACCCGCTGGTCGCGCTCTTCGACAAGATGGTGATGCACAAGATCGGCTCCAGTTCCTTCGAGGAACGCGGCCTCTGGACCGCCACCTCCTGGCAAGCGGTGCTCGATACCTATGGCGTCGGCGTCGGCGTCGGCTCGACCCGCGCCTCCAGTTCCGTGGTGGGAATCCTCAGCGGCACCGGCTTCGTCGGCGCGCTCCTGTTCTTCGCCTTCGTCGCGCAGACGCTGCTGCGCCGGCCGGTGCGCGGCGACGCCGAGGGGTCGGCGTTGCTTCATGCCGTGCGCTGGTCTTTCGGTCCGGTGTTCGCCACCGGGCTGATGATCGGCATCAGCGCGGATTTCGGCCCGCTGATCGCCTTTCTCTTCGGCCTGTCCGCCGCTGTCGCCCGCCGGCCCGCCCCCGCGCCGTCGCTGGCGCCTATCGCCGCGAAATGATCAGCCGCCGCCGGGTCGCATCGCCCTCGGTCGAGCCGCCGGCCGCGACGACGAAATCCAGCTGGTCCCCAGCGGCGAGATCAACCGACAGATCCGGCGGGGCGAGTTCCATCCCCGCCAGATCCGCGCTCCAGACCACCGCCCCGTTCTTCTCGATCGCGAGGCCGACCCCGTCGCCGATTTCCTTCGCGCGGGACCAACGCGCCTCGATACGATAGCTCCCCGCCTCCGCCACGGTGAAGCGCTCCACCGCCGACGCCCGGCCCGGCGTCACGCCGCCGTCGCGGACGGCGAGGGCCGGTGTCGCCGGATCGCCGAGATAGCTCGTCCAGTGCCAGTCGCGCCAAACGAGCGGCGTTTCGTGCCCCGTCGCGTCGCGCGCGAAATAGCTCCAGGGCGCCGCGCCGAACTGGTAGCGCGTGTCCCCGACCACCTCCGACGCGCCGATTTCGATCCTGCCGCCCTCGATGACGATCGGCCGGTCGCCGAGCCGCCCCGGCGCCGCGATCTCGGTGCCGTCCGCCAGACGGACAACCCCATCGACCGCCAGCCGCTGCCCCGCGCCCCAGGCCACGATCGGCCCGTTCGTCCCGAAGCGGAACACCTGCGCCAGCGGATCGTCGCCGAGCCGCGCCGGACATCCCGCGGCCAGCGCCCGCGTCATGAAGCGGAAAGCCCGCGCCGCCGGCTTTTCCACGCCCCGGCGGTCGAAAAGCCCCATCCCGCGATACTGCGCCTCGTCGCGCAGGGCGTACCAGGAGGCATCCGCGACTCCGGCGGCGGCGAGCAGCGTCGCCATCTTGACGAGATGATCGGCCGAGGCTTGCGGATCGTCGGTCTCCAGTCCGAACTCGGTGGCATGGATCGGCTTTGGCGGACCGAACTCCGCCACCGCCGCGCGCAGGCGGGCGATCTCGCGGTCGATGCCTTCCGGCGCCTCGCGATAGGGGTGGATCACGATTCCGTCGAGTTCGGCCAGCACACCCGCCGCGCCAAGCTCGCGATACCAGCCGATCGGCACGGAATGCGCCGCGCCGCCCAGGATCACCGTCTCCGGGTGGCGCGCCCGGACCACGCGCGCCACCTCGGTCAGCAGCGCGGCATAGGCGCCGACGCGATCGGCCGCCGCCGGGCCGGTGACGAAGGCGCCGTTGGCTTCGTTGCCGATCTCGATCGCCGTGACCTGATCGCCGACCTGGTCCAACGTCGCCGCGACGAACGCGGCGAAGGCGCGCCGGCCCTCGGGCGTGTATGGGGTCTCGCCATTGTCGTAAAGCGGGTTGCGGCTGGCGAAGACCAGCGTCACGCCCATGCCGAGCGCCCCCGCCTGATCGAGCCAGGCGTGGTCCTGCCGCGTCACCAGCGAGGCCCCCGGCCGCTGCTCGGTCCGCGCCCAGGCGACACCGTCGCGCAGGCCGGTGGCGCCGACTTCCGTCGCCAGCGCCAGGTCCCTCGGCGGCCAGCCCTGCCCGAAATGCGTCTGGACCCCGAGCCGGAAGGCGCAAGGCTCCGCCGAGGCCGCCGTCGCGAAGACGAAGGCGGCCAGGCAACACGCAGTCCGAGTAGCCGGCCAGGATCTCATTGAAGCTGCTCCGTAAACCAAACAGCAACAACTCGGAAAGGTTTATAGAATATTTCCAGCCCAGGCAGCAGCCGCGCGGGCAGGACGGATGAAACAGGAGCCAAAGGGCATCGACGGTCCGTTCGCGCTGACCCGCGCCGACCTCCGGCCTTCGGACGCGGACGACGACATGATCTCGCTGCGTGAGATCCTCTCGACGATCTGGCGCGAGAGATGGGTGCCGATGCTCACCTCGCTTCTGTGCCTGACCCTCGCGGTCGTCGCGGTCTCGCGGCTGGAACCGCGCTATCGCGCCGCCGCGAGCGTCATGTTCGGCACCCAGAAGGCCAATGTGATCAACCTACAGGAGATCCTGACCGACCCCGAATTCAGCAAGGACACGTTGCAGAACGAGGTCGAGGTGCTGCGCTCGACCAGCCTGATCGAGCGCGTGGTCGATGAAATGCGCCTGCGCGAGGACGCGGAATTCAATCCGAAACTTGCTCCGCCCGGACCGCGGATGCCGGCCGTGATCGCCGGCGCCGCGCGGCGCCTCGGGCTGGAGGCGCCGGCCGCGCCGCCGGTCGGGCCGGAGGAAATCCACCGCCGGGAAACGCTGACCGCCATCGACCGCGTTCTCGCCAACCTGACGCTGCGGCCGATCGCCGGCACGCGCGTCATCGAGATTTCCTTCACCGCCGACGATCCGCGCATGGCGGCGGGCGTCGTCAATACCATCGCCGACCAGTATATCGTCGACCAGCTGGTGGCGAAGCTGCAAACCACCCGCTCGGCGATCGATTGGCTGACCGGCCGTGTCGAGGAGGCGCGCCAGCGGTTGCAGGAGGCCGAGGAAGCGGTCGAAACGCTGCGCGCCAGCCTGTCCGAGACCGCCGGGCAGAGCTTCGAACTGACGCAAGCGCAGCTCGTCGCGCTCAACGCGTCGCTCTCGGCCGCCCGGGGGCGCGCCTCGCAGGTCGCGGCGCAGTATCAACGGCTGACCGGGGCGCTGGCCGATGGCACCGACATGGGCGCGATCACCGAATTTCGTGATTCGCCGCTGATCCGGGGCTATCGCGACGGCGAGAGCGAGCTGACCCGCCGGCTTTCCACCCTCTCCGCCTTCCACCCCGAGCGCGCCCGCGTCGAGGCGGAGCTCGCCGACGTGCGGACGCGCATCCGCGCCGAGGCCGAAAGCGTGGTCGCCGCCGTCGGCATCGACCTCGAAGCGGCCCGCGCGCAGGAACGCTCGCTCGCCTCCGCCGTGCGCGAGCTCGAGATGAAAGGCCTCGCCCAGTCGCGCCAGCAGGTGCAGCTGCGCCAGCTCGAACGCGAGGCCGAGGCGAGCCGCCAGCTCTATGAGGCGATGCTCGGTCGGCTGAAGGAAACCTCGGAACAGGTCGAGCTGCAGGAGGCGAACGCCCGCGTCCTGTCGCCCGCGGATGTGCCGCTGGGGCCGGAGAACAGCCGCAAGAAGCTGATCGTCGCCATGGCGGCGGTGCTCGGCCTCGTCTCCGGCATCGGCCTCGTCTTCCTGCGCGAACAGCTCAGCGACACCTTCCGCGCCCCGCGCCAGATCACGGCCGGCACCGGCCAGCCGGTGCTCGCCACCCTGCCCTCCATCGGCCGGCGCCGGAGCCGGGCGGACGTGATCCGGCGCCTGCGCGACAAACCGGGCTCGTCGCTCGCCGAGGCGGTGCGCGACCTCAGGACCAGCGCGCTGTTCGCCGAGGGCGCGGCGCCGCCGAAGGTGGTGATGTTCACCTCATCGCTGCCGGGCGAGGGCAAGTCGACGACCGCGCTGCTCGTCGCGCTGACCAGCCACCAGATGGGCAAATCGACGATCGTCGTCGATTGCGACCTGCGCCGCCCCGCCGCCGCCCGCGCGCTGAAGGCCGATGTCCGGCCGGGTCTGCTCGCGGCGCTGTCGGGCAAGGCGACGCTCGAGGAAGCGATCTATCAGGATCCCGAGACCGGCCTGCGCCTTCTGACGCCCTTCGACGCCGAGGCACCGGGAAATGTGACCGCCGCCGACCTCCTCGCCTCCACCCGCTTTCAGGATCTGATCCGGAGTTTGTCGGCGCGTTATGACCTCGTGGTGCTCGACACGCCGCCGACGCTGGTCGTCGCCGACGCGCGCATTCTCTGCCCGGCGGCCGACGCGGTGATCTATGTCGTCCGCTGGGACCATACGCCGCGCGGCGCGGTGGCGGAGGGGCTGCGCGAACTCGCCGCCGTTGGCGCGCCGTTGCGCGGCGTCGCCCTGACCATGGTCAACGAGGCGCGCGCCGCGCGCTATCCGGTCGATGGCTATGTCTATTACCGCGGGCGCTATCGCGACTATTACGGCGCGTGAGCGGCGGGCTCCGGCTCCAGCAGGAAACGCGGATCGGCCGTCTCCGTCATCAGGCCGACCATCCGATGCGTGACGAATTCCGTCGCGAAGAGGCTCGAGAAACTGGCGCGGTCGATCGCGCCGGCGCGTCGCAGGATATCGGCATAGGCGGCGAAATCCTCAACGCCGATGACCAGCGGCGGCAGACCGGTCCTCGCCAGGTGATAGCTGGCGAGCAGGGTCGCCGTCCGCCCGTTGCCCTCGATGAACAGCTGCGGCGCGGTCACCAGCCTCAGGAACAGACCGGCGGCCAGCTTGCGCGGCGCCCGGCCACGATTGCGCTTGTACCAGTCCGTCAGGTCGCCGATCCCGGGGCGTCCGTAGAAGACGCGCTCCGTTTCCTCGACATGGTCGGCGAACTGCGCGCGCCGCTCCGGCGTGACGCCGCAGAGCACGATGTGGTTCAACTCCAGCAGATGCCGCGCGGCGCCATAGTCGAAGAGGTCGATCCGCTCGGCGAGCAGCCGGTCGACGGCGCGATAGCCTTCCAGCAACCGGCGCAGCGCCTCCGCCGTGATCGGCTCCTCGGCCAGCGCCTCGCTCAACGCGCCGTCGCCGTCGGCGGCGCCGAGCGCGTCGAGCACGCCGCCGATCCGACGGAGATCGAGTCTCCGCCACGCGAAACGCTGCGCACCCATCCGCCGCCGCCGAAAAGTCTAGGTCAGCTGAACTGACCGGAGACGTACTGCTTGGTCAGATCCTTCGCGGGCGCTTCGAAGATTTGCCGCGTCTCGCCGACCTCGCAGAGAAAGCCGGTGCGGCCGCCCTGCGAAATATCGACCGAGAAGAACGCGGTCGTGTCGGCGACGCGGGTCGCCTGCTGCATGTTGTGGGTGACCAGCGCGACGGTATAGTCGTCCTTGAGCCGCAGCATCAGCTCCTCGACGATGCGGGTCGCGATCGGGTCGAGCGCCGAGCAGGGTTCGTCCATCAGCAGCACCGTCGGCTCGGTGGCGATGGCCCGTGCGATGCAGAGACGCTGCTGCTGGCCGCCGGACAGCGCGAGGCCGTTCTGCTTCAGCTTGTCCTTCACCTCGTTCCAGAGACCGGCGCGGCGCAGCGCATGCTCGACCTTCTCGTCATAGTCACCGCGGAACCGGTTCAGCCGCAGGCCGAAGGCGACATTCTCGTAGATCGACATCGAGAAGGGGTTCGGCTGCTGGAACACCATGCCGATATGGCGGCGAACCACCACCGGGTCGATGTTCCGCGCGTAGATGTCCTGGCCGAGGAACTGGACCTTGCCCTCCAGCCGGAACGACGGGATCAGGTCGTTCATCCGGTTCAGCGAGCGCAACACGGTGGACTTGCCGCAGCCCGACGGCCCGATGAAGCCGGTGATCTTATTCTTCTCGATCGCGATGTTGGCGTCGCGGACCGCGAGGAAGTTGCCGTAGAAGATCTTTTCGATCTTCGCATCGATCGCCGCCTCCGGCGCCCCGACCGCGGACATCGGCGGCGCCTTGGCATAGCGCGGCGTTCCGGCCAGCGAACCTTCGATCATGGTCATGGTCTTGCCCCCAGGTCTCCTCAGACCTTGCTCGAGCCGACGAGCCGGCTCAGTACGTTGAAAATCAGAATGATGATGACCAGCACCAGCGAGGCCGCCCAAGCGAGTTCGATCTGGTTTGGAAACGGCATCCCCGAGAAGTTGTAGATCAGGATCGCGAGCGAGGCGGTCGGTTCCCGCAGGCTCCCGATCCAGTAGTTCGAGAACAGCGCCGTGAACAGAAGCGGTGCCGAGTTGCCCGCCGCGCCGGCCACCGCCAGCATCACGCCGGTCAGGATGCCCGGCAGCGCCGTGGGCAGGACGACCTTCAACACAACCTGCGTCTGGGTGCAACCCATGCCGTAGGCGGCGTCTTTCATCCGTTGCGGCACCATGCGCACCGCCTGTTCGGCGGTCAGCATCACGGTCGGCAGCATCAGCACCGCGAGCGCGACCCCGCCGGCCAGCGCCGAATAGGTGCCCATGGCGAGAACCAGCCACGCATAGACGAAGACGCCGGCGAGGATCGAGGGAAAGCCGGTCAGCACCTTGGCGATGAAGCGCGTCGCGTCGGCGACCCGGCTGTGCGGCGCGATCACCCCGAGCAGCACGCCGCCGAGGATGCCGAACGGCACCGAGAGCAGCGCGGCGAGCGCCACCATCACAATGGTGCCGAGGATCGCGTTGCCGAAGCCGCCGCCCGGCTCCAGGCCCGCGGGCGGCAACTCGGTGAAGAGCGCGAGGCTGAGACGCGCCCCGCCCCGGGTGATCAGCATGTAGAGCACCGAGAAGAGCGGCACGGAGGCAAGGATCGCGAGGCCCCAGAGCGCCCAGGTGAGCAGGACGTTGGTCAGCGCGCGGCGGTCGCTGAGGTCGCGGCTGAGGTCGGGGGCGCCTTCGGCGGCCGGATTGGCGAGAATGCTCATGGGCGCCTCACGAAACGGTCTGTTTGCTGGAAAGCGCCATGATCACCGTGCCGATCATGTTCACCACGAGCGAGATCATCAGCAGGACGATCGCGGCGTACATCAGCGCCTCGACCTCCGGCCCGCTGGCCTCGGGGAATTGCGAGGCGAGCAGCGACGCGAGCGTGTTGGCCGGCGAGAAGATCGACCAGCTGATCTGGTTCGAATTGCCGATCAACATGGCGAGCGCCATGGTCTCGCCGAGCGCGCGGCCGAAGCCGAGCACCAGCGAGGCGGCGATGCCGCTCGAGGCGGTCGGCAGCATCACCTTGAGGATCGCCTCCCATTTGGTGGTGCCCATGCCGTAGGCGGCTTCCTTCACCTTGTAGGGAATGAGCGAGAAGGCGTCCTGGCTGATCGCGGCGACCGTGGGCAGCACCATGATGGCCAGCACCACCACGGCGGGCGCGAGGCCGGGGCCCGACAGCGAGGTCGAGAAGGGCGGGAACCAGCCGAAATAACCGTGCAGCCAGTTCGCGACCGGCCGCAGCGCCGGGATCACGACGAAGATGCCCCAGAGACCGAAGACCACCGACGGGATCGAGGCCAGCATCTCGACCATGGTGCGGAACACCCGGGCGAGACGCGCGTCGAGAAAGTCCTGGGTGAGAAAGATCGCCACGGCGACGCCGAAAAACCCGGCGATCACCAGGGCGAGGATCGAACTGTAGAGCGTGCCCCAGATCTCCGCGAAGATACCGAACTCGCCGCGGGCGGGGTCCCAGACGGCGGTCGTCAGAAAGCCGAATCCGTGACGGGCCATGGCCGGGGCGGCGTCGACGCCGATCTTCCAGACGATATAACCAAGCAGGGCGACGACGAGCACACCCGCCGCGAAGGCCATCGACCGAAAGATCCGGTCGGCGAGAAACTCGCCGGCGGTCGGAGGTCTTGAAATCGAGCGGCCATCGTGGGCGGCCCACTCATTGTCATAGCTCATCTTGTCCATCACGCGATCAGGGGGATGCGCCCGGCCGGACCCGGCCGAAGCGCCAGAGGCCGGCGGCGCGGGAAGATGTGCCCCGCGCCGCCGGTCGCGGGATCAGGCGCCGGCGCCAATCTCTTCGGCGGCCTTGCGGACCAGCTCGATGACATTCTCGGGCAGCGGGATATAGCCGAGGTCGGCGGCCATCGCCTGGCCGTCCGTCAGGCCGTACTCGACCATCTTCTTCAGCGCGTCGACCTTCGCCGGATCCTGGCCATGCTCGTAAAACAGCATCCAGGTGAAGGTGGCCATCGGATAGGCGTCCTCACCCTCGGGATCGGTGATGAAGGCGCGCATGTGGTCGTCGAACTTCGCCGTCGCCAGCGCGGCCGCGCCGCCCTCGCCGCCCGGGGCGACGAACTTGCCGGCCGCGTTTTCCAGCGTCGCCATCGCGGTGCCGGTCAGCTTGGCATAGCCATACTCGACATAGCCGATCGCGCCCGGGGTCTGCATGATCGTCGCGGTCACGCCGTCGTTCTTCGGCGCCTTGACGAACTTGTCGGACGAGGCCCACTGCACCGAGGTGCCCGCGCCGGGGCCATTCTTGAAGGCCTCGCTGATCGCGGCGAGATGGTTGGTGAAGTTGAAGGTGGTGCCCGAGCTGTCCGAGCGCACGACGACGGTGATCGGCAGGTCGGGCAGCGTCGCGCCCTCGTTCGCCGCCGCGATCCGCGGATCGCTCCAGTTGGTGATGTTGCCGAGGAAGATGTCGGAATAGACATCGCGCGGCAGCTTCAACTCACCGACGTCCGGCAGGTTGTAGGCCAGCACCACTTCGCCGGCGGTCATCGGCAGCAGGACGACGCCCTGCGACACTTTCGCGATATCCTCGTCCTTCATCGCGGCGTCGCTGGCGGCGAAATCGACCACGTTGTTGATCAGGTCCTGAATGCCGGCGCCCGAGCCCTTCGACTGGTAATCGACGGTGACCCCGTCGGTCTTGGCGCTGAAATCCTTGAACCAGGCCGAATAGAGCGGGAAGGGAAAGCTCGCACCCGATCCCGTGATCCGCGTCTGGGCGCTCGCCGGCACGGCCATTGCGACGGCCACCGCCATGGCGAGGCCCACCAAAGTCTTCCGCATGGATTATCCCCCAATGCATTCCTTAACGTCGGCGGGGATAATCGTGGAGGAAGGCGACGTTTTCGTGACAGTTTTATATCGATTGTGCACTGCGGCGTAACCTTCGCCTAACCGGTGCTTAGGTTCGCGCGCACCCGTCCGCCCGGCGGAGATCCCGAAGCGCGTGATGGAATTATTGTCTGGCGACCCCTGCAGGACTTGAACCCGCAACCTGCTGATTAGAAGTCAGCCGCTCTATCCAGTTGAGCTAAGGGGTCGAAGGCGCCGGGACGGCGTCAGTGCGTCCAGGCGGTTCGGCGCTGCGAAGAGAAATTGTCGCCATAGCCGTTCTGGCGGAGGATATGCTGGCGGACCGTCGGCTCCGAGACCTGAAAGGGAATCGCATTGCGCTCGGCATAGGCGATCGCCTCTTCCTTCGTCGCGAAGCGCAGCCGCACTTGACCGTCCATGTCGCCGGACCCGGTCCAGCCCATCAGGGGATCGATGATCTTGCGCATCTCCGGCGCGAATTCGAGAATCCAGTCGCGCGTCGTCGCTTGCCCGGACTGCATGGCACTGCGCGCCGGCCGGTAGATCTTCGCAAACATGAAATTCCTCCGCAACAAATCGCGCGATACCGAAGGCTTTATCGCCAAGTACCGGGGCGGGATCAAGGATTTCGTGCGCGGGGGAAGGAGTTTGATCGAGCTTTCGATCAAGGCAGCGGGTCGTCGGCCGACTGCGAGGGAGCGAGGGGTGGGGTGGGTGTACGCACCCGGTCGACGACCACTTTGCTGCTTGCAAACCCGTTATACGCGTAGCGCGGAGCACACGCAACGGTTTAGTTGCGTACCAGCGGATTCACCTTGGGCGGAAATCCGCCGATCCCGGTCGGGCTTGCCATTGGCACCCTCCCGACCGATCTTCGGGAATACACCCGCCCCAGCCGTCTTGGTGCCAGATGCCGCTCGTCGATACCCTCACCATCACCCTGCAGGACCCCCGCCGCGCCAAGCTGGAAGGCGGCCGTCCCTTCATACTGCGCTCGCAGTTCGAGCCGGCTGGCGACCAGCCGACCGCGATCGCGGACCTGGTCGAGGGGGTGACGGCCGGCGAGCGCAATCAGGTATTGCTCGGCGCCACCGGCACCGGAAAGACCTTCACCGTGGCAAAGATCATCGAGGCGACCCAGCGTCCCGCGATCATTCTTGCGCCGAACAAGACCCTCGCCGCTCAGCTTTATGGCGAGTTCAAGGGCTTCTTCCCGGAAAACGCCGTCGAGTATTTCGTGTCGTACTACGACTACTACCAGCCGGAAGCCTATGTGGCGCGGAGCGACACCTATATCGAGAAGGAATCCCAGATCAACGAGCAGATCGACCGGATGCGCCACTCGGCCACCCGCGCGCTCCTGGAGCGCGACGACGTCATCATCGTCGCCTCGGTCTCCTGCATCTACGGCATCGGCTCGGCCGAGACCTACAGCGCCATGACCCAGGACATCCTGGTCGGTCAGGGCTACGACCAGCGACAGGTGATCGCCGATCTCGTCGCCCAGCAATATCGGCGCAGCGACGCGGGCTTTCAGCGCGGCGGCTTTCGGGTACGCGGCGATTCGCTGGAAATCTGGCCGGCGCATCTCGAGGATCGCGCCTGGCGGATCAGCTTCTTCGGCGAGGATGTCGAATCGATCCAGGAGTTCGACCCGCTGACCGGCCAGCGCACCGACACGCTCGATCGCGTGCGGGTCTATGCCAATTCCCACTATGTCACGCCGCGGCCGACGTTGCGTCAGGCGATCAAGGGCATCCGCGCCGAGCTTACCCAGCGGCTGGCGCAACTGAACCGCGAGGGCAAGCTGCTCGAGGCGCAACGGCTGGAACAGCGCTGCAACTTCGATCTCGAGATGCTGGAGGCGACCGGCTCCTGCAACGGCATCGAGAACTATTCGCGCTACCTGACCGGCCGCCAGCCGGGTGAGCCGCCCCCCACCCTCTTCGAATACATTCCCGACAATGCGATCGTCTTCGCCGACGAGAGCCACGTCTCGGTCCCGCAGATCGGCGGCATGTACAAGGGCGACTATCGCCGCAAGTTCACGCTGGCCGAACATGGTTTCCGTCTGCCCTCCTGCATGGACAACCGGCCGCTGAAATTCGAGGAATGGGACGCGATGCGCCCGCAATCGGTGTTTGTCTCCGCCACCCCCGCGGCCTGGGAGATCGAGCAGGCCGGCGGCGTCTTCGCCGAGCAGGTGATCCGCCCCACCGGCCTTCTCGACCCGCCGATCGAGATTCGCCCGGTCTCGATGCAGGTCGACGACCTGCTCGACGAGGTTCGGCGGGTGGCGGCGGCCGGCAACCGCGCGCTCGTCACCGTGCTGACCAAGCGGATGGCCGAGGATCTGACCGAATATCTGCACGAGCAGGGCATACGGGTGCGCTACATGCATTCCGACATCGATACGATCGAGCGCATCGAGATCCTGCGCGACCTGCGCCTCGGGGCTTTCGACGTCCTCGTTGGCATCAACCTGCTGCGCGAGGGGCTCGACATCCCCGAATGCGCGCTGGTCGCGATCCTCGACGCGGACAAGGAGGGGTTCCTGCGGTCAGAGACCTCGCTGATCCAGACCATCGGCCGGGCGGCGCGCAACGCCGATGGCCGGGTCATCATGTATGCCGACGGCATCACCGGTTCGATGGAGCGGGCGATCGCCGAGACCAACCGGCGCCGCGAAAAGCAGGTCGCCTATAATCTCGAGCATGGGATCACGCCGGAAACCATCCGCAAGAACGTCGCCGACGTGCTCGACGGCCTGTTCGGCTCCGACACCGACCAGGCGCGCATCACGACGCGGATCGAGAAACCGATGGTCGGCGCCAACCTGGCCGCGCATCTCGACGCCCTGCGGAAGGCGATGCTGAAGGCGGCGGAAAATCTCGAATTCGAGGAGGCCGCCCGCATCCGCGACGAGATCAAGCGGTTGGAGGCGGTCGAGCTCGCCGTGTCCGACGATCCGATCGCCCGCCAGTCGGCCATCGACGCCGAGGTGGACGCCGCCGTCCAGCCACGTTCCAAGTCCGGGCGCGGCGGCACCCGGAGCTATCGGGGCAAGAGCCAGAAGAAGGCGCGGTAGCCCTTACCAGCGTCCGGTCAGGGCGGCGGCGAGCAGCGTCCCCCGGGCGCGGAATTCGGACAGCTCCATCCCCTGCCCGTCTCGCATCCGGCGCAGGCGCGACGCGGCCAGCACACCGGGCAGCAGCGCCGGCAGGACGAAGCCCGGCACCAAGGCGCGCCGCGCGCGGGCGGCGGCGATCCGCGCCAGCGCCTCCTCCGCCAACGCCGGAGGGGCGAGGTCGGGCGGCAGGAGCCCCCTGCCCCGCGCCCGCAGTTCCGGCAAGGCACGGAGGAAGGCGGCGAGGCCGGCGCCGCGGGCATAGTCGCGGATCACCGGCAGCGCGGCGGCCGGCGCGCCGAGATGCCGGGCCGCGAGCTCCATCAGCGCGCCGGCCGTCCCGTCGATATAGGACTCGAGCGCCGCGCGATCGGCGACGGGCGCCGCGTCGATATCGCGGGCGCGGGCCGCGATCATCGCCGCGAACAGCGCCGGCGGCAGGTCGGCCTCGCGGATCGCCTCGGCCAGCGGCGCGACGATCTCATGCCGGCGCGGCGTCAGGCCGGCGCCGATCTCGGCCAGGGCATCGCTCCACCAGCGGAGCCGGATCTCGGCCAGCATCGGCTCGGAGGTGACGAAAGGCGCGCGCGCGATTTCGAGGTTGAAGGCATAGAGCGCCATTTGCCCGGCGCGCTTGCCCGCCGGCGCGGTCATCGCCGCGCGCCAGCGCTCGGGATCGGCGCGCGCGACCTCGGCGGCGACGGCGTCGGTCAGGGTCAGACCGGATCGGCGACCGGCGGTCGCGTCGGCGCCGAGCCGGCGACCGGGGCGCCGTCGCGCAGCAGCTTCCAGACGATCGCGTCGCGCAGGGCCTGAAAGCTCGCATCGACGATATTGGCCGAGACGCCGACGGTGGACCAGCGCCGCCCCGCGCCGTCCTCGCTGTCGATCAGCACGCGGGTCACCGCCTCGGTGCCGCCGGAGGTGATCCGCACCCGGAAATCGACCAGCTTCATGTCGGCGATGAACGGCTGATACGGCCCGAGATCCTTGGCCAGAGCCCGGGACAGCGCATTGACCGGCCCCTGGTCGGCATGGGTCACCGGGTCCTGGCTCTCGGAGACGCTCATCACCCGCTCGGACCCGAAGCGCGCGACCACCACCGCCTCGGACACCGTGACCGTATCGCCGAGCGCGGTCTGCCGCCGCTCCACTGTCACCCGATAGCGCTCGACATCGAAATAGCGCGGCAGCTCGCCCAGAATCTCGCGCGCCAGCAACTCGAAGCTGGCGGCGGCTGTGTCATAGGCAAAGCCCCGATCCTCGCGGACCTTCACCTCGTTCAGGATCGCGGCGAGGCGCGGGTCGCCGGCGACGACGTTGATCCCGGCCTTGGCGAGGCGCGAGCGCAGGTTGGACTGGCCGGCCTGGTTCGACATCGGGATGAAGCGGCTGTTACCCACCGATTGCGGCGGCACATGCTCGTAGGTCGCCGGGTCCTTCAGGATGGCGCTGGCATGCAGCCCCGCCTTGTGGGTGAAGGCCGAGGCGCCGACATAGGGCGCGGCGCGGTTCGGCACCCGGTTCAGGATATCGTCGAGCAGCCGGCTGACCTTGGTCAGCTTCGGCAGGTCGCATTTGGCGACGCCGGTCTCGAAGCGGCTGGCATAGGGCTCCTTCAGCAGCAGCGTCGGGATCAGACTGACGAGATTGGCATTGCCGCAGCGCTCGCCAAGGCCGTTCAGCGTGCCCTGAACATGGCGCGCGCCGGCATCGATGGCCGCGAGCGTGTTGGCGACCGCGTTCTCGGTATCGTTGTGGGTATGGATGCCGAGCCGGTCGCCGGGGATGCCGGCGGCGATCACCTCCGCCGTGACCCGCCCGACCTCGGCCGGCAGCGTGCCGCCATTGGTGTCGCAGAGCACGACCCACCGCGCCCCAGCGCCGAGCGCGGCGCGCAGGCAGTCGAGCGCATAGTCGGGATCGACGCGGTAGCCGTCGAAGAAATGCTCGGCATCGAAGATCGCCTCGCGGTGGTGCGCGGCGAGATGGGCGATCGAGTCGGCGATATTGGCGAGGTTCTCCTCGAGCGGGATTTCCAGCGCCTTCTCGACATGGAAGACATGGGTCTTGCCGACGAGGCAGACGGCGGCGGTCCGCGCGTTCACCACGGCGGCCAGCACATCGTCATTGTCCGCCGACCGGCCGGACCGCTTGGTCATGCCGAAAGCGGCCAGCGTCGCGGTCCTGAGCCGCGGCGCGCCGTCGAAAAACGCGCTGTCGGTCGGGTTCGCCCCCGGCCACCCGCCCTCGACATAATCGAGCCCGAGCTCATCCAGCGCCCGCGCGATCCGCGCCTTGTCCGAAGCGGAGAAATCGACGCCCTGGCTCTGCTGGCCATCGCGGAGGGTGGTGTCGTAGAGGTAGAGGCGTTCGCGGGTCATGCCTCAACCTCCTTGAGCAGTGTTTGTAGTCTGGCCTTGATTATCGCATCATCAATAATATTTCCGTCCACGCTTTTTCCGGCCGCGAGTTCGGGTACCAGTTTCAACCTCTGTTCATTTGTTAGCGCGTCAAACCAGAACATCCCCGCCATCAAGTCAATTGAAGCGGACGTTCCATTGGGGCCGTCCGTGAGCGATACACCCACGATTGCGAGTTCATCACGGATTTTGTCGGCGAGAGCAAAGTCTTTTCGAGCCTTCGCCCGCAGCCTTATGCGGATTAAACGCCCCACGACGAGATCCGCGGTCGCGCCCAACATACTCTTGCTCCATCCGCTTAGCTCGGGAGTGAGAAGGCCGAGAAGCTCCGCCGCCGCCGCGAGTTTGGGCGGTTCCCCGACTAAGGCGTGCATCTCCGCAATTGCTTGCGGCGTGTTCAGGTCGTCCGTCAGAGCCTCTATCACCGAGGGGGCGACGTCCGGCGCGCGTTCGACGCCTTCCACAACGGCCCGCCACTTTCGCAACTGCCGTGCGGCCTGCTCAACTTTCGTGTCGGTCCAGTCCATCGGCTGGCGATAGTGCGTCGAGAGCAGCACGAAACGGATCACCTCGCCTGGGACGCCCCGGTCAAGCAAATCGCGGACGGTGAAGAAATTGCCCAGGCTCTTGGACATTTTCTCGCCTTCGACATTCACGAAGCCGTTGTGCATCCAGATGTTGGCGAAAGCGCCTTCGGGATGGGCGCAGCGGGATTGCGCGATCTCGTTCTCGTGGTGCGGGAAGACGAGATCGATGCCGCCGCCGTGGATGTCGAAACTCTGCCCGAGAAGCTCGTAGGCCATCGCGGAGCATTCGATATGCCAGCCCGGGCGCCCCTCGCCCCAGGGGCTCGGCCAGCCGGGCTGGTCGGGGGTCGAGGGCTTCCAGAGGACGAAATCCATCGGATCGCGCTTGTAGGGCGCCACGTCCACCCGCGCGCCAGCCCGCATCTCGTCCAGCGAGCGGTTGGAGAAGCGGCCATAGTCGGGGAAGCTGGCGACGGAAAAGAGCACGTGGCCCTCGGCGGCGTAGGCATTGCCGCGGGCGATCAGCACCTCGATCATCGCCACCATCTGGGGCACATAGGCCGTCGCCCGGGGCTCGGCCGTCGGCGGCAGGACACCGAGCGCGGCCATGTCGTCGTGATACCAGCCGATCGTCTCCTCGGTGATCGTCTCGATGGAGCGGCCGGTCTCCCGCGCGCGGGCGTTGATCTTGTCGTCGACGTCGGTGAAGTTGCGGACATAGGTCACGTTCTCCGCGCCATAGGTGTGGCGCAGCAGGCGGAACAAGGTGTCGAACACCACCACGGGGCGGGCGTTGCCGATATGGGCGCGGTCATAGACGGTAGGGCCGCAGACATACATGCCCACCTTGCCCGGGACGACCGGGGTCAGCGTCTCCTTCCGGCGGGTACGGGTATTGTAGAGCGTGATCTCGGTCATCGGCGGCTCGCGGGATTAGTCCCGCGGCGGGTTAGCACGGCGAACCGGCAATTGAAACAGCCCGGACGGATCAGCCGGCGCGGCGCTCCGGGATCAGCCGGCGGCGGAGATATTCCTGCGCGAGCTCCGGCACCGAGAAGGTGATCTCGACCTCGCCGTCGCACTGGTCCACCTCGGCGCCCGACCGGTGGCCGAGCGCGATCATCGAGGCATTGCCCGGCAGGGTATAGGCGCGCAGCGTCCGCGCCCCCCGGCGCGACAGGAGCCAGCCGGCGGTCTGGGTGAGATAGGTGCCGACGCCGCGGCGGCGGAGCGAGGAATCGACGCTGATGCCGATCTCGGCGTCGGTGCCGGCGATCGACAGTTCAGCGACCGCGCGCACCGGCCCACTGGCCCCGAGCGGCGACGGCCAGAGCGGGCCGTCGATGGCGATGAGCGAGAAGGCGGTGCGATCCCAGAGCTCGTCCACGTGGCGGATCAGCCGTTCGTCGCCCAGCGTGGCGCAGAACCGCATCCGCCGGTCGGAATGGTCGAGAGCGCGGAAATGCGCGAGCATCGCCGGCGCGTCGCCGCGCAGCGCCTCGCGGAAGCCTAGACCGGAATGGCCGACGCAGGGTATCGCCAGCGGATATCCGATGTAGCTCGTGTTGGGCAGGCCGTATGGCATGTCTCGGTTCCTCTCGAACGCGATATAGCGCTCTTGGGGCGAACGCCTATACCGCACGTGCTCACATTCTATTGCACATGCGACACAATGCAACCATAGAGAGAATAACGTGCCGTTATCGCCCGCGAATGCGCGGATCGAGAGCATCACGCAGCCCGTCGCCGATGTAATTGACGCTGAGCACGGTCAGCGAGATGGCGAGACCGGGCCAGATCACCCGGCTCGGGGTCAGCGTCATGAAGGTTGCGCCGTCATAGAGCAGGCGTCCCCAGGTCGGGAAATCGGACGGGAAACCGAGTCCGAGGAAGGACAGCGCGCTCTCGGTGATGATCGCGTTGGCCACGCCGAGCGTCGCCGAGACCATGATCGGCGACAGGATGTTCGGCAGGATGTGGCGCAGGATGATCCGATGCGCCGGCGCCCCGACCGACCGCGCGGCCAGCACGAACTCCCGCTCCTTCAGCGCCAGCACGTCGCCCCGGACGATGCGCGCGGTCTGCATCCAGGAGGTGATGCCGATGATGAAGACGATCAGCAGGAAAATCCCGGTCTCCGGCCCGAAGGCCGCGCGCAGGGTGTCGCGGAACAGCATGATGACGACGAGCAGGAGCGGCAGGATCGGCAGCGCGAGGAAAAGGTCGGTGACCCGCATCAGCGGGCCGTCGAGCCGGCGGAAATAGCCGGAGAACACGCCGACCGCCGTCCCGACGAACAGCGACAGCAGCATGGCGGTGATGCCGACGGCGAGCGAGATCCGCCCGCCCTGCATGATCGCGGCGAAGATGTCGCGGCCGATGTTGTCGGTGCCCATCGGGTGGGTCAGGCTCGGCCAGGCATTCCGGGCCTTCACGTCGATATGGGTGGGGTCGACCGTGTAGATCATCGGCCCGAAGATGACGATGACGAGGATGGCGCCGAAGATGAAGACGCCGGCCATCGCCCCCTTGTGGTGGCGGAACTGATACCAGACGTCGGTCCAGAGCCCGCGCTCCGGCGCGTCCATGCCAGGGGCCGCCGCGTCAGTCATAGCGGATCCGCGGGTCGAGGATGCCATAGAGCAGGTCGGCGACAAGGTTGAAGAGCACGATCAGCGCGGCGAAGATGAAGGTCAGCGTCTGCACCAGCGGCAGGTCGGCGCTCTGGATGCCGGTGATGAGCAACTGGCCGAGGCCGTTCACCCGGAAGATCTGCTCGGTGATGATCGCGCCCGAGAAGATGTTCGGGATGCCGAGCGCGATCACCGTGACCACCGGGATCAGGCTGTTGCGCAAGACATGGATCAGCACCACGGCGCGCTCGCGCAGGCCCTTGGCGCGGGCGGTGCGCACATAGTCCTGGCTGAGGTTGTCGAGCATCGAGGCGCGCATGAAGCGGCTGATCTGCGCGGCGTTGTAGAGGGCGAGCACCATGACCGGCATGATCATCTGCTTCACCTGCGCCCAGAAGCTGGCGAGGTCGGTGACCTTGAGGTTTGTGTCATAGATCGAGGGCAGCCAGCCGAGATGCACCGAGAAGATCACGATCATGACGAGGCCGGAGAAGAAGGTAGGCACCGAGAAGCCGATCATCGAGACGAAGGTGCCGATCTGGTCGAACCAGGAATATTGCCGATAGGCCGAGATGACGCCGATCGGCACCGCGATCAGGATGCCCACGAGATAGGAGAGTCCGACCACCCAGAGCGTCTGGGGCAGGCGCTGGATGATAAGATCGACGACCGGCGAGCGGGTCTGCCAGCTGATGACCCGCATCCGCCCGGCGCTGTCGCCGAAGGTGAACCCGGTCAGTTGCTCCAGCACATTCAGCGGTTCGTTGACCAGGAACTGCTGCAGCCATTTCAGGTAGCGGATGTGGAACGGCTGGCCGAGGCCGAGGCTGATCCGGATCTGTTCCTTCACCTCCGCCGGGATGGTCAGCGGCAGGTTCGCCGTCGGATCGCCCGGTGACAGGTCGAGCAGCGCGAAGATGATGAAGCTGATGACGAGCAGCGTCGGGATCGCGAAGAGCAGGCGCCGGATGGTGAAGCTGAGCATCGCGCGGTCCCTCGGGCTGGCGAAACGGGGGTCGCGGGCGGCGCGGCTCCCCGGAGCGGGCGAACGCCGCGCCGGAGGATTTCCGGCGCGGCGCCAGGGCGGTTACTTGATCCGGTACCAGTCCGCGGCGTTCCAGAGCTCGCTGTCATAGGGGTTTATCGCGACGCCGCCGAGCGTCTTCGACTTGGTCGAGACGCGGCCGCGGTGGATCAGGGGGATGATGCCCGGCGCGTTGACGATCATGTCGTTGAGCTTGATCGCCATCTGGCCCCGCGCCTCCGGCCCGGCGATCGAGCCCATGGTGGCATATTCCTTGTCATAGGCCTCGTCGCACCAGCGCGATGTATTGGCGCCCTGCCACTGGTTCGCCGGCCCCGGGGTCTCGTCGCAGACCCAGTTGCCGAGGTAGCGCTGCGCGTCGGTGCCCTCGAAATTGTCGGCGTACATCTCGACGTCGGCGAAGAACTTCTGCAGCGTGTCGGGCGAGCCCGCGTCGCCGCCGAAGAAGACCGCGGCGTCGATCTGGCGCAGCTCGACCTCGACGCCGATCTCGTTCCACCATTGCTTGACCAGGGCCTGGGTGCCCTGGCGCACCGAATTGACCGAGGTCTGGTAGAGCACGCTGAGCCGCTGGCCGTCCTTGGTCCGCACATTGTCCGGCCCCATCACCCAGCCGTCGTCGTCGAGCAGCTTGTTCGCCGCCGCGATATCCTGCTTCAGGCACCAGTCGTTGTTCGGCGAGGCGCTGAGCTCCGGCGCGGGCACGAGGTTGCAGGTCGGCTTGCCGGCCTCGCCATAGCCGGTCTCGACCAGCACCTCGCGGTCGATGGCGAGGCTGAGCGCCTTGACCACGTTCTCGTCGGTCAGGAACGGATGCGGATGGGCGCGCGTCGACCGCTCCTCGCCGAGGCTCGGGTTCGGATCGGTCTGGTTCACATGGATGCGCTCGACCAGCGTGCCGAAGGCCGAGACGACCTCGCCCTTGCCGCCCTGGGCCATCTGCGCGAGGATCTCCGGCTCGACCTGGGCGTTCCAGGCATAGTCGAACTCGCCGGTCGACAGCACCGATTGCGCGGCCGAGGCGGCGTCGCCGCCGCCCTTCAGCACGACATTGGCGAAGGCGGGCTTGGCCGGGTCGCGATATTTCGGGTTGGCATCGAGCAGCACGACGTCGTTCGCCTTGAAGTCGCTCACCACGAACGGGCCGGTGCCGATCGGCTTGGTATTCGCCTCGGTGCAGGTCGAGGCATTGGTGCCGAGGCAGTTGGCGAATTGCGCCTTCTGGATGATCGGCGACTGCGCCCCGACGAAGGCGGTGTAGGGATAAGGTTTCGGCACGGTGAAGGTGACCTTGATCGTCGTCGGGTCGACCGCCTCGACATTCTCGACATCGTCGTAGTAAGGCGCCTGCGCGCAGCCGCCCTCGGGATGGGTGCAATATTGCCAGGTAAAGACCGCGTCGTCGGCGGTGACCTGCGTGCCATCCGACCAGACGACGTCCGGCCGCAGCTTCCAGGTGATGGTCTTCAGATCCTTGGCGACGCCGCCGTTGTCGATGGTCGGGATCTCGGCGGCGAGGAACGGAATGAGTTCGCCCTTCTCATTGGCGCGGGCCAGCGGTTCCAGCACGAGGCTCGCCGCCTCGATGTCCTTGGTCCCGCTGGAGAGGTAGGGCGTCATGATCGAGACCGCCTGCCAATAGAGGATGTTCAGCTGGCCGTCGGAGCCGCGATCGGCGCTGGCCGCCGTGGCGCAGAGCAGGCCCGCGCTCGCCCCCATCAGGATGCTTCTCAGTTTCATCGTTTCGCTCCTCGTCTTGGTTCTGGGGAGGGGACGGCGTCAGGCCGCCACTCCGGGTTGATCGACCAGGTGGCAGGCGGCGCGGCGCCCTTGCCCGAGGTCACGCAAAATCGGCGCTTCGACCCGGCAGCGGTCGAAGACCTTGGGGCAGCGCGTCGAGAACGCGCAGCCTGGCGGCGGTTTGGCCGGACTCGGCACATCCCCGCGCAGGATGATGCGCTGGCGCCGCGCCTCGATCGCCGGATCGGGGCTCGGCACCGCCGAGATCAGCGCCTGGGTATAGGGATGCAGCGGCAGCCCATAGAGCGCCTCGCGCGGGCCGATCTCGACGATGCGGCCGAGATACATGACGGCGACCCGGGTCGAGAGATGCCGGACCATCGACAGGTCGTGGCTGATGAAAAGGTAGGTGAGGCCAAGCCTTTCCTGCAAATCCTCGAGCAGGTTCACGACCTGCGCCTGGATCGACACGTCGAGCGCGGCGATCGGCTCGTCACAGACGATGAATTTCGGATTGAGCGCGAGCGCCCGGGCGATGCCGATGCGCTGGCGCTGGCCGCCGGAAAACTCGTGCGGATAGCGGTTGGCGAAGGCGCGGTTGAGGCCGACCGCGTCCATCAGTTCCAGCACCCGCGCCCGCCGCTCGGCGCGGCTGAGCCGGCTGTGCTCGTCGAGCGGCTCGGCGATGATCGAGCCCACGGTCATCCGGGGATTGAGGCTCGCCTGTGGATCCTGAAAGATCATCTGCATCCTGGGACGCAGGGCGCGCAGGGCGCCGCCCTCGAGATGGGCGATGTCGCGGCCCTCGAGCTCGATCTCGCCGCCGGTCACCTCGTAGAGCCGCAGGATGGCGCGGCCGCAGGTGGATTTGCCGCAGCCGCTCTCGCCGACGAGGCCGAGCGTCTCGCCCTCGGCGATCTCGAAACTCACGTCGTCCACCGCCTTGATGGTCCCGACCTGGCGCCGGAGCAGCCCCTTGTAGATCGGGAAATACATGCGGAGATCGGTGACGCGCAGCAGGGGCGGCCGGGCTTCGGCCACGGATGGGCGCGCGGCGTCAGGCAAGGCGCGCATCCTCGGCGCGGGGCCGGCCGGTCTTCGCATCCCACCAGCAGGCGACATCATGATCGGGCGCGACGCGCATGCGCGGCGGATTCTCGGCGCGGCAGCGGTCGAAGGCATGGGCGCAGCGCGGCACGAAGGGGCAGGATCGCGGCGCGGAGCGCATGTGCGGCTGCTGACCCTCGATGGTGCGCAACCGATGGGCGCGCGGCCCACCGACGCTCGGCCGCGTGGCGAGCAGCGCGCGGGTATAGGGATGGCGCGGGTCGGAGAACAGCGCTTCCACCGCGCCATGCTCCACCACCTGGCCCGCGTACATCACCATGACACGGTCGGCGATGCCGGCGACGAGGCTGAGGTCGTGGGTGATCCAGATGATCCCCATGCCGAGCTTCGCGCGCAATTCGCGCACCAGCTCGAGGATCTGCGCCTGGATGGTGACATCGAGCGCGGTGGTCGGCTCGTCGGCGATCAGTACCTTCGGATCGCAGCCGAGCGCCATGGCGATCATCACCCGCTGGCGCATGCCGCCCGAGAACTGGTGCGGATAGTCGGACAGCCGGCTGGCCGCGTCCGGGATGCCGACGAGGCGCAGCAGCTCGGCGGCGCGGACCCGCGCGTCGCGTTTCGACATGCCGAGATGGACGCGCAAGGGTTCCATCAGCTGGTAGCCGACGGTGAAGACCGGATTGAGGCTGGTCATCGGGTCCTGGAAGATGAAGCCGATCTCGCCGCCGCGCAGCGCGCGCATCTCGGCCTCGGTCATCGCCCGCACGTCGCGGCCCTCGAACAGCACGCTGCCGCCGACGATCTCGGCCGGCGGACTGGGCAAGAGGCCCATCAGCGACATCATGGTCACGGACTTGCCCGACCCGCTCTCGCCGACGACGCCGAGCAGCTCGCCAGGGCCGATCGAGAAGCTGACGCCATTGACCGCGTGCACGAAGCCGTCGCGCGTCCGGAAAACGGTCTGGAGATCCGTCACATCGAGAACCGGCGCGGGTCCGTCAAGCATGCACGAGGCCCCCTCGCCCACCGGCTGCCGCCCATGGCATCCCGTCCGCGAACACCCGCCGACGGCGCCTGTCTCAGGCAGTTAACAGCAAGAGTTCGAATGCGACAATCGGGAATCTCGACGGGGAACGAGGCTTGACCCCGCCCCGGCCCGCACCCAGAGTGGCGTTCATACCTCAGCGGAAAACCCGATGACCAAGGGCCTGGGCGCGCGCGAAATCCTTGAACGGCTGGTCGCCTTTCCCACCGTTTCCAGCCGCTCGAACCTCGACCTCGTCGCCTTCGTCGAGGATCATCTGGCCGCCCATGGCGTCGCCTCGCGCCGGGTGCCCGACGCGACCGGCGAGAAGGCGAGCCTGATCGCGCGGATCGGTCCCGCCGTCGCGGGCGGCGTCGTTCTCTCCGGTCATTCCGACGTTGTTCCGGTCACTGGGCAGGACTGGACGAGCGATCCCTTTCGCCTGACCGAGCGCGACGGCCGCCTTCACGGCCGCGGGACCTGCGACATGAAGGGCTTCTGCGCCGGGGCGCTGGCGCTGGTGCCGGACATGCTGGCCGCGGATCTGACCCGGCCGATCTATATCGCGCTCAGCCATGACGAGGAAATCGGCTGCCTCGGCGCGCCGGCGATGATCGAGGCGATGCTCGCGACCGAGCCGCGGCCCGAGGCGGTGATCGTCGGCGAGCCGTCGGAGATGCGGGTCGTCACCGGCCACAAGTCGAGCTGGGGCTTTCGCGCCGACGTTCGCGGCCATGAGGTGCATTCAAGCCTGATGCATACCGGCGTCTCGGCGGTGATGAGCGCCGCCCGGCTGATCGCCTGGATGGACGAGACGACGCGGGCGAACGCCGCCGCCGCCGGGCCGTCGCCCTTCGACCCGCCCTTCACGACGCTGCATGTCGGCATGGTCTCGGGCGGCACCGCCTCGAACATCGCCGCGCGCGATTGCTGGTTCTCGGGCGAGCTGCGCATCCTGCCGGAGGAAAGCCTGCCCGGCTGGCAGGCGCGGGTCCGGGCCGAGGCGGCGCGGATCGAGGCGGACATGCGGGCGGTCCGGCCGGAGACCTGGTTCCGCCTGACGACGCGCATGGAGATGCCGGGCTTCCTGCCCGCGCCGGACGGTCCGGCGGAACGGCTGGCCCGGCGGCTGACCGGGGACAACGCCATCCATGTCGTATCCTACCAGACCGAGGCCGGGCATTTCGACGCGCGCGGCCTGCCGACCGTGATCTGCGGCCCCGGCTCTATCGCCCAGGCGCACCAGCCCGACGAATATATCACCGTCACCCAGTTCGAGGCGGGCACGGCGTTCCTCCGCCGCCTGATCCAGAGCCTCGCAGCCTGAGAGGACCCCGAGCCCATGCCCGTCATCAACCGTTTCGCCGATCTGCACCCCGCGATCACCGAATGGCGCCGGGACATCCACGCGCATCCCGAGATCGATTTCGACACCCACCGCACCAGCGCGCTGGTCGCGGAGAAGCTGCGCGCCTTCGGCCTCGACGAGGTGGCGACCGGCATCGGCCGCACCGGGGTGGTCGGGGTGATCAAGGGCCGCGCCAACGGCTCGGGCAAGGTCATCGCGCTGCGCGCCGACATGGACGCGCTGCCGATGTCCGAGGCGACCGGTCTGCCCCACGCCTCGCGGACCCCGGGCGCCATGCATGCCTGCGGGCACGACGGCCATACCGCGATGCTGCTCGGCGCCGCGCAATATCTGTCCGAGACGCGGAATTTCGACGGAACGGCGGTGGTGATCTTCCAGCCGGCCGAGGAGGGCGGCGGCGGCGGCCGCGAGATGGTCGAGGACGGCATGATGGAGCGGTTCGGCGTGCAGGAGGTCTATGGCATGCACAACATGCCCGGCCATCCCGTCGGCGACTTCATGATCCGCCCCGGCCCGCTGATGGCCGCCTCGGACAGCTTCACGATTCTGGTCACCGGCCGCGGCGGGCATGGGGCGATGCCGCATTTCTGCGTCGATCCCGTGGTGGTGGCGAGCCAGATCGTGCTGGCGCTGCAATCGATCGTCGCGCGCAACGTCGATCCGCTGAAGTCGGGCGTCGTCTCGGTGACGAGCTTCCGCACCGAGAGCGAGGCCTTCAACGTCATCCCGCAGACGGTCGAGCTGCGCGGCACGGCGCGGACCCTCGATCCGGCGATCCAGGATCTGATCGAGGCGCGGATGCGCGAGGTGGTGACCCACACCGCCCAGGCGTTCGGGGCCGAGGCCGAGCTCCGCTATGAGCGCAACTATCCCGTCACCCGAAACACCGCGGCGCAGGCCGAGTTCGCCGCGCGGATCGCGACCGAGGTGGTCGGGCCGGCGCGGGTCGATCCCGACACCCCGCCGCTGATGGGCGCCGAGGATTTCTCCTTCATGCTCAACGCCCGGCCCGGCGCCTTCATCTTCGTCGGCAACGGCGACACGGCCAATGTCCATCACCCGCGATACGACTTCAACGACGAGGTGATCCCGGTCGGCTGCTCCTACTGGGCGCGACTCGTCGAGACGGCGATGCCGGCTACATGAGCTTTTCCCGGCAAGCGTGGAATTGAATGGAATATCCGCCCGGCCTCGACTATGCGGGCATCGACGCCCCCGCGGGCGGATTTTTGACGGGAGACGGTCGTGGTCCTGAGCGAAGGCTTTACCTTCTGGAACTTTCTGGCGGATGTGTTCGCCATTTTCATCTTCGTGCTGTGGTTGTGGCTGCTCATCACCATCTACAGCGACCTGTTTCGTCGGCACGACATTTCGGGCTTCGGCAAGGTGCTGTGGGTGATCTTCCTGATCCTGCTGCCCTTCATTGGCATCCTCGCCTATATCCTGACGCAGGGCAAAGGCATGGCCGAGCGCAACCAGGCGCGGGCGGCGGCGGCGCGGGACGAGTTGCGCAATTTCGTCGGCTACAGCGTCGCGGATGAGATCGAGAAGCTCGGCAAGCTGAAGGCCGCCGGCACGATCAGCGAGAAGGAATACAACCAGCTGCGCGCCAAGCTGGTCTGACGCGCCGCGCCCGCGGCCCTTTTGGGGGCGCGGGCGCCGTTCGGGCGCCGAAACGCGGAGGGCCGGACGTGAACCTCAACTACATCTATCTCGCGGTGGCGATCGGTTTCGAAGTGCTGGCCACCTCGGCGCTGCGCGCCACCGACGGTTTCACGAAGGCACTGCCCTCGCTCGCCGCGATCGGCGGCTATGCCTTCGCCTTCTATTTCCTGTCGCTGACCCTGCGGACCATGCCGGTCGGCGTGATCTATGCCATCTGGTCCGGCGCCGGCATCGTGCTGATCGCCGCCGTCGGCTGGGTCCTGTTCCGCCAGACGCTCGACGCGCCGGCCCTGATCGGCATCGGTCTCATCATCGCCGGGGTGGCGGTGATCAACCTCTTCTCGAAAAGCCTGCCGCACTGACTTTCCGGCGCTGATACCAGCGGGCCCACTGCGTTCTCTTGACGGATTTGTCCGTCGACAAATGTCATCCCAAGAGGATAGCCCCTTGCCATGCGCGCTCGCGCGCTCCGGGCAACGGCCCGGCCGACGCGATGAGTCGTCTTGTCGGGCCGGAGACTCGCGGGCCAAAGGCCCGCTTCGGTAGAAAGGAGAGAGGCGGGTCCATCGAGCATCGCGAAGGGCCATTTGTATAACTCCGCCGCGCCGCCGCGCGTCACGGCATGTTGGCGAAGCCTTCGCGCAGGACGCGGCTCCAGGCCTCGGACATGGCGCTGAAGGTGGGGTCGCCCGCCTCGATCCGCTCGCGCCCTGCGATCTGAAACTCGTCGCGGCGGATGGTGACGAGGTCGAGCGGCATGCCGACCGACAGGTTCGAGCGCAGCGTCGAATCCATCGACAGCAGCACCACCCGGCGCCCCTCGGCCAGCGAAGTGTCGCGATGCACCACCCGGTCGAGGATCGGCTTGCCGTACTTGTGCTCGCCGACCTGCAGATAGGGCGTGTCGTCGGTCGCCTCGATGAAATTTCCCTCGGGATAGATGAGAAACAGCCGCATCCGCCCGCCCTTGCGCTGTCCCCCGACCAACAGGGTCGCCGACGGCGGCTTGCTGTCCATGCGGGTCATCATCTCGCCGATCTCGACACTGACGTCGAGCAGGGTCGCGCCGACGATCTCGGCCACCCCGAGCATGTTGTCGGCGAGCATGATCGAGGACTCACCATCGGCGTCGGAGCGATCGATCTCGTGCTGCAGCTTGGAGATCACGGTCTGGGTGATCGACAGGCTGCCGGCGGTCATGATCACGATCACCCGGTCGCCCGGCTTCTCGAAGACGAACATCTTCCGGTAGATTGCGATATTGTCGAGGCCCGCGTTGGTGCGGGTGTCCGACAGCATGACGATCCCCGCGTCGAGCAGGAGTCCCACGCAATAGGTCATGATATTCAGGCCCGTTCTTGCCCCTGGCTCATTGCTGCCTTTGCTGGGCCACGACGACGGTAACGTCAAGCGCCTCGGTACCCCCGCCGCGCGAGACGCCGCGGATCGGCGCGGCCTCGCGGGCATCCCGGCCGGAGCCGAGACGCACATAGCGCTCGTCCGGGCAGCATCCGTTGGCGGCGTCGAACCCGACCCAGCCGAGCGAGGCGAGATAGATCTCGGCCCAGGCATGGCTCGCTTCCTCGGGCGTCTCGCCCTCGGCCGTCAGCAGATAGCCCGAGACATAGCGCGCGGGCAGGCCGGCGGCGTGCGCCAGCGCGATCAGCGCGTGCGCATGGTCCTGACAGACGCCCTTGCCCTGCTCCACAGCCTCGGCGGCGGTGGTATGGGCATGGGTCACGCCCGGCTCGTATGCGATCGCCTCGGTCACCGCGAGCGACAGGGCGTGCGCGCGCGCCACTTCGTCGCGGGCGGGCTTTCCCACCGCCTTGCCGATCAGCTCGGCCAGCGCGCCGGAGGATTTGGTGGCGGCCGTGGTCTGCAGATAGACCCGGGGCGAGATGCTTTCCCGATGATCGCGCAGCACGCCGGCGGTATCGCTGGTCTCGACGGTGCCGGAGACCAGCACGGCGATGCGATCGACCGGTCCCTGGACCGTCATGGTGCTGATCTGGTCGCCGGCGCCGTCCTGAAAGGCGGCGCCGAACTCCGCCCCCTCGGCGGCGACCGCCCAGTCGAGGATTCGCTGGCTGGCGCTCGGCGACGGGGTCAGGCGATGGCTCTGTGTGATGAAGCGCATCGGCTTGTCGAAGACGTAGGTGGTGGTGTGGCGCACGCTCAGCAGCATCACTGGACCCCGAACAGATAGCCGTCGGCGACGTCCTGGCCGAGCGCGGCGTTCTGGTGAATGAAGCGGGTTAGGAACTCGTGCAGCCCGCCCTCGATGATATCCTCGAGATCGGTATTGCCGAGATCGCCGAGCACGCCGCGCAGCCGGTCATGGGCGCAGGTCGTGCGGCCATAGGCGTTGGCGAGCCGGTTCAGGTGATGCGCCGCCTTGTCCTGGCAATGCAGCAGCGAGCGCGGGCAGGCGCGGTTCAGGATCAGGAAATGCGAGATCTTGCGCGGGCTGTATTCGCCGCCATAGGACCAGTGAAAGGCGCGGAACGCCGACAGCGCGCGCAACAGCGTCGTCCATTGATAGGTGTCGACGCTGCCCCCGACCATGTCGGTGGTCGGCAACAGAACGTAATATTTCACATCGAGCAGGCGCGCGGTATTGTCGCCCCGCTCGATGTAATAGCCGAGGTTCATGAAGTCGTAGCCGTCGTTCTGCAGATGCGTGCCTTCCATCGCACCGCGCAGCAGCGCGCCCTGGCGCTTGGTCCAGTCGCAGAGCTGCGGCAGCGCGGTCTCGGACCGCGGCTTGCGCTCCAGTTCCCGCAGTTCGAGATAGGCGCCGTTCAGCGCGTCCCACATCTCGGTGGTCAGCGCGGTGCGCACCGCGCGGCCGTTCTGGCGCGCGGTCTCGACGCAGGAGGCGACGCTCGACGTGTTCTCGCGATCGAAGAACAGCCAGGTCTCGACGTCGCGCTGGCGGAACTCCTCGCCGAACTTGGCCTCGAACCCCTCGGACGAGCCGGCGGCGGCGACGAGCGAGGCCCATTCGTTGCGGTAGCCCTCGCCGGCGGAGGGCATCAAGGCCATGCGATATCCGACTTCCAGCAGACGGGCCATGGTTTCGGCCCGTTCCATATAGCGGGAGAGCCAATAGAGATTTTCGGCGGTGCGGCTGAGCATGCTGTTCCCTAATCGGCCAGAACCCAGGTGTCCTTCACTCCGCCGCCCTGGCTGGAGTTCACGACAAGGCTGCCTTCGGTCATGGCGACGCGGGTCAGGCCGCCGGGACAGAGATGCACCTCGCGGCCGACGAGGCAGAAGGGCCTGAGGTCCACGTGCCGCGGTGCCAGCCCCTCGTCGACGAAGGTCGGGCAGGTCGAGAGCGCGAGCGTCGGCTGGGCGATGAAATCCGCCGGGTCGGCCTTGATGCGCTCGGCATAGGCGGCGATCTGCTCCTTGGTGGACTTCGGCCCCACCAGCATGCCGTAGCCGCCCGAGCCGTGCACCTCCTTGACCACCAGGTCCTTGAGGTTCTCCATCACGTATTTGTAGTCCGCCTTGTCGGCGCATTTCCAGGTCTGGACGTTCTTCAGGATCGGTGTCTCGCCGAGATAGAAGCGGATCATCTCCGGCACATAGGTATAGATCGCCTTGTCGTCGGCGACCCCCGCGCCCGGCGCCGAGCAGATGGCGACGCCGCCGGAGCGGTAGACATTCATCAGGCCGGGCACCCCCAGCATGGAATCGGGCCGGAAGCACAGGGGATCGAGGAAGCTGTCGTCGATGCGGCGATAGATGACATCGACCCGCTTCGGCCCCTCGGTCGTGCGCATATAGACGAACTCGCCCTGCACGAAGAGGTCCTGCCCCTCGACGATCTCGATCCCCATCTGGTCGGCGAGGAACGAATGCTCGTAGTAGGCGCTGTTGAACGAGCCCGGCGACAGGACGACGCTGACCGGATCGCCCTCGCATTTCTCCGGCGCGACGCTGGCCAGCGTGCGGCGCAGCCGGTCTGGATAGTCGTCGACCGGAGCGATGCGCGTCGCCCGGAACAGCTCGGGGAACATGCGCATCATGATCTCGCGGTTCTCCAGCATGTAGGAGACGCCGGAGGGCGTGCGGCAATTGTCCTCGAGCACGAAGAATTCCTCGGGCCCGGTGCGCACGAGGTCGATGCCGACGATATGGCTATAGACATTCGCCGGCGGCGCGATCCCGACCACCGCCGCCTCGTAGGCCTCGTTGCGGTAGACGAGATCGGCGGGGATCTTGCCGGCGCGCACGAATTCGGAGCGGTGATAGACGTCGTGGAGAAAGGCGTTGAGCGCCCGCGCCCGCTGCTTCACCCCGCGTTCGAGCTTGCGCCACTCGGGTTCGGTAAAGACCCGGGGCATCATGTCGAACGGAATGAGCCGTTCGGTGTCGCCACCCTCTCCGTATACGGCGAAGGTGATGCCGATACGCCGGAACAGCGCCTCCGCCTCGAGCTTCTTCTGCTCGAGGGTCTCGGGGGGCATTCGGCGGACCCAGTCCATCACTTGCGCATAGGCTGGCCGGATGAGCTCGCCATCGTACATTTCGTTGAAGAAAGCTATCTCACGTCTCCCCGCTGACGGCCCCTGGCCGACTAAATTCGAGCCCTTGGCAAAAGGCAAGCGACAACGCCTCGCCCCCGCGCGGCCATGTTCGCACCCGCGGCGCCAAGCGCCAGAGGCGGCGCGGAGTGGCCGGATGGTTAACGGCGTTTATGGTTAATAATCGCACAAATCGCGGCGATTTGCCTTGAAACAGGCTTTCCGTGCAAGGGAACCCGGGGAAGTCGCGCGACTCGGCACATTTCGATGGCGCCCGGGTGAAGGGTTTGCGTCAGTTTCAGCGATGTGCTTATCATCCATTCGCGAGGAATTCCGTCGCCCCGGCGACGCGAAAGGGGAGATCGAATGAGCGCCGACAGCGGCAACCCGGCCTTCGTGGCGTTCGAACATGTCCAGAAGAGCTACGACGGCGAGACGCTGGTCGTCAAAGACCTGAACCTCAGCATCGGAAAGGGCGAGTTTCTGACGATGCTCGGGCCATCCGGGTCCGGAAAGACCACCTGCCTCATGATGCTCGCCGGTTTCGAGACCGCCACCCATGGCGAGATCCGGCTTGGAGGGCGTCCGATCAACAACATCCCACCGCACAAGCGCGGCATCGGGATGGTGTTCCAGAACTACGCGCTGTTTCCGCATATGACGGTCGGCGAGAACCTCGCCTTCCCGCTCGAAGTGCGGAAGATGGACCGGGCGACGATCGAGGCCAAGGTCGCACGCGCGCTCGACATGGTGCAGATGGGCCGTTTCGCCGGCCGTCGCCCGGCGCAGCTGTCCGGCGGCCAGCAGCAGCGCATCGCGCTCGCCCGGGCGCTGGTCTTCGACGCGGAGCTCGTGCTGATGGACGAGCCGCTCGGCGCCCTCGACAAGCAGCTGCGCGAGCATATGCAGTTCGAGATCAAGCATCTGCACGAACAGCTGGGCATCACGGTCGTCTATGTCACGCATGACCAGTCCGAGGCGCTGACCATGTCCGACCGGGTGGCGGTGTTCAACGACGGCCGCATCCAGCAGCTCGACCCGCCCGAGGATCTGTACGAGCGGCCGACCAACAGCTTCGTCGCGCAGTTCATCGGCGAGAACAACACCCTGCCGGGGCAGGTGGAAACGATCTCGGGCGATCGCTGCACCGTGCGCCTCGGCGACGGATCGGTGATCGACGCCCTGCCGGTCAATGTCTCCAAGCCCGGCGACCGGACGCTGATCTCGATCCGGCCCGAGCGGGTGGAGTTCCGCGCCGACCGCCTGCCCCAGGACACCCACAGGCTCGAGGCCGAGGTGCTGGAGTTCATCTATATGGGCGACAGCTTCCGCACCCGCCTGCGGGTGGCCGGGAACGACAATTTCATCATGAAATGCCGGAACGCCGTCGATCAGCGCCGCCTCGCCGCCGGCGAAAAGGTGGTGATCGGCTGGCACGTGGCGGACTGCCGCGCGCTCGACGCCGCCTGACATCCGCGCCGGCCCGCCCGGGCCCGCGCGCAACGCGTGTAAAACCAAGTCCGACTGTCTCTCAGGGAGTTACCACGGAATGAACCTCAGATTGCTCCTCGGCGCCTCCGCCGTCGCGCTCCTGCCCTTCATGGCGAGCGCGCAGGACGCCGACCTCAAGCCTTGCGACGATTGCACGGACGCGATGACGGTCGTTTCCTGGGGCGGCGCCTACCAAGCGTCGCAACAGAAGGCCTATACCGAGCCCTACGCCGCCGAGACCAAGACCGCCTTCACCTGGGACGAAAGCTCGAACGAGGCGGTGGCCAAGCTCCGCGCCCAGTTCGAGGCCGGCAACGTCAGCTGGGATCTCGTCGATGTCGAGGGCCCGGACAGCCAGCGGCTCTGCGACGAGGGCCTCGCGATGCCGATCGACTTCGCCACGGCGCTCGCGCCCGGCAAGGGCGGCGAGACCCCGGCGGACGATTTCGGCCCGTCGCTGATCAACGAATGCTTCATCCCGCAGATCGTCTTCTCGACGACCTTCGGCTACCGCACCGACGTCGCCGAATGGAAGGGCGCCACGCCGACCTCGCTCTGCGACATCTTCGACCTCGAGAAGTTCCCCGGCAAGCGGGCCCTCGAAAAGCGCCCGAAGAAGAACCTCGAATGGGCGCTGATCTGCGACGGCGTCGCCAAGGAAGACCTCTATACCGTGCTCTCGACCCCCGAGGGTGTCGACCGCGCGCTGGCCAAGCTCGGCACGATCAAGGACCAGACGGTCTGGTGGTCGGCCGGCGCCGAGACGCCGCAGCTGCTGGCCGACAAGGAAATCGTGTTCGGCTCGACCTATAACGGCCGCCTTTTCTCGGTGATCGAGGAGCAGAAGCAGCCGGTCGCCATGCTGTGGGACTGGCAGGTCTTCGATTTCGACGGCTGGATCGTCCCGGCCGACCTGCCGAAGGAGCGCCTCGATCGCGTGATGAACTTCCTCTATTATGCGACCGACACCCAGCGCCTCGCCGATCAGGCGAAGTACATCTCCTACGGCCCGGCCCGCGCCTCGTCGCAGCCGCTGGTCGGCAAGCACGCCGACCTCGGCATCGAAATGGCGCCGCACATGCCGACCAACCCGGCGAACCAGAAGAACTTTCTGGTGAACAACATCGAATGGTGGGCCGACAATCAGGACGAGGTCGAGGCCAAGTTCCAGGCCTGGCTCGCGCAGTAAGCGCGCGAGACCGAAGCGGGGACCGGCCGCCCGGCCGGCCCCCATCGACCGCCGGGGGAGCGACGATGGCCAGTTCGAAATCCGGCATCACGCGACGGCATTGCGCGACCATCATCGTGGGGGGCACCGGACAATGAGCGACGCCAGCGCGGGGCCGATGCTCGCGGCCGACGGCACACCGCTGAAGCAGAGCCTGCGCCGCGCGCTCCGCGCGCAGAAGGCGCGGTCCATGATGCTGATCGCGCCGCTGCTGGTCTTCGTGCTCGTCACCTTCCTGTTCCCGATCGGCGACATGCTGTTCCGCTCGGTCGAGAACCAGATCGTGCCGGAGACCCTGCCGAAAACCGTCGCCGCGCTCGCCGACTGGGACGCGGCGACCGGCGAGGTCCCGGGCGAGCCGGTGTTCGCCGCGCTCTATGACGACCTGACGGTGGCGGTGGCGAACAAGACCAATACCCGCCTCGGCCAGCGCCTGAACTACGAGACCTCCGGCATCTCGTCGCTGATGCGCGGCGTCACCCGCGACCTCCGCCAGATGGACGCCGCCCAGCCGCTGAAGCCGCAGTTTCTCGACGCGGATCCGAAATGGGGCGATCCGGCGATCTGGCAGACGATCCAGATGTTTTCCGGCCCCTATACCGCTGGCTATCTGCTCAACGCGGTCGACCTGCGGTTGACGCCCGACGGCATCGCGCTGAAGCCGCCGGCCGAGCGGGTCTATGTGAAGCTCTTCCTGCGCACCGTGGCGATGAGCCTCGCCATCACGTTCTTCTGCTTCCTGCTCGGCTATCCGATCGCCTATCTGCTGGCGAGCCTGCCGCTGCGCTCGTCGAACCTGCTGATGATCCTGGTGCTCCTGCCGTTCTGGACCTCGCTTCTGGTGCGCACCGCGTCCTGGAAGGTGCTTTTGCAACAGCAAGGCGTCATCAATGACCTGCTGGTTTGGATCGGGATCATCGACGACGCCGGGCGGCTCGTGATGATCAACAACGCCACCGGCACCATCATCGCCATGACGCATATCCTGCTGCCCTTCATGATCCTGCCGCTGTTCTCGGTGATGAAGACGATCCCGCCCTCCTACCTGCGCGCGGCGAAATCGCTCGGGGCGAACGACTGGACGGCGTTCTGGCGCGTCTATTTCCCGCAGACGATTCCCGGCATCGGCGCCGGCGCGATCCTCTGCTTCATCCTCGCCATCGGCTATTACATCACGCCCGAGCTCGTCGGCGGCACCAGCGGCATCTTCATCTCGAACCGGATCGCCTATCACATCTCGTCGTCGCTGAACTGGGGCCTCGCGGCCGCGCTGGCGACCCTGCTGCTGACCGTCGTGCTGGTGCTCTACTACACCTACGACCGGATCGTCGGCATCGACAACGTCAAGCTGGGGTAACCGACATGGCCGCGCTTCCGCCCTATGCCTCCACCGGCCAGCGTCTCTGGCACTGGGGGTTCCGCGCGATCTGCGTGGCGATCCTGTTCTTCCTGATCATGCCGATCCTGGTGATCGTGCCGCTCAGCTTCAACGCGTCGAACTTCTTCACCTTCACACCCGAGATGCTGGCGCTCGACCCGGCCGGCTTCTCGACGCGACACTATCAGGATTTCTTCACCAACCCGGACTGGCAGAACGCGCTCTGGAACTCGTTCCGCATCGCGCCGGTGGCGACGGTGATCGCCGTCGTGCTCGGGACCCTGGCCGCGGTCGGCCTCAGCCAGAGCCACGTGCCGTTCCGGGGCGCGATCATGGCGATCCTCATCTCGCCGATGATCGTGCCGCTGATCATCTCCGCCGCCGGCATGTATTTCTTCTATTCCCGCCTCGGGCTGCAGGGCACCTACTGGGGCGTGGTTCTGGCGCATGCCGTCCTCGGCATCCCCTTCGTCATCATCACCGTGACGGCGACGCTGGTCGGCTTCGACCGCAGCCTCGTCCGGGCGGCGGCCAGTCTCGGCGCCAATCCGGTGAGGACCTTCTTCAAGATTCAGATGCCGCTCATCCTGCCCGGCGTGATCTCGGGCGCGCTCTTCGCCTTCATCACCTCGTTCGACGAGGTGGTGGTCGTGCTCTTCGTCGGTTCGGCGAGCCAGAAGACCCTGCCCTGGCAGATGTTCATCGGCCTCCGCGAACAGATCTCCCCGACGATCCTCGCCGTGGCGACCGTCCTGATCTCGATCTCGGTCATCCTGCTCGCGACGCTCGAGATCCTGCGCCGCCGGTCCGAGAAGCTGCGGGGCTTGAGCCCGGGCTGATCTCAGGGCGAGACCTCGGCGCTTCGTCGGGTGATCAAGATCATCGTCTTCCGCGACGGGGGTCGGTAAGGTCATCGCGGGCGGATGCGAAGACCGCCGCGGCAGGGGGACGCCATGTACAAGAACATCCTCATTCCCACCGACGGGTCGCCGTTGGCCGAGAAGGCCGTGGACGAGGGTCTCGCACTCGCCAAGGCCCTCGGCGCGAAGGTCACGATATTGACCGTGGTCGAGCCCTTCGAGGTGATGCGGCATTTCGCGACCGCGGACCATGAGCAACTGACCGAGACCTTCGCGCTCTATGAGCGCGAGTCCGCCGCGCGCGCCCGCGCGCTGCTGGACAGCGCCGTGGCGAGGGCCAGCACGGCCGGCGTGACGGCGGTGGCGGCGCAGGTGGAATCGGGCTATCCCCACGAAGCGATCGTCAAGACCGCCGACGAGCAGGGCGCCGACCTGATCGTCATGGCCTCGCACGGCCGCAAGGGCATGGCGGCGATCCTGATCGGCAGCGAGACGATGAAGGTGCTGACCCACGGCAAAATCCCGGTTCTCGTCCTGCGCTGACGGCGCAGTCCGGCCTTTCGGCCTTCCGCGCCCCGGGTGACAGTGGACTGGACGACTCGCGACGTCGCAGCATTCACGCACGAGATCGGCCGTCGGCGAGATCGTGACGGGCGTGCCCTGCCGGGGCTCGCCCGTCTGCGACGGACAAGCCGGGCACTCCCGTCCCGATTCAGAGCTCCGGAGAAATCGGCACCCCTCGCGCCCTACGGAGGTTTCCTCCGGGCGCGCGCCCGCGCGACCTGCCACTGGCAGGTCGGCAAGATGTGGACGCAAGAAAGCAATCTCGAACCGCGACGCAAGCAAAGGAAATGCGATCACGCCACTGCCCTTGAAGCGGCGCGATGCCGCGCGTATAAGCCGCCGCGAGAGGTTGGCGCGGGCAGGCGCCCCGCCAACCCGGTCAGGTCCGGAAGGAAGCAGCCGCAACGGGACCCGCTTGGGTCGCTGTCAGCCTCTCACCCGACGCCGCGGAAACCGCGGCGTCTCGTCCCCCCGATGGCTTCCCAACCATTCCCATTCCCGTTCAAAGTAGTTGAGCCTTCCTCCTCGGATTGCCCTCACGAGGTCTTTGCCGCGCGGTTCGGTTGGGTATAGTCGGCGCGGGCCGAGCAGGCCCCAGCGAAGGGAATAACCATGAAAACGACAGTGATCATTCTCGCGGCCTCCGTGGCCCTGGCGGCATGCACCGCCAAGGAGAAGGAAGAGATTACCGCCGCCGGCCAGACCGTGGGCGAGTGGCAGATCGACGTGAACAAGAACGCCGGTCCGGGCTGCTTCGCAGTCCGCCACTTCGTCAACCCGACCTCGCAGGTGCAGATGGGCATCAATGCCACGTCCACGCCGCCGTCCGGGTCGCTCTCGATCTTCGTCCAGGGCTACGAGGGTATCCAGCCGGGCCAGACGATCCCGGCGACCTTCACCGTCGGCGACCGGGTGTTCAAGGGCACCTTCACCGGCCAGGATACCGCCGGCTTCGGTGGGGCGACCGTGCCGGTCGACAATGCGAACTTCATCTACAGCCTGGGCGACTACGAGAACCTGACCATCACCTACGGCGACGACCGCCGGGTGATCGTCCCGCTCGACGACGTCGATCCGGCGATCGCCGCCCTGAAGAGCTGCCAGGAAGGTCTGGCCGCCAAGTAACCGGCAGGGGCGGCGCGCGCATCTCGCGCGGCCGCCCCGCCTTGCCCCTGACGGGCGCGGCGCTTAGGTTGGGGTAACCGTCCCCAGCGCCACCGGACCGCCGCTTGACCGAGACCCCGTACCGCGTCCTCGCCCGCAAATACCGGCCGCAGACCTTCGCCGACCTGATCGGACAGGAGGCCATGGTGCGAACCCTCCGCAATGCCTTCGCGGCGGACCGGATCGCGCATGCCTTCGTGCTGACCGGGGTACGCGGCGTCGGCAAGACAACCACGGCGCGCATCATCGCAAAGGGGCTGAATTGCGTCGGTCCCGACGGCGCCGGCGGCCCGACGATCGAGCCTTGCGGGGTCTGCGACTCCTGCCGCTCGATCGCCGAGGGCCGGCATGTCGACGTGCTGGAAATGGACGCGGCCAGCCGCACCGGCGTCGGCGACATCCGCGAGATCATCGACAGCGTCGCCTATCGGGCGGCGAGCGCGCGCTACAAGGTCTATGTGATCGACGAGGTGCATATGCTCAGCACCTCGGCCTTCAACGCGCTTCTGAAGACGCTGGAGGAGCCGCCGGCGCATGTGAAGTTCATCTTCGCCACGACGGAAATCCGCAAGGTGCCGGTCACCGTCCTCAGCCGCTGCCAGCGGTTCGACCTGCGGCGGATCGAGCCAGAGGCGATGCTGGCGCATCTCGCCGGCATCGCGGCGGCGGAGGGGGTGAGCGTGGCGCCGGACGCGCTGGCGCTCATCACCCGGGCGGCGGAAGGCTCGGTGCGCGACGCGCTGTCACTTCTCGACCAGGCGATCGCGCACGGCGCGGGCGAGACCAGCGCGGCCGAGGTACGGGCGATGCTCGGCCTCGCCGATCGCGGTCGGGTGCTCGACCTCTTCGCGGCTGTGACGCGCGGTGACGCGGTCGGGGCGCTGGCCGAACTGGCCCAGCAATACGCCGAGGGCGCCGATCCGATCGCCGTGCTGCGCGACCTGGCCGAAGTGACGCATTGGGTGTCGATGGTGAAGCTGACACGCGAGGCGGCGGACGATCCGACGATCGGCCCCGACGAGCGGGCGCGCGGCCTCGATTTCGCCGCCGGATTGGGCATGCGCGCGCTGACCCGGATGTGGCAGATGCTGTTGAAGGCGATGGAAGAGGTCGGCGCGGCGCCGAACGCGATGATGGCCGCCGAAATGGCGATCATCCGCCTGACGCATGTCGCCGATCTGCCGAGCCCGGAAGAGCTGGTCCGCAGGCTGACCGCCGAACCCAGCGCGGCCGGCGCGGCGCCGCACTCCGCCCCCGCGCCGCGCGGCGGTGGGGGCGCGCAGGCCTTGGCCGCGTCGATCATCGCGCCCGCTCCCCCCCTGTCGGCCCCGACGCCGGCGCCGGAAAACACGCCCCTCGCCCGTTACCAGACCTTCGACGACGTGGTGTCGCTGGTTCGCGCGCGGCGGGACATGAGCCTGCTCGTCGAGATCGAGACCGGCGTCCGGCTGGCGAAATATTCCCCCGGCCGGATCGAGTTCGAACCTTCGGCCGAGGCGGCGCCGGAGCTGGCCGCGCGGCTGGCGCAGCGACTGCAGAGCTGGACCGGCGTGCGCTGGGGCGTCTCGATCGTCGGCTCGGGCGGCGCGGCGACCATCGCCGAGACGCGCGCCGAGGCGAAGGGCAACCTGCACGCCCAGGCGGCGGCGCATCCGCTGGTTCAGGCGGTGCTGGCCGCCTTTCCCGGCGCTGTCATCAAGGACGTGCGCCCGCCGGAGCCGGCGCTGGAACCCGCGGCCGCCGAGGCGGACGCGGTCGAGGATGACGATGACTGGGATCCGTTCGATCCCTTTGCACAGGAGGATTAGGGCATGCTGAAGGGACTGGGGCAGATTGGCGACATGGCCAAGCTGATGAAGCAGGCGCAGGAGATGCAGGCGCGGATGGGCGACGTCCAGGCGCGGCTCGATGCGATCGAGGTGGTGGGCGAGGCCGGCGCCGGCCTCGTCAAGGTCAGGGCGACCGCCAAGGGCGAGATCAAGGCGCTGACCATCGATCCCAGCCTGTTCAATCCGGAGGAGCGCGAGGTGGTCGAGGACCTGATCGTCGCCGCGATCAAGGAAGCGCAGCTGCGCGCCGCCGCCGCCGCCCAGGCCGAGATGGCCAAGGTGACCGAAGGGCTGAACCTGCCCGAGGGCATGAAGCTGCCGTTCTAGGGACGCGGGGCATGGCGTCCAGCGGCGACGAGGCGATCGACCGGCTGATCGCGCTGATGGCGCGGTTGCCGGGCCTTGGCCCGCGTTCGGCCCGGCGCGCCGTGCTGCAGATGATCCGTCGCCGGGCGCAGCTGCTCGACCCGCTGGCCCAGGCGATCGCCGAGGTCGCGGCGACGGCGCGCGAATGCGATCGCTGCGGCAATATCGCCAGCGGCCCGCTCTGCGCGATCTGCGCCGATCCGAAGCGGGCGACCGGCGAAATCTGCGTCGTCGAGACCGTCGCAGATCTCTGGGCGATGGAGCGCGGGGGGGCGTTCCGCGGAACCTACCACGTGCTCGGCGGCGTCCTGTCGGCGCTCGACGGGGTCGGGCCGGACAATCTGCGCATCCCGGCGCTGCTGGCGCGGGTGCGGGCCGAGGGCGGACGCGAGGTGATCCTGGCGCTCAATGCCACGATCGACGGCCAGACCACGGCGCATTACATCGCCGACCTGCTGGCGGGCAGCGGCGCGACCCTCACATCGCTGGCCAAGGGCGTGCCGATCGGCGGCGAGCTCGACTATCTCGACGACGGCACGATCGGCGCCGCCCTGCTGGCGCGCCGCTCGCTGTAACCATCCGCCCGCCCCGACGGTGGTCATGATCGTTTTCCGCGCAGGGCGCTTTGCGGCGGCCCGAATCTGTGTTAGTATATTCCTATTCGCAATATTTCGTTGCGCATTTCGACGCCGGTCAATTTAGGGCCACGGACCAGATCGGACCATTCCAAGGAACGGCCAAGAGGCCGGCGGATTCCCGCGCCTATTTCGGCACGGAATTCTCTAATCGCCCATCAGCACAGCTCATTTTGCCAGCGAGGTACTGACATGACCACCCCATTCAACTGCGCCCATGGTGGCGGTTACGGCCCGGGACGGTTCGAGCGCGGATGCGACGTGCCGCGCGGCCGGTTCACCGAGTCGGGACGGTTCGGCCGGATGCTGCCCTTCCTGCGCTCGCTGAAATCCTTCAAGCCGGGGCCGGACGAGCTTGGCAAGATCGGCGGGGCGATGGACGGCGGAACGCCGCCGCCGAGCGACACGAGCCAAGACAATTTGCGGATCAAGGCCGGCTATACCTTCCTCGGCCAGTTCATCGACCATGACCTGACGCTCGATGCCACCTCGAATCTCGAGCAGCAGATCGATCCCTACGCCCTGCGCAATTTCCGCACGCCGGCGCTGGAGCTCGACAGCGTCTATGGGCTCGGGCCGAAGGTTCAGCCGTTCCTCTATGACAAGAACAATCCCGGTCGCATGCTGCTCGGCGACGGCGGGCACGACCTGCCGCGCAACAGCGACGGCACCGCGCTGATCGGCGATCCGCGCAACGACGAGAATATCATCGTCTCGCAGCTGCATCGGCTGTTCCTCCTGTTCCACAACAAGGTGTTCAACGACCATACCGACGCGGCGCTCGGCACCCAGGAGCGGTTCGAAAGGGCGCAGACCCTCGTCCGCTGGCACTATCAGTGGATCGTGGTCAACGAGTTCCTGGCGCGCACGGTCGGCGCGCATGTGATGCGCCAGACGCTCGAGGAAATGCCGTTCCGCTTCCCCGAGGACGGCAACGCCTTCATGCCGGTGGAGTTCAGCGTCGCGGCCTATCGCTTCGGCCACAGCCAGGTGCGGCCCGGCTATCTGCTGGCGCCGTTCGTCCAGGGCCAGCCGGTGCGCGCGGCGGCGATCTTCCCCGGCACCGTCAATGATCCCGACTTCTCGCGCGACCTGCGCGGCGGGCGCGTGGTGCCCGAGGGGCTGCGCATCGACTGGGCCTCGTTCTTCGGCACCGGCGCGCAGCCGGGCAAGCTGATCGACATCCGCATCTCGACGCCACTGCTGAAACTGCCGGACACGGTGGTCGATTCCGACTCGACGCCGCCGCGCCGCTCGCTGGCGTCGCGCAACCTGCAGCGTGGCATCGACGCCCGCCTGCCGAGCGGCCAGGACGTGGCGGCGCATTTCCGCGTCGCGCGCAAGCTGACCGAGGCGCAGATCTGGAAGAACGTGCCGGGCGGCGAGGGGCCGGCGCCGCTCTGGTTCTACTGCCTGCGTGAGGCCGAGGTGCTGACCGGCGGCTTCCGTCTGGCCGGGGTGGGGGCGCGGATCGTGGCGCGCACCTTCGCCGCCATCCTCGACGCGGACAAGGCGTCCTACATCGCCCAGGCGCCGGACTGGAAGCCGGAGTTCGGCACGAACGGCAAGTTCACCCCCCGGGGCGGCGCTCGCGTTGTCAGGAACCGGCCTGATGGCAGTCGGCGAGCAGTGTCCGCTGGTCGGACTCGCCATCGTCATAGAGAACGCCTCGGCCCCCTTGCTGTGCCAGACCAGATCGGAGTCCGGATCGAAGGCGACATAGCGCACGCCGGACCCCGTCGGACCCGCGCGCATCGGGATCAACCGGCCGCCGTAGTCCACCACGGCCAGCGACTGGTCCGGCGACGGATTGAGATAGGCGACGCGAATGACCGCGCCGCCGGCGCAGACATAGGTCGCCGTGACGGCCGGCGCGACATCGTCGGCCAGCGCGGGCGCGGCGAGCATGGCGAGAAGCGGGATGAGGCGCATGCGTTTCTCCCTCGGGTCAGTCGAGCGCGTCGGCGAGCCAGCGCTCGATCAGGAAACGGGCGATCGATCCGCGCCGCGCCGGACGCAGATCCGGGTCCTGGCCGGACAGCGCGGCCAGCGCGCCCTCGCGGCTGACCCAGCGCGCATCCTCGAGCTCGTTCGGGTCGCGATGGATCTCGCGGGCCAGCGCCTCGCCGCGACAGCCGAGCATCAGGCTCGACGGAAAGGGCCAGGGCTGGCTCGCGAGATAGTCGACGCGGCCGACCGGGACGCCGGCCTCTTCCCAGGTCTCGCGCCGCACGGCGGCCTCGATCGATTCGCCGGGCTCCATGAAGCCGGCGAGCAGCGAATACATCCCCGGCGGCCAGGCGGCGGAGCGGCCGAGCAGCACCGAATTGCCATGGGTTATCAGCATGATCACCACCGGATCGGTGCGCGGGAAATGCTGCGCGCCGCAGGCGGGGCAGATGCGCTTCCAGCCGGCGTCGGCGACCTCGGACGCCGCCCCGCAATTGGCGCAGAAGCGGTGGGTCTCGTGCCAGGCGAAGATGCCCTTGGCGGCCGCCGCGTTGCCGGCGTCGCCCGGGGTCAGCGACGCCATCGTCCCGCGCAGGTCGGCGAAGCGCAGCTCGGCGGACAGGCCGGGATGGCCTTCGGTGCCGTCCTCGGCCACCAGGGGATCGGGCCAGTCCGGGATCTCGCGGGCAAAGCGCGGGGCGCCGGCCTCGATCCCGAGAAAGACGGTCGGTGCGCCGGGCTCGAACACCGGCGCCGACAGCGGCAGCCAGCCGAGCCGCGGACCACCTCCGTCGAAGGCGAGCAGCGGACGCCCGCGCGAAAGCGCGAGGCAGCGCGCCTCCGGCTCGGCGGCGAGCCGCCCAAGCGCGGCGGCGTCGGCGCGCAGGTGCGTCGCGCGGTCGATCGAGGCGCCGGCGAAGGTGACGGCCTCCGCGTCCCTCACGCGGCCGCCCCCCGTTCCGCGCTCACGGCCGGCCGCGCCGGAAGGAATGGGCCGGATAGGTGCCGAGAAATTCCAGGCTCGAGGTGAAATAGGCGAGCTCTTCCAGCGCGCGGGCGACCGCCGGATCGTCGGGATGCCCTTCGATATCCGCGTAGAACTGGGTCGCGGTGAATTCGCCGCCGACCATGTAGCTTTCCAGCTTGATCATATTGACGCCATTGGTCGCGAAACCGCCCATCGCCTTGTAGAGCGCGGCGGGGATGTTGCGCACCCGGAAGACGAAGGTGGTCAGAACGTCGCCCGGCGGCGCGATCGCCGGCTCGGGCGCCATGATCAGAAAGCGCGTGGTATTGTTCTTCTGGTCCTCGATATGGCGGGCGAGGACGTTCAGCCCGTAGATCTCGCCCGCGATTTCGGACGCGAGGCCGGCGAGGGTCGGGTCGCCGGTCCGTGCCACGATCTCGGCGGAGCCGGCGGTATCGGCGCCGGTGCGCGGGGCGATCCCATGTTCGCGCAGGAAGGCGCGGCACTGGCCGAGCAGGACGGTGTGGCTCATGGCCGACCGGATATCCGTGAGGGCCGCGCCGGGTACGCCGAGCAGGTTGATATGGATGCGCAGGAAATGCTCGCCGACGATATGCAGGCCCGATTCCGGCAGCAGATGATGGATGTCGGCCACCCGCCCATAGGTCGAGTTTTCCACCGGAAGCATGGCGAGGTCGGCCCGGCCTTCCTTGACCGCCGCGATCGCATCCTCGAACGTCGTGCAGGGCAGCGCCTCCATCTCCGGAAACACCTCGGCGCAGGCCTGATGCGAATAGGCGCCGCGCGTGCCCTGGAACGAGATCGCGTTGGTCTTCTGGCCCATTCACCGGGTCCTTTCGCTGCGTGACGGTCGCGGACCATCGCAGAAACCCATCCCGAGCGAAAGGGAGCGCGCGGGCGCGCCCGCGCACGCGCCGGGGCAATTCGTCACGCTGCGCGGCCTTGCGCAGCCTTCGGCGATCCGGGTAGAACTTTGCAAGTAGCGAACCTCGGCGACGCCGCCCAGAAGCAAGGTGCCACACAGCGATGAACACGATGGAAGTCACCAAGATCGTGGGCGCCGTCTGCGGCAGCCTGCTTGCGTTCCTGCTGCTTCAGTTCTTCGCGGGCGAGATATTCGACACGCATAGCGAGGAAGTCGCCTATGTGATCGCCACGCCCGAGGGCGGCGGTGGCGGCGAGGCCGCGCCGGCGGAGGAGCAGGTCGATGTCGCCGCGCTGGTCGCTTCGGCCGATCTGGAGAAGGGCGCTGGCGTCTTCAAGAAATGCGCGACCTGCCACAAGATCGATGGCAACAACGCGGTCGGCCCGCATCTCGACCATGTCATCGGCCGGCCGGTCGGTTCGGTCGAGGGTTTCGCCTATTCCGATCCGATGAAGGGTCATGGCGGCGACTGGACGCCCGAGGCGCTGTTCACCTTCCTGCACAATCCGAAGGAAGCCGTCCCCGGCACCAAGATGTCCTTCGCCGGCCTGCCGAAGCCCGAGGATCGCGCCAACGTCATCGCCTATCTGGAATCGGTGAGCAAGTAACGCTCACGAATTCCTGCATTGGCGTCGCCGGGGCGGCGCGGTACGAGTGACCGCCCGCCTCCCCGCCATACGCGGCCCCAGACGCGTCCCGGCGCGCCACGGTCGCGAAAACAGGATCGTCGATGCGAGAACCAGACCGCCGCCTCCCCGCCGGAACCCGCGCGACCGCCCGCCCCGGGCGGCGCCGCCTGATCCGGATGGTGAGCGGTTTTCTGCTCGGCGCGACGCTGGCGAGCGCGTTCCCCGCGGCGGCCGAGGAGGCCGCGGCGCCGAATATCATCACCAGCCACGGAATTTCGACCTTCGGCGACCTGAAATATCCCGCCGACTTCAAGCATTTCGACTATGTGAACCCCGATGCGCCGCAAGGCGGCACCATGAGCTTTCGCGGCGTCGGCGCCTCGCAGACCTTCGACAGCCTCAATCCCTACATCCTGAAGGGCGAGCCGGCGCAGGGGCTCGGCCTTCTCACCGACAGCCTCCTCGCCGGCTCCGCCGACGAGCCGGATTCGGCCTATGGCCTGATCGCGGAGAGCGTCGAGTATCCAAAAGACAAGTCCTGGGTGATCTTCAACATGCGTCCCGAGGCCACCTTCTCGGACGGCGTCCCGATCACCGCCGACGACGTGGTCTTCAGCTATCAGGTGCTGCTGGACAAGGGCGAGCCTTCCTACAAGATCACGCTGCGCGACATCGAGAAGGTCGAGGCGCTGGACCCGCACAAAGTCAAGTTCACCTTCGTCGCCAACGCCGCGAAGCGCGAGCTGCCCGGCCTCGCCGGCTCTCTGCCCGTGCTGCCGAAGCATTATTACGCCACGGTGCCCTTCGAGGAATCGACGCTGACGCCGCCGGTCGGGTCCGGCCAGTATGTGGTGGCGAGCGTCCAGCCCGGGCGCACGATCAAATATTGCAAGAACCCGAACTACTGGGGCGCCAAACTGCCGGTGAATGTCGGCGTGAACAATTTCGACTGCTTCGTCTATGAATATTTCGCCGACAATACCGCCGCGTTCGAGGCGCTGAAGAGCGGAACCTACCTGTTCCACCAGGAATTCTTTTCGAGCCTCTGGGCCACGGCCTATGATTTTCCCGCGCTCAAGAAGGGCTGGGTGAAGAAGGAAACCCTGCCCGACAACCGCCCGTCGGGGACGCAAGGTTTCTGGTTCAACCTCCGCCGCGACAAGTTCCAGGACCCCAGGGTGCGCGAGGCGATCGCGCTCATGTTCAATTTCGAATGGACCAACGCGACGCTGTTCCACGATCTCTACAAGCGGACCGACAGCTTCTGGGAAAACTCGCCGATGCAGGCCGAGGGCCTGCCCCAGGGCGAGGAACTCGCGGTGCTGGAACCGTTCCGCGACCAGCTGCCGCCCGAGGTCTTCACCGAGCCGGCCTATGTCCCGCCGGTCCAGGGCACGCAGCAGCTCGACCGCTCCGCGCTCCGCCGTGCCTCCGCCCTGCTCGATGAGGCGGGCTGGAAGGTCGGCGCCGATGGCTTGCGCCGCGATGCCAAGGGCCAGACGTTGAGCGTCGAGTTCGTCGACGACAATCCCTCGCTCGACCGCGTTGTGAACCCCTATGTCGCCAACCTGCGGCGGATCGGGATCGACGCCAGCGCCCGGATGATCGACGCCGCCCAGATGCAGCAGCGGCAGAAGGATTTCGACTTCGACATCGTCGGCAACCGTTTCAACATGTCGCTGTCGCCGGGGCTGGAACTGCGCGAGTTATTGGGCTCCGTCGCCGCCGACACGCCGGGCTCGAACAATCATGGCGGCCTGAAGGACCCGGTGGTCGACGCGCTGATCGAGAAGGTGATCGCCGCGCCCGATCGCCCGACGATGGAGGCGCGGGTTCGCGCGCTCGACCGGGTGCTGCGCTCCAAGCAGATCTGGGTTCCGAACTGGTACAGCGGCCAGTATCTCATCGCCTACTGGGACGTGTTCGGCCGCCCGGACATTCAGCCGGAATATGCCCGCGGCGACGCCTATTGGTGGTTCGACCAGGCGAAATTCGACAAGCTGAAGTCCGAGGGCGCGCTGCGCTGAGATGGGCGCCTATGTCCTCCGCCGCCTGTTGTTCATGGTGCCGACGCTGTTCGGCATCCTGCTCATCAATTTCATCCTGACCCAGTTCCTGCCGGGCGGGCCGATCGAACAGATCATCGCCCAATTGGAAGACCAGAGCTCCTCCACCGACCGGATCACCGGTGGCGGCGGCGACATGGCCGGCGGCGGCGGCAACAGCGAATATCGCGGCGCCGAGGGCCTGCCACCGGAGTTCATCGCCGACCTCGAAAAGCAGTTCGGCTTCGACAAGCCGCCACTCGAACGCTTTCTCTTGATGGTGCGCAACTATCTCACCTTCGATTTCGGCGACAGCTATTTCCGCTCGATCCGCGTGGTCGATCTGGTACTGGAGAAGATGCCGGTTTCGATCACCCTCGGCCTCTGGTCGACGCTGATCGCCTATGCGATCTCGATCCCGCTCGGCGTGCGCAAGGCGATCCGCGACGGCTCGCGCTTCGACACCTGGACCAGCGGGGTGATCGTCGTCGCCTACGCGGTGCCGAGCTTTCTCTTCGGCATCATGCTGCTCGTGCTGTTCGCCGGCGGCTCCTACTGGCAGATCTTCCCGCTGCGCGGCCTCACCTCCGACAACTGGGCGGAGCTGAGCCTCGGCGGCAAGATCCTCGATTATCTCTGGCACATCGTCCTGCCGGTCACGGCGGCGACGATCAGCGCCTTCGCGACCACCACGCTCCTCACCAAGAATTCCTTCCTCGACGAGATCAAGAAGCAATATGTGATCACCGCCCGCGCCAAGGGCCTGACCGAGGGGCGGGTGCTTTATGGTCATGTGTTCCGCAACGCGATGCTGATCGTCATCGCCAGCTTTCCGGCGGTGTTCATCAGCATCTTCTTCGGCGGCAGCCTGATCATCGAGACGATCTTCAGCCTCGACGGCCTCGGCCGCCTCGCCTACGAGAGTGCCATCCAGCGCGACTATCCCGTGGTGTTCGCGACGCTCTATGTCTTCGGGCTGATGGGTCTGATCGTCGGGCTCCTCTCCGACCTCACCTATGTCTGGATCGACCCGCGCATCGATTTCGAAAGCCGCGAGACATGAGCCTCACCGCGCTCCAGCGGCGGCGGCTGGCCAATTTCCGGGCGAACCGGCGGGCCTTCTGGTCGCTCTGGGTGTTTCTCGGACTGTTTCTCATCGCGCTGTGCGCCGAGTTCGTGGCGAACGACCGGCCGCTCGTCATCCAGTTTCAGGACGGGTTCCGGTTTCCGATCCTGAACTTCTATTCCGAAGCGGATTTCGGCGGCGAGTTCCAGACCGAGGCGGAATACCAGTCGCCCGAGGTGCGCTGCCTGATCCGCACCGGCGGGATGGAGGCCTGCCTCGACGACCCCGACCGGATTTACGCCGACGCGGCGACCGGGATGGTGGATGGCGTGGCGATCGCACAGCCCGGATGGATGCTGTGGCCGCCGGTGCCCTACAGCTACAACACCATCAATTACGGCGTGACCTCGGCCCCCTCCGCGCCCGACCGTGACCATTGGCTCGGGACCGACGACCAGACGCGGGACGTGGTCGCGCGGGTCATCTACGGCTTTCGCATCTCGGTGCTGTTCGCGCTGATGGTGGCGGTGATCTCCAGCGGCATCGGCATCGTGGCCGGGGCGACTCAGGGCTATTTCGGCGGCTGGACCGACCTCCTGTTCCAGCGGTTCGTCGAGATCTGGAGCAACATGCCGACGCTCTATGTCATCATCATCCTGTCGGCGATCTTCACGATGAATTTCTGGCTGCTGACCCTGCTCATCGCCTTCTTCGGCTGGACCAGCCTCGTCGGCGTGGTGCGGGCGGAGTTCCTGCGGGCGCGGAACTTCGAATATGTCCGGGCGGCGCGCGCGCTCGGCGTGCGGGACCGGGTGATCATGTTCCGCCACCTGCTTCCGAACGCGATGGTGGCGACGCTGACCCTGATGCCCTTCATCATCACCGCGGCGATCGGCCAGCTGGCCGTGCTCGATTTCCTCGGCCTCGGCCTGCCGCCCTCCTATCCCTCGCTCGGCGAGCTCGCGCTGCAGGGCAAGAACCAGCTCAACGCGCCCTGGCTCGGCTTCACCGCCTTCTTCACCTTCGCTATCATGCTGTCGCTGCTCGTCTTCATCTTCGAGGGGGTGCGCGACGCCTACGACCCGCGGAAAACCTTCGCATGAGGGCTGCGGGATGAAGGACATGGGCAAGAGCGCCGAGCCGATCCTGTCGGTGCGGAACCTGCGCATCGGCTTTTCGCAGGGCGGCGTGGTGACCGAGGCGGTGCGCGGTGTCGATTTCGACCTCGCCCCCGGCGAGACGCTGGCGCTGGTCGGCGAAAGCGGCTCCGGCAAGTCGATCACCGCGCTCTCGACCGTGCGGCTGCTGCCGGACAATGCGCGGGTCAGCGGCGAAATCCGCTATCGTGGCGCGGATATGGCGCTGGCGGATGCCCGGTCGCTGCGCGCGGTGCGGGGCAATGACATCAGCTTCATCTTCCAGGAGCCGATGACCAGCCTCAATCCCTTGCATCCGATCGCCCGGCAGATCGGCGAGAGCCTCGCCCTGCATCAGGGCCTGACCGGCGCCGCCGCCCGGGCGCGCATCATCGAGCTCTTGACCCAGGTCGGCATCCGCGATCCCGAAAGCCGCCTCGGCGCCTATCCGCATCAGCTCTCCGGCGGTCAGCGGCAGCGGGTGATGATCGCCATGGCGCTGGCCAATGGGCCGGACGTGCTGATCGCCGACGAGCCGACCACCGCGCTCGACGTCACCATCCAGGCGCAGATCCTGACCCTTCTCGCCGATATCCAGAAGGCCGAGGGGATGGGGATGCTGTTCATCACCCACAACCTTGGCATCGTGCGGCGCATCGCCACCCGCGTCGCGGTGATGCGCGCCGGCGAGATCGTCGAGACCGGGCCGACCGCCGCGATCTTCGCCGATCCGCGCCATCCCTACACCCGGGCTCTGCTCGCCGCCGAGCCGACGGGAACGCCGGAGGCCGTCGCGGCGGACGCGCCCACGGTGCTGGAGGCGAAGGATCTGCGCGTCTGGTTCCCGATCAAGGCCGGTCTGCTGCGCCGCACGGTCGGCCATGTGAAGGCGGTGAACGAGGCCGATATCGCCATCCGCGCCGGCGAGACGCTCGGCGTGGTCGGCGAGAGCGGGTCGGGCAAGACCACGCTGGCGCTCGCGCTCATGAGGCTGATTTCCTCAGAGGGGCGGATCGTCTTTCTCGGCCGCGACATTCAGGGCTGGCGCAATCGCGATCTGCGCGGCATCCGAAGTGACATGCAGATGGTATTCCAGGATCCCTACGGCTCGCTCAGCCCGCGGATGACCATCGAGCAGATCGTCGCGGAAGGGCTCGGCGTGCATGGCCACGACGGCGACCCGGCCGAGCGCGTCGTCGAGATCCTGCGCGAGGTCGGGCTCGATCCCGAGACGCGGCATCGCTATCCGCACGAATTCTCGGGGGGCCAGCGCCAGCGGATCGCGATCGCCCGGGCGATGATCCTCAGGCCAAAGCTCGTCGTGCTCGACGAGCCGACCTCGGCGCTCGACATGACGGTCCAGGTCCAGATCGTCGAACTGCTGCGGGCGTTGCAGCGCAGATACGGGCTCGCCTATGTCTTCGTCAGCCACGACCTGCGCGTGGTGCGGGCGCTGGCGCATCGGATGGTTGTCATGCGCAATGGCGACGTGGTCGAGGCGGGCAACTCGGCGGAGATTTTCGCCGCGCCGAAAACCGACTATACGCGCGCCCTGCTCGCGGCGGCGTTCGATATGGAAACCATCGCCCGATAGCCATGAAAAAGCGGCCGATCTCGCGGCCGCCCATTCAACTCCTCGGCGTGGATTCAGAAACGCTCAGTCGGCCTGCGATCCCGGCTTGCGATCGACGATCGCACGGATCAGGCGCTGCTTGTCGCTCATGCCGGCCTGTCCGCCCGCGACCAGCTTGATCTCCTGCAGCTGCTTCAGCGTCAGCATGGAGACGTCGATATCGTTGATCCCGACCAGTGCGAGGTCGCTCGTCACTTCACTTTCGACCCGATCCATGTCCGTCATCTGCGCAAAGGCGACGACGGGAGCGGTTGCCAGCGTAGCGGCGAAGAGAAGCGGTACAAAAGAGCTTTTCACGGGTGAACTCCCTTCCTGGAAGATCGTTGTTTCATTTCAGACGTAGACAAGCGTTTCGATGACGTCCCGCGTCACCGCGCCTATCTTCCTGTCTGGTAAAAAAACGTACTTCGTCGAAGAAGGTTCCGTCGCCGCGATCGGCCGTCGCCGAGGCCCAAGTCAGGCGAACTTCGCGACCTCGGCCTCGATCTCGCCGACGATGGCGCGCAACAGCGCCGGATCCTCGCATTCGCCCATGATCCGGACCAGCGGCTCGGTCCCCGACTTGCGGATGACGAGGCGCCCCGCGGCGCCCATCCGCGCCTCGCCCGCGGCGATGGCGGCCTGAACGCTCGCCTGTTCCAGCGGCTGGGCGCCCTTGCGATAGCGCACGTTGCGAAGCGTCTGCGGATAGGGTGGAAAGACCCGCGCCAGGTCGCTGGCCCGCCGCCCGGTCTCGACCATGGCCGACAGAAACTGCAACGCCGCGATCAGCCCGTCGCCGGTCGTCACATAGTCGCTCATCACGATATGGCCCGACTGCTCGCCGCCGAGATTATAGCCGCCCTCGCGCATCGCCTCGACCACGTAGCGGTCGCCGACGGCGGTGCGCAGCAGCGTGATGCCCCGCGCGCGCAGGAACCGCTCGAGCCCGAGGTTCGACATGACCGTGGCGACCAGGGTGTTGCGCGCCAGCCGCCCCTCGGCCAGCCAACGATCGGCGATCAGGCCCATGAACTGGTCGCCATCGGCGACCGCGCCCTTCTCGTCTATGATCATCACCCGGTCGGCGTCGCCATCGAGGCTGATCCCGAGATCGGCGCCATGGGCGAGCACCGCCTCGGCCGCGTGCTCGGGATGGGTCGAGCCGCAGCCCTTGTTGATATTGACCCCGTCGGGCTGGACGGCGAGCGGGATCACCTCGGCGCCCAGCTCCCAAAGCACCTCCGGCGCGGTGCGATAGGCCGCGCCGTTCGCGCAATCGACCACCACCTTCAGCCCGTCGAGCCGCAGGCCCCGGGGAAAGGTAGTCTTGGCGAATTCCATGTAGCGCCCGCGGCCGTCGTCGATGCGGGTGGCGCGGCCGATATCGGCCGGCTCGGCGACCCCGCCGCCGCCGTCCAGCTCGGCCTCGATCGCCTCCTCCGCCGCGTCCCCGAGCTTGAAGCCGTCGGGACCGAAGAACTTGATGCCATTGTCCTGAAACGGATTGTGCGAGGCCGAGATCATCACCCCGAGGTCGGCGCGCATCGAGCGGGCGAGAAAACCCACCGCCGGCGTCGGGATCGGCCCGACCAGAAAGACGTTCATCCCGACCGAGGTGAAACCGGCGGTCAGCGCGTTTTCCAGCATATAGCCGGAGCGCCGCGTGTCCTTGCCGATCACCACGCGATGCGTGTGCCGGCTGTCGCCGCTGGTGAAATAGCGGCCGGCGGCCTGTCCAAGGCGCAGCGCGGTCTCCGCCGTCATCGGATCGTCGTTGGCCCGCCCGCGCACGCCATCGGTTCCAAAGAGCTTGCGCCCCATTCGTTCCCTCGCCTCAGCCTTCATCCCCGGCTTCGCCCTCCCTGGCGAGCGCGAGCCAGAGGGCCATCGCCTGCCGGGTCTCGGCAACGTCGTGCACTCGTATCACCTGCGCCCCTTGGCGCAAGCCCTCCAGCGCCGCGGCGATCGAGCCCGGGCCGCGCGCCGCCGCCTCGGCGACGCCGGCGATCGTGCCGATGAAACGCTTGCGCGAAACCCCGAGCAGGATCGCGCAGCCGAGCCCATGCAGCGCGGCGAGGCCGCGCAGGAGGTCGAGATTATGCGCCACCGTCTTGCCGAAGCCGATGCCGGGATCGATGAGCATCCGCGCGCGCGGGATGCCCGCCGCCTCCGCCGCCGCGACCCGTTCGGCGAGATAGTCGTGCACGTCGAGCAGCACGTCGTCATAGCGCGGCGCGTCCTGCATGGTGCGGGGATCGCCTTGCGCATGCATCAGGCAGACCGGCCGGCCGGAGGCCGCCGCGACGCCGAGGCTGTCCGGATCGTGTTGGAGCGCCGAGACGTCGTTGAAGAGATCGGCGCCCGCTTCGAAGGCCGCCGCCGCCACCGCCGCCTTGCGCGTGTCGATCGAGATCGGCGCGGTCATGCCTTCCGCGCGGAGCGCGGCGATCACCGGTACGACCCGGGCGATTTCCTCCTCCGCCGGCACCGGCGCGGCGCCGGGACGGGTGGATTCGCCGCCGATATCGAGAATGTCGGCGCCGGCCGCGACCATCGCCTCGGCGCTCGCCACCGCGTCGGCGAGGGCCAGATGCCGGCCGCCGTCGGAGAAGCTGTCCGGCGTCACGTTCAGCACCGCCATCAGCCGCGGGCGGTCGAGCGACAGGCCGAGGAGGTCGGCCCGCGCTGCCGACAGCCGCTGGACCACCTCTACCGGCGCCTCGTCGGCGCGGAGCAGTGTCGGCGCGGCCCCGCGCACGTGCAGCGCGAGCTCCGCGAACCAGACGGGCCCGCCAGCGAGACGTCGGGCGTGGGCCGGACGCGGCGCGCCGAGCCAGGGGATCGGACGATAGACGGCCGTCAATTGGCGATCATCCGCGCCACCAGTTCCGGCAACTCCGCGAAGTCATCGAAAGCCGCGTCATGCGGCACCTCGGCGACCGGCTGGGTGCGATAGCCCCGCGTGTGAAGCAGGAACAGCGCGCCCGCCGCGCGCGCGGTCTTGGCATCCGTCAGGCTGTCGCCGACGAGCAGCTCAGCCCCCGGTGACAGTTGGTCCGCCGCGTGGCGGAACATCCGCGGATCGGGCTTCAGCACGTCGAGGCTGTCGCCGCCGGTGAACCCGGTGATTGGCGGCATCATCCCGAGGCCGCGCAGGATGGCGAGCGCCGGCGCGTTCGGCTTCTGCGTGCAGACCGCGAGGCCGTGACCGTCCTCCGCCAGCCGCGCCAGCGCCTCGGCGACGCCGGGATAAGGCTCGGTGCCGGTGACGGGATCGGCGCCATAGATCGCGCGAAAGCGCGTGATCGCCGGTTCCAGCCCCTCCGCCGGCAATCCTCCGCGATGGAGCAGCAGCCGCTCGACCAGCTTCGCGACGCCGTTGCCGACGAAACCCGCGCATTCCTCGAGACTGACCGGCTCCCGTCCAAACTCGGCGAGCATCCGGTTACCGGCCCCGGCCATGGTCGGAATGGAATCGACCAGCGTGCCGTCGAGATCGAAAACGACGCGGGCGGTCATCGCGTCAGGCGGGCAGGTCGGATGGCCGGCTTGCGCGCACGGCACCGGCCGGCGCCTCCGCGCCCGCGACGACCAGAAGCTCCGCCTCGATCTCGGCGGCGAGCCAGGCGGCCAGCGCCACGGGATCGCTCGCTTCCGGCGCGGCGCCGGGCGTGTCCATCACCATCTTGGCCGGCGCCCAGACCGACAGGCGGCGGTTCTTCACCGCCCAGTCGAGCTCGGTCCGCGAGGCGGCGACGTCGAATCGCCGGTCGCGGTCGGTCAGCGCCCAGGCGTTCTGCTCGATGGCGAGGAGGCCGATGCGCCGCTCCGCCTCGGTCCGCCCCGGCGCGCGCGCCTCGGCCGGCCCGAGGACCAGAACCACGGGATGCCCCCAACGCGCCAGCGCGTCCAGCCATGCGCCGGTTTCCGGCCCTTCGAGCAAGTCTTGCGCGAGATGAACCACCCGCGGCCGCGCGGCAGACTGCGCCGCCGGCTCGACCACGGCCCGCAGCCGCGGCGCGTCGGCGACCCGGGCCCGGGCGATCTCGACCCCGAGCGCGCCGGGGATGCGGTCGAGCTTCTCGATCCTGACGAAGATCCGCACCGCCCGCGGATCGGCGAGGCAGCGCGCCGCCACCCGCTCGGCCAGCGTCTCCAAGAGGTTCACCCGCTCGGTCGCGAGCTCCGCCTCGATCGCCTCGGTGATCATGTCATAGGAGACGACCTTGTCGACATCGTCGTCCTGCGCCGCCGCGTGGTGCGAGACCTCCAGCACCACGTTGAAGCGGATGCGCTGGGTCACGCCGCGCTCGGAGCGGAAGGCGCCGATCTCGACGGTGCGGGTATAGTCGCGCACCGAGATCCGGTCGAGCAGCTGGCCGCTATGCGTCGCCGCGGCGCGCACATGCGGCATCTCGAAGGCCATCGCGGTCTCGTCCATGTCATCCTCGCGGGCGGGGGAACGGCCGCCAAGTGATACCGGTCCGGTCTTGGCAGGGGAAGCGGGAACCATCAATCTCTCATTAACCATTGGTCGAAGTCGCCGGTTCCGGCGGCCTCTCCTTAACCGGGACCGAACCATGAACCCGCAAAGTGCCGACATGCGCCGGCGGACGGCCGGCGCCGAGGGGGAAGTCCATCGGGAGGTTGCCATGCGCCACGCTCTGCGCGCGCTCGCTTTGCTTTGCGTCGCTCTGACCGGATCGGACGCGATCGCCGCCGACAAGGTGCCGGGCCGGCTCAATCAGGCGATCTCGCCCGACGGGATAGACCAGAAGCTGTTCGACGAGGCGGTCCTCATCTATTCCAACGCCGCGCGCCGGGGCCGCGGGCTGCCGCCCCTGACCCGCGATGCCAGGCTCGCCCGCGTCGCCTCGGACCAGGCGCGCAACATGGCGAAGCTGCGGATGCACAGCCACGCCCTGCCGATCAAGGGCCAGTCCGGCTTCAAGGAACGGCTGGCCCGCCAGTCGCTCAGCTACCGCAACGCCGGCGAGAACATCGCTATGAACAAGGTCTATCGCCTGGTCGGCCGCCCGATCTCGATGAAGATGAGCGGCTGTTCCTTCACCTATGGCGATACCAACCAGCCGGTGCCGATCCATACCTATGCCACGCTGGCCGAGGACGTGGTGGCGAAATGGCTGTCCTCGCCCAAGCACCGCGCCTCGCTCCTGTCGCCCGGCTTCCGTCGCATCGGCAGCGGCGTCGGCGTCGATCCCAAGGGAACCGCCTGCGGCGACGTCTATCTGGTGCAGGATTTCGCGGACTAGCCAAGGCGATGTCCAACCGGGCGCACTCGCCCGACACCGCCTCCGCTCGAGAGTCTTGAAATCGCGCACTGTCTTGACCACCGGACGATTCCGTCTGGTCCATCGCCCTAGCCGTAGGCGGCCAGCCATTTGCGCAGCAGCGCGGCCTGCTCGGCGCGCGCCCGGTTCGCCCAGAGCGTCGCGCCGGGCGGATCGGCGCGCTCCTCCGGCCGGATCGCGGCCCGCGCCGCGGGATCGGCGGCGAAGATCGCGAAGGCGAGACGCCGCCCGTTCCGCCGCTCGACATAGCCGGCGAGCGCGCTGACGAAATCGAGCGTGCCGGTCTTGGCCAGGACCCGCGCCCCCTCGGCCTTGAAGGTGCCGCCCTTGCCGTCGGCGATCGCCCGCGCGCGCATCAGGCCGGGCAGCCGGTCCTCGGCCCGCGCCAGCAGCCGGACCTGCTCGCGCGGGGTCAGGTGCGAGGCGTCGGTCAGGCCGGAGTGATTGACGAAGCGCGCGCCCGCGAGCCCGTATTCCGCGCGCGCCCAGTCCGTCATCGCCGCCGCCGATCGCGCGAGATCGCCCGGCGCGCCGCCCCGCGTTTGGCTCGCGCGCAAGCCGAGCACCTCGGCGGTCAGGTTGGTGGAATGAAACAGCATGCCGCGCAAGAGTTCGTCCACCGGCGCCCCGAGCCGCTCCGCCAGGACCGCGCCGCCGTCGCCCGGACCCGCGGCCGCCGGTGGCAGCGACAGGCCGGCGCGGGCCGCGAGCGCGGCGAAGACCTCGCCGACGAAAGGCACCGGCTCGCGCACCGGCAGCCAGAGACTGCCCGCGCCGCGCATGCCGCCGGCCGGCAGGCGCCAGACCTCGCCCGCCCGGTCGAACTCATGGGTCGGCTCGCGCACCGCGCGCGTCACCTCGGCGCGGACCGAGGGCACATCGACCGCGAACCGCTCGCCCGGCGCCGAAAACGCGGTCTTCGGGCCGCTGTCCCCCGGCACCCATTGTAGATAGACGCGGTTGAAATTGAGATTGAGGCCGGCGATCGCCGGATTGTAGCCGGCGCCGTCGGGCTGGCCCGCCGCGATCCGCTCGATCGCCGGCAGGGCGCCCGCGTCGATCCGCGTCCCGCCGCTGACCGCGCGCAGGCCCGACAGCCCCGCCACCAGCACGCCCAGCGCGTCGGTGTCGAGCAGCGGATCACCGCCGCCGACCAGCGCCAGATCACCGGAGAGCGTCCCGTCCACCACCGGCCCGAGGCCGAGGATCCGCGTGCCGAACCGATAACCAGGGCCGAGCGTCTCCAGCGCGTAGAGCGTGGTGACGAGCTTGGCCACGGAGGCCGGCGGAAAGGCGCGGTCGGCGTCGCGCGCGTCGAGCACCGCGCCGCCATCGGGTCCGCCCCCGGAACCGCCACCGAGATCGACCAGCATATAGCCGGCGCGCGGCGGTTCCGCGGCCCGGCCCGGGCCCGGCCGCGCCACGATCCCGGCGGCGAGGCCGGCGAGCATGGCGCGTCGGGACAGGCCGGACCGCATGGCGGCGCTCAGCAGCCGCCGTCGATCATCGCCGCGCCATCGGCGTCGAACCCGGTCAGGGAGACCGAGCAGCCATTCGCCTCCACCGGCTTGCCGACCTCGAGCGGCACCAGCGTCTGGCCGTTGATCGCCACCCGCGCGGTCCCCGCGCTCGCGTCGGCGGCCGAGAGGAACACCCGCAGCTTGCCGTCGGCCAACGTCACCGCGGCGCCCGGCCTCACCGCCGAACCGGTGCCACCCGTCGCACCACCACCCGTCGCAACACCACCCGAGGCCTCGCGCCCGCCCGCGCTCCCGCCGATCAGCCCGGCGAGCTGGCCGCGCAGGTCCTGGAGCTGGCTCTTCAAGGCATCCGACACGCCGCCGCCGAGCGCGTCCACCCGGCCCGACACCTCTTGCGCGATGCCGTCGATGCGCGCGCCGAGCGCCTGCGCGCCGTCGCTCTGCGCCTTGTTGAGCGCGCCGACCGCGCCCTCGATGCCGCCGACCTTCTCGCTCAGCGTCGCGACCTTGGCCGACAGATCCCGCGTCTGGGCGAGGCTCGCCTCGGCCAGATCCTCGCCCGATCCGCCCATCGAATAGCCAATGACCAGCCCGACGATCAGCCCACCCGCGCCAGCGATCAGCGCACTGTTGAAATCCATTTCCGAGAACCTCCGCTGTTTGGTTTCTTGTCGCGCGCGTCCACGCCGCCGCCGATGGGGCGGGCTCCCAATCACCCACGCCCGGTCAGAATTACGCCGACGCGGCGCGTCTGTCCAATGGTCCCACGAACCCCGACGTCAGCCACGCCAGAGGCCGCCGCGGCGCAGTTCCGTCGAGGACAGGTCGAGCATCCGGCCGCTCAGCAGCGTCCAGCAGGGCGCGCGCCGCGCGGCCAGCCCCGCCGCCTCGCTCGGCGGCAGGCGCCAGCGCGCGAAGCGCCGCGCCGCCGGCGACAGGCCGGCGCGCAGCTGCTCGCCAGGCCGCGCCAGCACGCCGACCGGCACCATGCGCAGGATCTCGTCCCAGCGATCCCAGCGGTGAAAGCCGCGCAGATTGTCCGCCCCCATCAGCCAGACGAAGCGCACCCCGCGATAGCGCCGCGCGAGCTCGGTCAGCGTCGCGGCGGTATAGCGCGTGCCAAGACGCGCCTCGATATCGGTCACCCTGATCCGCGGATGCCGGGCGATCTCGCGCGAGGCCGCGAGGCGACGGGCCATGTCGGCCGGCGCGTCGGTCTTCAAGGGATTGCCCGGGCTCACCAGCCACCAGACCTGGTCGAGCCGGAAGGCCTTCAGCGCCCACCGTGAAATATGCGCGTGCCCGGCATGCGGCGGATCGAACGACCCGCCGAGCAATCCGATACGCTGCCCGGGCAGGGCGAGAGGCTCACGAGGCGACAAGGCAACTCCATGCGGGCCCCGCATCCGACCCCGCCCCGCCGCCCCTGTCAATCGCTCAGTCACACGCCCCGAAAGCTGACCCGGGGCTCAGCCTTCCCGCGCGCCGGAAGCCCCGCGGGCGGCCCCCGCCACTGGCTTCTCCCAGTTTCATATAGGAAGAATTCCTATCGGGCAGGACGAGGGGCCCCGCCAACAGGCGGGGAGAAAACAGACTCGCGGCCAACAGGCCGCTCCTGTCGCGGCCGCGCAGCGGCCGCCGGGCCCAAGGGCAGCGCCCGCGGGAGCCCCCCCTCAAGCCTCGCGGCCGGGGGTCGCCATCGCCGGCCTCTCCGGTCTATGATATGGCGAAACGGGGGAGAGAAACGCGATGGACGAAACCAGATTCCGGACGCTGGCCGCGCTCGAGCGCAAATTGCTCTGGCTCTCGACCTGGACGATCCATCATGCGAACCACCTCCGCGACAGCGAGGACGGGCTGAAGGTCGGCGGACATCAGGCCTCTTCCGCCTCGCTCGCCACGGTGATGACCGCGCTCTATTTCGACGCGCTGCGCCCGGAGGACCGGGTCGCGGTCAAGCCGCACGCGGCGCCGATCTTCCATGCGATCCAGTATCTCCTCGGCAACCAGACTCGCGACAAGCTCGAGGGGTTCCGCGCCTTCAAGGGGGCGCAGTCCTATCCGTCCCGCACCAAGGATATCGACGACGTCGATTTCTCCACCGGCTCGGTCGGGCTCGGCGTCGCGCAGACTTTGTTCGCCTCGCTGGTCCAGGACTATCTCCGCGCCCGCGGCTGGGCGAAGGAGCGGCCGGAGGGCCGGATGGTCGCGCTGCTCGGCGATGCCGAGATGGACGAGGGCAATATCATCGAGGCGCTGCTCGAAGGCTGGAAGCACGGGCTGCGCAATTGCTGGTGGGTGGTCGACTATAATCGCCAGAGCCTCGACGCCGTGGTCCGAGAGGGCCTTTGGAGCCGGTTCGAATCGATCTTTCGCGGCTTCGGCTGGGATGTCGTCATCCTGAAGCATGGCACGCTGCAACGCGCGGCCTTCGCCGAGCCGGGCGGCGAGGCTTTGCGCGACTGGATCGACCGCTGCCCGAACCAGCTTTATTCCGCCCTGACCTTCCAGGGCGGCGGCGCCTTCCGCCGGCGGCTGATGGACGAGATCGGCGACCAGGGTCCCGTCTCCGCCCTGATCGAGCGCCGCTCGGACGCCGAGCTGGCGCGGCTGATGGGCAATCTCGGCGGGCACGACCTGCCGACGCTGATCGAGGCCTTCGCCGCCGCCCGCGCCCACGACCGGCCCACTTGCTTCATCGCCTATACGGTCAAGGGGCACGGCCTGCCCCTCGCCGGGCACAAGGACAATCACGCCGGCCTGATGACTCCGGCTCAGACCGAGACGCTGCGCGCGGAGATGAACGTGCGGCCCGGCCATGAATGGGATCCGTTCGAGGGGCTCGACCTGCCCGAGGCGGAGCTTCGCGCCTTTCTCGCCGGCGTGCCGTTCAACGCCGCCGGCCGACGCCGCTTTCACGCGCCCGCCATTCCGGTGCCGGACGCGTTGCCCTGGCCGCGTCAGCCGGTGATGTCGACCCAGCAGGGCTTCGGCCTCATCCTGAACGAGCTCGCCCGCTCGGACGGCGAGCTCGCGGCCCACGTCGTCACCACGTCGCCGGACGTCACCGTCTCGACCAATCTCGGCGGCTGGGTCAACCGCCGCGGCCTCTTCGCGCGCGAGAGCCTGGCCGACACCTTCCGGCAGGAGCGCATCCCCTCGACCTTCAACTGGGAGTTCTCGCCGCGCGGCCAGCATCTGGAGCTCGGCATCGCCGAGATGAACCTCTTTCTGATGCTGTCCGCCCTCGGCCTGTCGCATTCGCTGTTCGGCGAGCGGCTGCTGCCGGTTGGAACGCTCTATGATCCGTTCATCATGCGCGGGCTCGATGCGCTGAACTATGGCTGCTACCAGGATGCCCGGTTCATCCTCGTCGCCACGCCCTCCGGCGTGTCGCTGGCCCCCGAAGGCGGCGCGCACCAGTCGATCGCCACACCGCTGATCGGCATGGCCCAGGACGGGCTCGCCGCCTTCGAGCCGGCCTTCGTCGACGAGCTGGCCGCCATCCTGCGCTTCGCCTTCGACTATGCCCAGCGCGACGGCGAGGCCGAGCCGGACGCGGTCAGCTGGCTGCGCGACGCGGTCGGCGGGTCGGTCTATCTCCGCCTCTCGACCCGCGCGCTCGAACAGCCGGCGCGGACGCTCGACGCGACGCTCACCGCCGAGATCATCAATGGCGGCTACTGGCTGCGCCCGCCGGGACCGAACGCCGAGCTGGTGATCGCCTATACCGGCACCGTCGCCACCGAGGCGATCGAGGCGGCCGGGCTGATGGCCGAGGACCGGCGCGATGTCGGCGTGCTCGCCATCACCTCCGCCGACCGGCTGCATGCCGGCTGGTCGGCGGCGCAGCGCGCGCGGGAGGCGGGGCTCGGCCATGCCCGGGGCCATGTCGAGCGGCTGCTCGCACAGGTGTCGCGCGACTGCGCGCTCATCACCGTCGCCGACGGCCATCCCGCCGGCCTCGCCTGGCTCGGCTCGGTGCGCGGCAACCCGACCCGCGCGCTCGGCGTCGAGCATTTCGGCCAGACCGGCGCCGTCGCCGACCTATACCGGCATTTCGGCATCGACGCGCAAGGTATCCTGCGCGCGGCCGAGGCGCTGTCCGCCGGCCAGCCGATGCGCCACCTCCGCCGCGCATGAGCGTCACCCTCGTCCTCGGCGGCGCCCGCTCCGGCAAGAGCCGCGCCGCCGAGGCCCTGGTCGAGGCGCTGCCGCCACCCTGGCATTATCTCGCGACCGCCGAGGCGCGCGACGCGGAGATGGCGGAGCGGATCGCCGCGCATCGCGCCAGCCGGCCCGCCGGCTGGACCACCCATGACACGCCCTTCGACCTCGCCGGGACCTTGGCCGCGCTGCCGCCCGGCGCGCCGGCGCTGGTCGACTGCCTCACCCTCTGGCTGACCAATCTGATGCTCGCCGACCGCGACCTCGCCGCCGAGACCGCGCGCCTGACCGAGGCGTTGACGGCGCCCCCCCGACCGCTCGTCCTCGTCGCCAACGAGGTCGGGCTCGGCATCGTGCCCGACAACGCCCTCGCCCGCCGCTTCCGCGACGCCGCCGGGCGGCTGAACCAGGCCGTCGCGGCGCAGGCGGACCAGGTGCTGTTCCTCGTCGCCGGATTGACCATGCGGGTGAAATAGCCGCCGCTGGCCTTCCGCCGGCTGGTGCGCTAGAGCGATGTCCAACCGGACGGATTCGTCCGGTGGTTAAGACATCGCGCAAATTCAAGACTCTAGGGCGGACGGCCCGGTGCAACCGGGACGGACTCCGCACTAGGTGCCAGCCGAAACGGACAGGAAGGCGCCGCGCGCGCGATGAAGCTCTCGAAAATCGCGGCGCGCTCCCGCCCCCAGGCCTTTGAGACCTCCGTCGCCGGCCATTTCGGCGAGCTCCTGCAGGGGCGGCTCGGCCCGGGTGGACCGCTGGCGCTCGTCACCCTGCCGGCGCCGGGCCTCAGGGTCACGGCGCGGCTGCTGCCCGGTCCCTTCGCGCCGCACGGTGCCCCCTTCCTCGACCGGAGCGCGGCGCTGGCGCTCTGGCGCGCGTTCGGCGCGACGCCGCGCGGGCGCCTGATCCTCTCCGCCGGAATGCCGCCCGGCGGTGGCGGCGGTTCCTCGACCGCCGCGCTGATCGCCGCCGCGCGCCTGGTCGCCGCCGCGCTCGGCGCGCCGACCCCGTCGCCCGACCGGCTCGCCGCGCTCTGCCTGCGCC
>JBGAJI010000079.1:0-14953 GCA_044225035.1 Amaricoccus sp. | reverse complement strand
CGTGGCGGTCCACAAGGACGGCCCGGCGATCATGGGCCCGAGCGTGCTGCTCAAGGACCCGATCCAGGCGATCTCCTTCGCGCTCGGCGCCTGCTTCGGCCTGCTCGGGCTGCCGCACATCCTGATGCGCTTCTTCACCGTGCCGAACGCGGTCGAGGCCCGCAAGAGCGTGGTCTATGCCTCGGGCTTCGTCGGCTACTTCTTCCTGCTGATCTGCATCCTCGGCCTCGGCGGCATCGCCATCGTCTCGACGAACCCCGCCTTCTTCGTCGACGGCGACGTCACCGGCAAGTTGCTCGGCGGCGGCAACATGGTGGCGCTGCACCTCGCCAAGGCGACCGGCGGCGACCTGATGCTCGGCTTCCTCTCGGCGGTCGCCTTCGCGACGATCCTCGCCGTCGTCTCGGGCCTCGCGCTCGCCGGCGCGGCGGCGGTCAGCCACGACCTCTATGCCAACGTCATCAGGGGCGGCAAGGCGGACGAGGCGTCCGAGGTGCGGGTGACCAAGATCGCGACGATCGTCATCGGCGTGATCGCGATCGGCCTCGGCATCGCCTTCAAGGGGCAAAACCTCGCCTTCCTCGTGGCGCTCGCCTTCGGCATCGCCGCCTCGTCGAACTTCCCGGTGCTGATCCTCTCGATGTACTGGAAGGGCCTTACCACCCGCGGCGCGGTGGCGGGCGGGCTGACCGGCCTCGTCTCGGCGGTCGTGCTCGTCATCCTCGGCCCGGCGGTCTGGAAGACGGTGCTCGGCCACGCGGCGCCGATCTTCCCCTACGACAACCCGGCGCTGTTCTCGATGTCGGCGGCGTTCTTCGTCTGCTGGGCGGTCTCCAAGCTCGACACCAGCGCGCGGGCCAAGGCCGAGATCGCCGCCTTCGACGACCAGTACGTCCGGGCGCAGACAGGCTTCGGCGCCGCGGCGGCCTCCAGCCACTGATCAGTCGGCGCCCGAGGAGAAACCGGGCGCCGATCCCTTCCAACCCGCGGCGGTCTCGCTCGACCGCCGCGGATCAGTGCCTCGGGAAGAGAGGCACCTCAGATCGCCCCCCAAAGGCGTGGATCGCGTCGGCGGCGTCCTCGGCGGTTTTGTTATCGATGGCGAACCGCGGGCTGAGCGCGAAGACGAAGATCAGCGCCGCCGGGCCGAAACGCTCCCCGAAATGCGCGCAGGACCGAGATAGTCATCATCGTTTTGTAGCGCGTGCGTCCTGTGGACGTGGCCACCGGCGATTCAGCGCAAGGAAGCGAAAGGCCGCTGGTATAAGATCGGCCGCCGGTGGTTCGGCCCCACGAAAAACCCCGGTCCGCGAGGGACCGGGGCAGTTGGGGGAGAAAACGCGAGGCGGAGAGGTCAGGCGGCGGCGCGGAGGCCGAGGACGGTGGCGATGGTCTCGCCCATCGCCGAAGGGTTGGGCGCGACGGTGATGCCGGCGGCGCTGAGGATTTCCACCTTTTCCTGCGCGCTCTCGCCGAAGGCCGAGATGATCGCGCCGGCATGGCCCATCTTGCGGCCCTTCGGCGCCGACAGGCCGGCGACATAGGCGACGACGGGCTTCGACATGTTGTCCCGCGCCCAGGCGGCGGCCTCGGCCTCCTGCGGGCCGCCGATCTCGCCGATCATCATCACCGCGTCGGTCTCCGGGTCCGCCTCGAAGAGTTCGAGGATGTCGCGGAAGGACGAACCGTTGATCGGGTCGCCGCCGATGCCGACGCTGGTCGAGACACCGATGCCGAGCGCGGCCATCTGGCTCGCCGCCTCGTAGCCGAGAGTGCCGGAGCGGCCCACGATGCCGACGCGGCCCTGGCGGTAGATCGAGGGCGGCATGATGCCGAGGAAGCCCCGGCCGGGGCTGATGATCCCGGCGCAGTTCGGGCCGATCAGCCGCATCTTCTGCTCGCGCGGATAGCGGCGCAGGAAACGCTTCACCCGCATCATGTCCTGGGCGGGGATGCCGTCGGTGACGCAGACCGCCGTCCTGATGCCGGCGTCCGCCGCCTCCATCATCGCGTCGGCGGCGAAGGGCGGCGGCACGAAGAGCAGGCTCGCCTCCGCGCCGGTCGCCTCGACCGCCTGGCGCACGGTGTCGAAGATCGGCCGGTCGAGCAGGCTGGTGCCGCCGCGGCCGGGGGTGACCCCGCCGACCACGTTGGTATTGTGGCGGATCATGTCGGCGGTGTGGAACTGTCCGATGCGGCCGGACATGCCCTGGACGATGACGCGGGTCGTCTCGTTGACGAGGATGGCCATGGTTCTTGCTCCTCAGGCGGCTTTGTAGGGCAGCGCGGCGACGGCCTTGGCGGCGGCGTCGGCGAGGCTGTCGGCGGTCATGATCGGCAGGCCGGAGTTGCGCAGGATGCGCTTGCCTTCCTCGACGTTGGTGCCGGCGAGGCGCACGACGACCGGCAGCTTCACATCGACCTCGCGGAAGGCCTTGACCACGCCCTCGGCCACCCAGTCGCAGCGGTTGATGCCGGCGAAGATATTGACCAGCATCACCTGCACGTCGCGGTCGCCGAGCACGGTGCGGAAGGCGCGGACCACGCGCTCGGGGCTCGCCCCGCCGCCGATGTCGAGGAAGTTGGCGGGCTCGCCGCCGGCGAGATGAATCATGTCCATCGTCGCCATGGCGAGGCCTGCGCCGTTGATCATGCAGCCGATATTGCCGCCGAGCCCGACATAGGACAGGCCATGGTCACCCGCCGCGCTTTCCCGCGGTTCCTCCTGGCTCCGGTCGCGGAGGGCGAGCACCTCGTCGCGGCGGAAGAGCGCGTTGGTGTCGAAGGACATCTTGGCATCGAGCGCCACGAGATCGCCGGCGCCGGTGACGACCAGCGGGTTGATCTCGACCATGGTGGCGTCGAGGTCGCGATAGGCGCGGTAGCAGGCGCGCAGCACGCGGGCCATGCGCGCCACCTGCCCGGCGCCGAGGCCGAGCGCGAAGGCGAGCTCGCGCGCCTGATATTCGGCGAGGCCGACCGCCGGGTCGATGCTGAGCCGGCGCAGGCTGTCCGGGTCGGTCTCGGCCAGATCCTCGATCTCCATGCCGCCGTGACCGGAGGCGACGATCATGATCCGCTCGGACTTCCGGTCGAGCACGAAGCCGAGATAAAGCTCGCGGGCGATGTCGGAGGCTTCCTCGACCAGGACGCGATAGACGGGCTTGCCCGCCTCGCCGGTCTGCTTGGTCACGAGGTTGCGGCCGAAGAGCGTCGCGGCGTAGTCGCGGACCTCGGCCTCGGAGCGGCAGAGCTTGACGCCGCCGGCCTGGCCGCGGCCGCCGGAATGGATCTGGGCCTTGACCACCCAGGCGTCGCCGCCGATCTCGCGGGCGCGGAACTCGGCCTGCTCGGGGCTGTAGGCGAGGCCGCCGCGCGGCACCGGCACACCGAAGCCGGACAGGATTTCCTTGGCCTGATACTCGTGAATGTCCATCTGGCGCCTCCCTTGGGCGAAATTCTTCCCGTGCCGGCGCGCATGGCGCCGGCGGCTGTCAGTCAGGGGTCGCGGGCGAGGGCCTATTCGGCGGCGAGCGCCAGCGTTGGCTTGGCCAGCTGATCGCGATACCAGACCTGCGCGGCGGCGACGCCGGAGCCCGGCTGGATCTTGGCACCCGCGTCGAGCAGCGCCATTTCGGCGGCGGCGAGCGCCGCGAGGCACATCACCTCGTTGAGATCGCCGAGATGGCCGATGCGGAACACCTTGCCGGCGAGCGGCCCGAGCCCGGTGCCGAGCGAGGTGTTGTAGTTGAAATAGGCGCCGCGGATCACGTCGCGGGCATCGACCTCGGCGGGGACGCGGATCGCGGTGACGGTGTCCGAGCGCAGCTTGCAATGTTCGGCGACGAGGTCGAAGCCCCAGGCCGCGACGCCGCGACGCACGCCCTCGGCCAGCCGGTGGTGGCGGGCGAAGACAGTCTCCAGCCCCTCGGCGAACAGCCGGTCGAGCGAGACCCGCAGCCCGTGGAAGAGCTGGGTCGGCGGGGTATAGGGGAAATAGCCGTCGCCATTGAGCGCCGTCATGTCCTCGAACCGGAAATAGGCGCGCGGCAGCTTCGCCTTGCGCGACGCGGCCATGCCCTTGTCGCTGACCGCGAGAATGCCGAGGCCGGCGGGCAGCATCAGGCCCTTCTGGCTGCCGGTGACGGCGAGGTCGACGCGCCATTCGTCCATGCGGAAGTCGATCGAGGCGATCGAGCTGACGCCGTCGACGAAGAGCAAAGCCTCGTGGAACACGTCGTCCATCACCGCGCGCACCGCCGAGACGTCGGAGGTGACGCCGGTCGCGGTTTCGTTGTGGGTGACGAACACCGCCTTGATCTTGCCTTCCGCGTCGTTGCCGAGCCGGCGGGCGAATTCGCTGACCGGGCAGCCGGCGCCCCAGGGCACATCCACGACATCGACCTCGAGCCCGAGCTGTTCGGCCATCCGGGCCCAGAGCGTCGAGAACTGGCCGTGGCGCGCCATCAGGACGCGGTCGCCGGGATTGAGCGTGTTCATGATCGCCGCTTCCCAGGCGGCGGTGCCGGAGCCGGGATAGATCATCACGGTGGCCGATTCACTGCCGAAGACGCGGCGCAGGCCGGGGAAAAGGCCGGTGGTCAGCGCGCCGAAATCGGGCGCGCGCATGTCCTGCATCGGTACGTTCATCGCCTGGCGGACGGCTTCGGGGACATTGGTCGGGCCGGGGATGGCGAGGTGGGTGATGCCGGTCTTCATGGTTCCCTCCGGGGACAGGTCTGGTTCGCTGGATCCGGTTCTGCGCCGCTTCGCACCTTGGCGAAAGAAAATTGGGGTTCTGTTGTAAATGCGAGAATTTACAACATAGCGATTTTGTAATAGTGTGAATCGGGAAACGAGGTCGGAATAAGACTTTGGTACAAAAGACTTTTGTCGGACCTCGGTTGCGGCGGTTGCGAACCGAGCGGGGGGAAACCCAGGCGGCGATGGCGAGAAACCTCGGCATCAGCGTGGCTTATGTAAACTTGCTGGAGAGCAACCAGCGCAGCGTTTCGGTGCAGGTGATGCTGCGCCTGTTCGAGGCCTATGGCGTCGACTGGCGCGACATCGCCGAGGAAGAGACGACCGCAGTGCTGGCCGATCTGCGGGCGGCTTTGCAGGATCCCTTGTTCGAGGGGGCGCGTCCCGACCTCGGGCAGATTCGCGCGGCGCTGGTGCATTGCCCGACGCTGGCCGAGGCTTTCCTGAAACTGCATGGGGTCTACCAGGGCGCCGCGGACCAGCTGCTCAGCCTCGGCGAGGGCGAGGGCAGGGTGGCGGCCTCGCCCGAGGCTTCGGTGCATAATTTCTTCCGGCGCAACCGCAACCATTTCCGCGAGCTGGAGGAGGCGGCCAGTGCCTTCTGGGAAGGCGTCACGCCGGAGTCGGACGAGATCTATTCCTATCTCAAGTTCCGCGCGAAGAAGTCGCTCGGGATTTCGGTGCGGGTGGTGCCGACCGCCGACCTGCCGCACACGCTGCGCCGTTATGACGAGACGGCGGGGGAAATCCTGCTCAGCCAGGCGCTCGACCATCCGAACCGGGTCTTCCAGCTGGTGCATGTCATGGGATTGCTGACGCTCGGCGACCTGCTCGACACGCTGCTGGCCCGATCCGAGATCACCGGCCCTCGCGAGACCGGCCGGTGCCGGGTGGAGCTGGCCAATTATTTCGCCGCCGCCGTGCTGATGCCTTATGACGCGTTTCTGGCCGAATGCCGGGCGTCGAAATATGATTTCGACCATCTGGCGACCCGCTTCGGGGTCAGTTTCGAACAGGCTTGCCATCGGGCGACCACGCTGAACCGCGAGGGGGCGCAGGGGGTGCCGTTCTTCTTCCTGCGCATCGACAAGGCCGGCAATGTCTCCAAGCGGTTCAATGCCACCGATTTCCATCTCGCCGAGTTTGGCGGCGCCTGTCCGCGACTCGATATCCATACCGCGTTCCGCACGCCGGGCCGGATCGTGCCGCAATTCGCCGAGATGCCGGACCAGAGCCAGTATTTCACCTTCAGCCGCACGGTGGAGCGCCCGACCTTCGAACGGTTCAGCCAGGACAACCGGCTGGCGGTGACCCTCGGCTGCACCATCGAGCATGCGACGGAGATCGGCTATGCCGAGGACTTCCACCTCGGCGGCGCGCGCATGACGCCGATCGGCATCAATTGCCGGGTCTGCCCGCGGCGAAACTGCGACCAGCGCGCCTATCAGGCGGCGATCCTGACCCAGCCGGTGGACGAGATGCGCCGGGGCGCGACGCGGTTCGAGAGCTGACGGCGGCGACTGTCAACTCCCGTGTCGCGCTTGGTCGGCCCGGGACGGCGTCGTTGCCGCGGTGCAACATTTTTGACGCCGCCGCGAAAGGGCTATGGACATTTCGCAAGCGCGAGATAGTATTCGATACGTCACGAGAGTGACGAGGTCCGCATGTAAGAATATCCCGTCCGAGCGCGTCGACGCCAGGATCGGGAGGAACCGACACCGCGAGTTCGCGGCGCCTGTGCATCGGTAACTGTGTGTTTTCGGTCGGTTGTATCTGGTAATGTTGTAAAAGTCGGTTTTGTAAGGTGCCCGGACGTGTCCGGTGGTCAAGGCGCGGCCTGAGGGGTTCCTCGGGCCGCGGCTGCCAGCCAAGCCAGTCAGGCGGTCGCCTTGTGCGTCGCCGCGATCCGCCACGGCGCCGGATAGACATATTCCTCCAGATTGACCTCCTCGCCCGCGACCCGATCGACGATCAGGAACGGCGCCGCGCGGCCGAGCGGGGTCAGCACCCCGTGCCAGACGCCGCGCAGGTAGTTCACGCCCTGTCCCGGCGCGGTGATGAACACCCGCGGCCGTCCCGGCACGCCGCCCGCGTCGGGCGCCACGATCACCAGGAACGGATCCTCGGTCATCGGCACGAAGGCCTGACTGCCGTAAGGGTGCCGCTCGACCAGCGTGAGTTCGAGCGGCAGCGGATAGGGCCGCCCGTAGCCGACGCTGATCCCGAGGCGCGGCCCGGTCCCGGCGAGCTCGATTCGGGCGAGGTCGTGGAACCGGTCGCACATGCCGCCATTGATCGGATAGCTCGCCGTACGGTGCGCCTCGATCACGTCGCCGAACGGCGCGAACGCCTCGGCCGTCAGCGGCTCGATCGGGAGATAGGCGGGCGGGAGATCGGCGGGCGGGAGGTCGCGGGACGTGCTCATCGGCCGCGGCTCGTCAGGCGCGGGTGGCGGTTCACGTCCTTGTAGAGCAGGTAGCGGAAGCGGCCCGGGCCGCCGGCGTAGCAGCCCTGCGGGCAGAAGGCGCGGAGCCACATGAAATCCCCCGCCTCGACCTCGACCCAGTCGCGGTTGAGTTTGTAGATGCCTTTGCCCTCAAGGACATAGAGGCCGTGCTCCATGACGTGAGTCTCGGTGAAGGGGATCTCGGCGCCGGGCATCAGGTTGACGATGGTGACATGCATGTCCATGCGCATGTCGTCATGGTCGAAGAAACGGGTGGTGGTCCAGCGGCCGTCGGTGTCGGGCATCGGCGTGTTCTTCACGCCGCGCTCGTTGCCGACGATCGGGTCAGGCGGGCCCAGCCCCTCGACCGGCTCGTAGGCCTTGCGGATCCAGTGGAAGCGCGCCGCCTCTTCGCCGCGGGCCCAGGCGGTCCAGTCCGTGCCGGGCGGGATGAAGGCGTAGGCGCCGGGTTCCAGCACGTGCTTCCGGCCGGCGATGGTGACGGTCAGCTCGCCCTGCAGGACGAAGAGGCAGCCTTCGGCGCCGGGGTCGAGCTCTGGCCGGTCGCTGCCGCCGCCGGGCTGAACCTCCATGATATATTGCGAGAAGGTTTCGGAAAACCCGGACATCGGCCGGGCGATGATCCAGGCGCGGGTCTTTTCCCAGAAGGGCAGGGCGCTGGTCACGATGTCGGTCATCACCCCGCGCGGGATGAAGGCATAGGCTTCGGTGAAGACGGCGCGGCCGCTGAGCAGCTCGTGCTGGCCCGGCAGGCCGCCCCAGGGGGCCCAGTAGCGCGGCAGGGGCTTCACGGGCATGTCCTTCACCGGCGAATCCTTCACGGGCGTGTCTTTCATGGCAGCATCTCCTTCAGTCTCAGGAGCGCGATACGCTCCACCTGGGCGCAGGCGGTGGCGAATTCCGTCGCGCGGTCATTGCCGATCCGGTGGCGGAACGCGGCGAGGATGTCCGACTTGCCGAGGCCCCGCACGGCGATGATGAAGGGGAAGCCGAAGCGCGCGACGTAATCCTCGTTGAGCGCCGTGAAGGTCGCCCGCTCGTCATCCGTCAGCGAATCGAGACCGGCGCCCGCCTGTTCCGCCGTCGATTCCGGCGTCAGCCGCTTGGCCGCCGCCAGTTTGCCGGCGAGGTCGGGATGCGCGGTCAGCACCCCCAGCCGCTCCGTCTCGCTGGCCGAGCGGAACATCCGCGCCAGCGCGTTGTGCAGCCCGATCGCCGTATCATGCGCGGGGCCGAGTTCCAGTTCCCAGGCGCGTTCGGCGATCCAGGGCGAATGTTCGAAAACGCCGCCGAAACGGGCGACGAATTCGTCGCGCGGCAGGGTCGTGGGGCGCGCGGCGATGGCCGCGGCCGGATGCCGCTCGCGCCAGTGGCGGGCGATGTCGATCCGCTTGGCGATCCAGACCTTGTCATGTCCGAGTACATAATCGATGAATCGCGCCAGCCCGGCGGCGCGGCCCGGACGGCCGACCAGCCGGCAATGCAGCCCGACCGAGAACATCTTCGGCCGCCCGGCCGCGCCCTCGGCATAGAGCGTGTCGAAAGTGTCCTTGAGGTAGGTGAGGAAATCCTCGCCGGTCGAGAAGGTCCCGGCCGAGAAGCGCATGTCGTTGGTTTCGAGCGAATAGGGCACGATCAGCTGCTGGCGGCCGTCATGGTCGCGCCAATAAGGCAGATCGTCGTCGTAAGTGTCGGAGACATAGTCGAAAATTTCCGCCTCGGACGCGAGATCGACGGAATTGACCGAGGTGCGTCCGGTGTACCAGCCGCGCGGCGCCTCGCCGACCACCTCGGTATGCAGGCGGATCGCCTCGGCCATGTCGGCGGCCTCGGTGGCGCGGTCGTGGTCGCGGTAGTCGATCCAGCGCAGGCCGTGGCTGGCGATTTCCCAGCCGGCTTCCTTCATCGCCGCGACCTGGACCGGAGAGCGGGCCAGCGCGCTCGCCACGCCATAGATGGTCAGCGGCACGCCGCGGGAGACGAACATGTCGCGCAGCCGCCAGAAGCCGGCGCGGGCGCCGTATTCATAGACCGATTCCATGTTCCAGTGCCGCTTGCCCGGCCAGGGCTGGGCACCCGGGATCTCGCTGAGGAAGGCCTCGGAGGCGGCGTCGCCATGCAGGAGGCAGTTCTCGCCGCCCTCCTCGTAGTTGAGCACGAATTGCACGGCGACGTTCGCCCCGCCGGGCCAGTCCGCCGCCGGCGGCTCGCCGCCGTAACCCTGCATGTTCCTCGGATATCGCGACACCCGCCTGTCCCTCCCGCTTCGCGCCGGGGTGGCGCCCCCGTCACTTTAGGGGAGATGAATCGCCTTGCCTTTCAAAATCTTCTTGAAAGAATTCAAGGGTGGACCGGCTGGCGCGCGGCGGTGCCCGGCGGCTAGGACAAGGGAAACGGGAGGGGCGAATGCGCGAGATGACGGGATATCTGACCACCCATGTGCTCGACGCCGCGCGGGGGATACCGGCGGCGGGGATGCGGATCGACCTCTACCGGATCGAGGGCGAGGCGCGGTCGCTGGCGCGGACGGTGACCACCAATTCCGACGGCCGGACCGATGGGCCGGTGATCCCGGCCGGGACGCCGATCCTCGGGGTCTGGGAGCTGGTGTTCCACGCCGGGGCCTATCTCGATGCCAGCGGGGCGCCGGGGGAGAGCCCGCGGTTCCTCGACCTGGTGCCGATTCGCTTTGGTATGGCGGACCCGGAGGCGCATTACCATGTGCCGCTGCTGCTCTCGCCGTACAGTTTTTCGACCTATCGCGGCAGTTGAGGGTTTTCGGGGGTTAACCCCTTGCGATGGCGTGGGAATTTTGATGCGCAAGGCATGTGATTGCCATGCGGAAACCATGCGCATGATTTCGCGGCTTTGGGCGTGGTTAACGCGGGTGTGGCAGGGTGGCGGTTTTTCCTGAGATGGATTTCCGCGATGACCGATGGCCGCAAGCGCAGCAAGCCCGAGGAGCGCGCCTATGCCCGCGCCATCCGCGAATTGGACGAGCTCGAGGAATGGAACCGCCAGCGCCGGCTGCGCGAGGCGCATGTGCCGGAGGAATGGTACCGGATCGAGCGCGACGTGCCGGTCCGGGCGAAGAAGGCGCGGGTGACGGCGGCCTTCGACGCCGATCTGGTGCGCTGGTACCGCGGGCTCGGGCAGGGTTATCAGGCGCGGATGAACCGGGTGCTGCGCACCTATATGCTCCTGGTGATCGCCAAGGAGATCCGGTCGCAGGGGGATGTGGACTGGAAGGGCGATCCGATCTGACGGGGCGATGGCGCGCCTCGCGTCGTGGTGGGCGGAGCGCCACCTACGGGGCTTGGCGGGGCAACGGCGGGTCGGGTATGGTCGCCGGACCCGAGGGTCTGGATCAGGTGCGCCGATGTTGAAGCTTTCGATTGCCGCGGCGGTGTTCGTCGTCGTGGCGCCGCTGGCGGCGGGGGCGGAGAACATCCTGGCCCCGGATTCGCTCTATAACACCGTGACCTGCGGGCAGTTCACCGACATGGATTTCCAGGGCCAGATGGCGGCCCTGTCGGCCCTGCCGACGGCCGGCGACGACATGGGCGGCGCGGACCAGAGCGCCGCGCACGACTGGGCGCGGACGGTGGAGAAGGCTTGTGAGGGGAGGCCTGACGCGCTGCTCGCCGACGTGGCGACGGAGGCGTTTGGGGGGGACTAGGGGTGTGCACCAGTACATCAGTGTAGCGATCGCGACGCGCCAGGAGCGGACAATTCTGGCTGGATGCTCCACTTGCGCATCTTGGGCTTGCGTCCAACAATGCTAGCATGGCGAATCATTTTAATTTTGGTATACCCAGCGTCTCAGGCGACTCAATTGAATTTAGTCTTTCTATTGGAGACGTGCTCTATATCCTTGGCGCCAACGGCACCGGCAAATCGAGCCTAGTTTCGCGGTTGTTTAACCAGCATCAGATTCATGCAAAGCGCATCTCCGCACATCGCCAAACGTGGTTTGAGTCGAACACCCTCGACATGACCCCCCGCGCTCGCAAAAATATCGACGACCAACTTCGCTCGCAGGATGCGGATCCTCGTTCTCGTTATTGGGAATGGAACGCTGCCGGTCGCGCCAGCATGGCGATCTATGATTTAATCGATGCCGACACAATGCAGGAGCGCGGCATTGCACGACTAGTGCGCGACGGCGACATCCCAGCCGCGAGGGATGCAGCGAAAAATCCTTCACCGCTTCAGGTAATCAATGAACTTATGGGACTGTCCAACCTGCCAATTGAGATTAGTCTCGAGGAAGGTCAGAAAATCGTCGCCCATAAAAATGGCGGCGTTTCCTACAGTGTAGCAGAGCTATCGGACGGTGAGCGCAATGCATTCTTGATCGCGTCCGACGTGCTAACGGCAAAGCCGGGTACGCTGATTATAATGGACGAGCCAGAGCGGCATCTTCACCGATCAATTATTTCTCCTCTTTTGAAATTACTGTTTGACCGTAGGAAAGACTGTGCATTTATCATTTCTACGCACGAACCTATGCTTCCATTGGATACGCCGAACGCGTCAGCATTGCTGTTGAGAGGCTGCACTTATCAGGGGAAGACGGTGCAGGGTTGGACGGCGGATATGTTGAAGTCTGGAGTTGTAATAGACGACGAGCTGAAAAAGGACATTCTCGGCTCGCGGAGGAAGATTGTTTTCGTTGAGGGATCCGAGAAAAGCCTCGATTTGCCACTTTATAGCCTTTTGTTTCCTCGGATCTCGATTGTTCCTAAAGAAGGATGCCGCGACGTTGAACAGGCGGTTCGCGGGCTACGTGGAGCCGGAGAAGTTCATTGGATTTCGGCGTGGGGCATTATTGATAACGATCAGCGAGATGCCGATGACCTTGCCCGCCTTAAGGCAGCTGGCATTTGGGCCCTATCCCACTATTCGGTTGAATCGCTCTACTACCACCCGAAGATCATCGCACGCGTCGCTCAGCGACAAGCTTCCATAATTGGGACTGATGCGACCGAACTTTCGCAAAGCGCTTTGACAACGGCCATAGCTGCGGCTGCGGATAGTCGGGATCATCTTGTTACGAGCGCCGTGCTTCGCGCCGCAAGAAAAGAAATTATCCGTAACCTCCCCAATCGCAAGGAAATTAATAGAAAAGAAACATTATCTGTGGAAGTGGATTTAGCATCGCTGCGTACTGCAGAGCAGTCTCGGTTTGATACGTTTCTATCTGAGGCGGACTGGGATAGTTTGCTAACCCGGTATCCACTTCGAGAAAGTTCCGCGTTTGATCGCGTCGTCGATGCGCTCAAATTCAGGGATCGAGCGACTTATCAAGCAGCAGTATTGAAGCTTGTACAAGACGAGACAACGGCCGTTGAGGAGCTTAGGAGTTTGCTGGGAGACCTATATTCTAATGTGATGGCTCAGTACTAAATTTTATGTTATCTAGTTGGCGTTTTTGTCTTGCGGCTAAGACTCGAAGGGAGAACGGAACGGGACTCGTCTACAAGGACGCGCCCCGGATTCGCGGCCATTGGCGCGGCGTTGCCTACACCACCGTCGCCGGGGCGTCGGACAGGGATTTGCGGCACGCTGCCACCATGTAGTCGATGAACAGCCGGCTCTTGGGGTCCTGCAGGCGCTTGTGGGGGAAGAGGCAGGCGAGGATCACGTCCAGCGGCGGGGTTTCGGTGGCGACGGGGACGAGGGCGCCGGTGGCGAGGTGGTCGGCGATCTCGAAGACCGGTTTCAGGATGATGCCGCGCCCGGAGAGCGCCCAGCCGGTCAGGACGTCGCCGTCGTCGGATTCGAAGGGGCCGGAGACTTCGAAGCGGCGGGGGCCGTCGGCGGTTTCCAGGGTCCAGACGAATTCGCGCTGGCCGGGGAAGCGCAGCAGCAGGCAGTCGTGGTGGTCGGCGACGAGGTCGGGACCGCCGCGCGGCAGGCCGCGGGCGGCGATGTAGACGGGCGCGGCGCAGAGGACGCGGGGGCAGTCGGCGATGCTGCGGAGGCGCAGGTTCGAATCCTCGGGCACGCCGAGCACGAAGACCATGTCGAGCCCCTCGGCCGTCACGTCGAGCCGGCGGTCGGAGAGGCGCAGGCGGACATCGACCTGCGGATAGAGATCCTTGAAGGCGGGGATCAGCGGCGCGATCAGCCGCTTGCCGATGCCGAGGGGCGCCGCGACATGGATCGAGCCGCGCGGGTTGCGCGAGACGTCGGCGATCGCCGCCTCGGCCTCGTCGATCGTCTCGAGGATCTTGCAGGCGCCCTTGTAGAAGATGTTGCCCTGCTCGGTCGGCTGCAGGCTGCGCGTCGTGCGGCTGAACAGGCGCACGCCGAGGTGTTTTTCGAGCTCGGCGATGCGGGCGCTGGCCACGGCGGGCGAGACGCGCTGGTCGCGGGCGGCGGAGGACATGCTGCCGAGCTCATAGACGCGGGTGAAGGTCCGGAGGTTGCTCACGTAGGACAAGGGGCCGCGCCTTTCATTTTCAGGAAATTCGCGAAGGTGCCGGCTGGTTTGCGGCACTTGCGAGATAGTCCCGTTCTGTCATCGTGGGAGCACCAAGCAGGAGGGTAGGGATGTACGATTTCGCCATTTTCTGGGACTGGATGGCCTTCGCGGTCCGCTGGCTGCATGTGATCACCGGAATCGCCTGGATCGGCTCTTCCTTCTATTTCGTCGCGCTCGATCTCGGGCTGCGCAAGGTGCCGCATTTGCCGCCGGGCGCCTATGGCGAGGAATGGCAGGTCCATGGCGGCGGATTCTACCATATCCAGAAATATCTGGTGGCGCCGGAAATGATGCCGGAGCATCTCACCTGGTTCAAATGGGAGAGCTATGCGACCTGGCTGTCCGGCTTTGCCATGCTGGCGATCGTCTACTACGCGGGGGCCGAGCTGTTCCTGATCGACCGCGCGGTGCTGGACGTGTCGGCGCCGACGGCGATCCTGATCTCGATGGCGTCGATCGGGGTCGGCTGGGTGATCTATGATTTCTTGTGCAAGTCGCCGATCGGGAAGAACACCACCGGGCTGATGTTGTTGCTTTACTGCGTGCTGGTGTTCATGGCGTGGATGTATACGCATCTGTTCACCGGGCGCGCCGCCTTGCTGCATCTCGGGGCCTTCACCGCGACGATCATGACGGCGAACGTGTTCTTCATCATCATGCCGAACCAGCGGGTGGTGGTGGCGGACCTGAAGGCCGGGCGGGTGCCGGATCCGAAATACGGGGTGATCGCGAAGCAGCGGTCGACGCACAACAACTATCTGACGCTTCCGGTCCTGTTCCTGATGCTGTCGAACCATTATCCGCTGGCGTTCGGCACGGAATATAACTGGATCATCGCCAGTCTCGTCTTCCTGATGGGGGTGACCATCCGGCATTATTTCAACACGGTTCATGCGCGGAAGGGCAATCCGACATGGCTCTGGCTGGTGACGGCGGTGATCTTCGTCATCATCATGTGGCTCTCGACCTCGCCGGGCAGCCAGCGGGAGGAGCTGGCGGGCCTGCCGCCGATGGCGGAGCGGTTCGCCTCGGCCGAGGGGTTCGACAAGGTCAGCGACACGGTGATGGGGCGCTGCGCGATGTGCCATTCGGCCGAGCCGTTCTACGAGGGGGTGACCTTTCCGCCGAAGGGCGTACTGCTCGACACGCCGGAGCGAGTGGCGGAACATGCGCGCGAGATCTATCTGCAGGCCGGGCGGTCGCATGCGATGCCGCCGGCCAATGTCACCGCGATC
>JBGAJI010000078.1:0-15205 GCA_044225035.1 Amaricoccus sp. | reverse complement strand
TGGCAGGTCGGAAAGGTGCGGGCGCGGAGATATCTTGAACGTTTCCGCGGAAGGGCGGATCGTCACATGCGCCCCCCCCGGCACGACCCTTCCAGACCGTTGACCGGCGGCGGGATCGGCATATAGTTCCCTCACCCATCTTTCGAGAGAGGCAAGGGAGGCGACGATGAACGTTGATCTCTCGCGCCGCGGCTTCCTGAAGCTGTCGGGCGCGGGCGTGGCGGCGACATCGCTCGGGGCGATGGGGTTCGGAGAAGCCGAGGCCGCCGAAATGGCCCATGTCCGAGCCTTCAAGCTGACGAGCACGACCGAGACGCGCAACACCTGTCCCTATTGCTCCGTGGCCTGCGGCATCATCCTTTATGCCAAGGGCGACGTGCGCAAGGGCGAGGCGGCCGAGATCACCCATATCGAGGGCGACATCGACCACCCGACCAACCGCGGCACGCTCTGCCCCAAGGGCGCCGCGCTGAAGGACTTCGTCCACGCCCCCACCCGCCTGACCGAGCCGCGCTACCGCGCCCCCGGATCGGACCGGTTCGAGCCGATCACCTGGGACGACGCGCTGACCAGGATCGCCCGCGCGATGAAGGACGACCGCGACGCGAACCTCGTCACCCACAACGACGCGGGCGTTCCGGTCAACCGTTGGACCTCCACCGGCTTCCTCGCCGCGTCGGCCACCACCAACGAGACCGCCTGGGCGACGACCAAGGTCGTCAAGGCGCTCGGCATCGCAGGATTCGATAACCAGGCGCGCGTCTGACACGGCCCCACGGTGTCCAGTTTGGGCCCGACTTTTGGCCGCGGAGCGATGACCAACTCCTGGACCGACATCAAGAACACCGACCTCGTCGTCGTCATGGGCGGCAACGCGGCGGAGGCGCATCCCTGCGGCTTCAAATGGGTGACCGAGGCGAAGGCCCACCGCGGCGCCAAGCTGATCGTGGTCGATCCACGCTTCACCCGCACCGCTTCGGTCGCGGACTATTACGCACCGATCCGCCCCGGCAGCGACATCGCCTTCCTGATGGGGCTGATCCGCTGGTGCATCGAGAACGACAAGGTTCAGTGGGACTATGTCCGGAACTTCACCAACGCGTCGCTGCTGGTGAAGGATGCCTTCGGCTGGTCCGACGGCCTCTTCACCGGCTATGATCCGGAGAAGCGCGACTACGACAAATCCTCCTGGGACTACCAGATCGGCGGGGACGGCTTCGTCCTGACCGATCCGACCCTGGCCGATCCGCGTTGCGTCTGGAACCTGCTCAGGACCCATGTCGATCTCTATACGCCGGAGATGGTCGAACGGGTCTGCGGCACGCCGAAGGACAAGTTCCTGCATATCGCCGCGATGATCGGCGAATGCGCCGCGCCGACCAGGACCATGACCTCGATGTACGCGCTTGGCTGGACCCAGCATTCCAAGGGCGCGCAGAATATCCGCGGCATGGCGATGCTGCAGCTCATCCTCGGCAATATCGGGGTGCGCGGCGGCGGCATGAACGCGCTGCGCGGCCATTCGAACATCCAGGGTTTGACCGACGTCGGCCTGATGTCGAACCTCCTCCCCGGCTATCTCAACATGCCGACCGAGAAGGAAAAGGACTTCGAGACCTATATGAGCACGCGCGCCTTCAAGCCGCTGCTCCCCAACCAGACGAGCTACTGGCAGAACTACAGGAAGTTCTTCGTCTCCTACATGAAGGCGATGTGGGGCGACGTGGCGACGGCGGAGAATGACTGGGCCTACGACTACCTGACGAAGCTCGACGTGCCGAACTACGACATCCTGCGGATGTTCGAACTGATGAACGAGGGCCGCGTCAATCTCTACTTCTGCCAGGGGTTCAATCCGCTGCTCTCGTTCCCGAACCGGGCCAAGGTCACGGCGGGGCTCGCCAAGCTGAAGCTGCTCGTGACGATGGACCCGCTCGAAACCGAGACGGCGCGCTTCTGGGAAAATCATGGCGACTTCAACGACGTGGACAGCGCCTCGATCCAGACAGAAGTGATCCAGCTGCCGACCTCCTGCTTCGCCGAGGACGAAGGGTCCCTCACCAACTCGGGGCGCTGGATTCAGTGGCACTGGGCGGGGGCGAAGCCGCCGGGCGACGCGAAGTTCGACACCTGGATCATGGCGCAGATCTTCCTCCGCCTGCGCGAACTCTACCGGACCGAGGGCGGCGCCTTCCCCGACCCGATCCTGAACCTGACCTGGAACTACGCCGACGAGAACGAGCCGACGCCGGAGGAACTGGCGAAGGAGATCAACGGCCGTGCCCTGGCGCCAGTGATGGATGCGACCGACCCGACCAAGACCCTCGTCGAGACCGGCAAGCAGCTCTTGAACTTCAGCCAGATGCGCGACGACGGCAGCACCATGTCCGCCTGCTGGATCTATTCCGGCTGCTGGAACGAGAAGGGCAACAACATGGCCCTTCGCGACAATACCGACCCGGATGCGACCGGCGCCTATCTCGGCTGGACATATGCCTGGCCGCTGAACCGGCGCATCCTCTACAACCGCGCCTCCTGCGACATGGCGGGCAAGCCCTGGGACCCGAGCCGCAAGCTGATCGAATGGACCGGCGAGAAATGGGCGGGCTACGATGTGCCTGACATCGGCCTGACGGCGAAGCCCGACACGGTGATGCCCTTCATCATGAACCCGGAGGGCGTCAGCCGTCTCTTCACCCGCGGCATGATGCGCGACGGCCCGTTCCCGACGCATATGGAGCCGTTCGAGACCCCGGTCGCCAATGTCCTCAATCCGAAGATGCGCGGCAATCCGGTGGCCCGCGTCTTTGAAAGCGACGTGGCGACCTTCGCTTCGATCGACGAGCTGGCGGATTATCCCTACGCGGCCACCTCCTATCGGCTGACCGAGCATTTCCATTACTGGACGAAGCACAACTGGGTGAACGCGGTGCTTCAGCCCGAGTTCTTCGTGGAAATTTCGGAGCAACTGGCCGGCGAGAAGGGCATCGCCAAGGGCGACTGGGTCCGTCTCTGGTCGAAGCGCGGCGAAGTGAAGGCGAAGGCGGTGGTCACCAAGCGCCTGAAGCCGCTGACCTGCGACGGCAAGACCGTCCATGTCATCGGCATCCCGCTGCACTGGGGTTTCGTCGGCGCGGCGCGCAAGGGTTTCGGCCCGAACTCGCTGACCCCCTTCGTCGGCGACGCCAATGTCGAGACGCCGGAGTTCAAGGCGTTCCTCGTCAATATCGAGAAGTCGACCCCGCCGTCGGGAGGGCTGACGTCATGACGCTCGCACCCGAACCACTGACCGCGGTCGGCAACCCGCCGGTCGAGGCGCTCGAGTCGAACCTCCTGCCGACCGACGTGCGGCGCCGGTCGGCGACGCTCGACCTGCCCCCGCCGACGCGCCAGCTGACCGAGGTCGCGAAGCTGATCGACGTCTCGAAATGCATCGGCTGCAAGGCCTGCCAGTCGGCCTGCGTCGAATGGAACGACACGCATCCCGAGATCGAGGAGAACGTCGGCGTCTACGACAATCCGCACGACCTGACGCCCGAGATGTTCACCCTCATGCGGTTCACCGAATGGGAGAACGAGGAGACCGGCGACCTCGAATGGCTGATCCGCAAGGACGGCTGCATGCATTGCGAGGATCCGGGCTGTCTCAAGGCCTGCCCGGCGCCGGGGGCCATCGTGCAATACACTAACGGCATCGTCGATTTCATCCACGAGAATTGCATCGGCTGCGGCTATTGCATCTCCGGCTGCCCCTTCAACATCCCGCGTATCTCCAAGGTCACCCATACCGCGCGGAAATGCACGCTCTGCTCGGACCGCGTGGCCATGGGCGAGGGTCCGGCCTGCGCCAAGGCCTGCCCGACGCAGTGCATCACCTTCGGCCCCAAGGAAGAGATGATCGCCCATGCCGAGGAGCGGATCGAGGATCTGAAGTCGCGCGGGTTCGCCAACGCCGGGCTCTACGATCCGCAGGGCGTCGGCGGAACGCATGTCATGTACGTGCTGCACCACGCCGACCGGCCGGAGATCTACGCCGGCCTGCCTGCTGATCCGCGAATCTCGCCCGTGGTCTCGGCCTGGAAGGGCGTGACCAAGACCGTCGGTCTCGCCGCGATCGGGCTGATGGCGGTGGGCGCCACGCTGCACGGCCTCTTTGCCCGGGCGAACGAGGTGACGCCGCATGATCGCGAGGCGGCGCAGCGGCTGGTGGACGAGGAGGATCGGGTCTGATGGAGCGCGTCTATTCCCAGTCCGGCGACCGGATCGAGACGAGGCTGCCGGTCGAGGTCCGCCGCTATGGCCCCTGGACGCGGGCGAACCACTGGCTGACCGCCGCCTGCCTGATCCTGTTGCTGATTTCCGGGCTCGGCTTCTTCCACCCCTCGCTCTATTTCCTGACCGCGCTGTTCGGCGGCGGCCAGACCGCGCGGATGGTGCATCCCTGGATCGGCGTCGCGCTCTTCGCCAGCTTCTTCATCCTGTTCTGCCGCATGGTCCGGCTGAACCTGCCGCGGCGCGAGGATGGCGCCTGGCTCGCCAATCCCGGCAAGGTGCTAACCGGGCAGGAGGAAGCCCTGCCCGAGCTCGGCAAATACAACGCGGGTCAGAAATTCGTCTTCTGGGCGATGAGCGGCCTGATCTGCGTTCTCATCGTCACCGGCGTGATGATGTGGGAGCAATATTTCGACGGTATCGTTACCATCCCGGCGCGGCGGATCGCGACCATCGTGCATTCCGTCGCCGCCGTGCTCATCATCCTCACCTGGATCCTGCATGTCTACGCGGCGATCTGGACCCGCGGCACCATCCGCGCCATGACCCGCGGCACGGTCACCGGCGGCTGGGCCTGGCGGCACCATCGCAAATGGCTGCGCGAACTGGCTCGACACGACCGCGCCGGCCCGGCAGAGTAGCGGCCCACCTCGGCTCGTGGCCGGTTCGGCCCGAAGGGAGAACATGCCCGCCGATCCCCGCCCCGATCTTCGCCCGGATCCGTCGAAGATCGGCGCGATCGCCCAGCCGCCCTTCGCGATCCTTCCCGACCCGGCCCGCCTCTTCGCCCGCCGCGCCGCCCGGCTCGACCATCTCGCGACGACCAGCCGCCTTGCGCCGTATCTGAGCTTCCTCGCCGCCCTCGCCCGCGCCCAGGCCGTGCTCGCGACACGCGGCGCGCCGTTGCCCGAAGCGACGATCGCGCGCGCCCGGGAAAGCCGGATGCCGCCCATCGACCGCGCCGCCCTCGCGGCGGACCCTGGCTTGTCCGCGCTGCTCGACGCCCTGCTCGACGCGGCCGAGACAATCGACCAGCCCGAGCCGGCGCGCGCCGCGCTCGATGCCCTGCGCGCCGCCGACGGGCCGTCGCGCGCCTGGCTCTTCGGCAATGTACTCTCCGACGATATCCCGGTGGAGGATGCCGCGCCGCATCTCTACGCCGCCGCCGCCGTCCAGATCCACGCCGCCGGGCTGGCGGCAAGCCTCGATCCCGACCGCCTCGTGCCGATCCGCGTCGGGCTCTGCCCCTGCTGTGGCGGCCGCCCGGCGACCTCGATCGTGCTCGGCACGCAACGCATCGAGGGCGCCCGCTACGCCTGCTGCGCGACCTGCGCGACGCTCTGGAACGAGGTGCGGGTGAAATGCCTCGCCTGCGGCTCGACCAAGGGCATCGGCTATCGCGCCCTCGCCGAACAGGCGGTGATCAAGGCCGAAGTATGCGACGAGTGCCACTCGTGGGTGAAGATCCTGTACCAGAATCTCGACACCGGTCTCGACCCGATCGCCGACGACGTCGCCTCGCTCGGCCTCGACGCCTCGATGCGCGAGACCGAATGGCGCCGCGCCGGGTTCGACCCGTTCCTCGTGGGCTTCTGATGCGGGCCATTCCTTCCGTCGACGCCGTGCTGCGCGCGTCCGCCACCCTGCCGCTGCTCGAAACCCACGGCCGCGTCCGGGTCACCGAGGCGCTGCGGGCGCTGCTCGGCGAGGTTCGCGCCGGCGCGCCGATGCCCGGGGACCTGCCCGCCGCGCTCGCCGCCCGCCTGGACGAGCCCTCGGCCTTGCGCCCGGTCTTCAACCTGACCGGCACGGTGCTCCACACCAACCTCGGCCGCGCGCTGCTCGCCGAGGCCGCGATCGAGGCCGCCACCGCCGCGATGCGCGCCCCGGCCGCGTTGGAATTCGACCTCGACACCGGCCGCCGCGGCGAGCGCGACGCGCATCTGCGCGGCCTTCTCGCCGAACTGACCGGCGCCGAGGATGCGACGGTCGTCAACAACAACGCCGCCGCCGTGCTGATCGCGCTGGCGAGCATCGGCGCCGGCGGCGAGGCCATCGTCTCGCGCGGCGAGCTGATCGAGATCGGCGGCGCCTTCCGCATGCCCGACATCATGAGCGAGGCCGGGGTCCGCCTGCGAGAGGTCGGCACCACGAACCGCACCCATCTTCGCGACTATCGCGCCGCCCTCGGACCGGAGACGGCGCTGATCCTAAAGGTGCATCCCTCGAACTACCGGATCGAGGGCTTCACCGCCGAGGTCGCCGCGTCCGACCTGCGCGAACTTGCCCGCGAGGCCGGCGTGCCGCTGCTGAACGACCTTGGTTCCGGCACGCTCGTCGACCTCCGGACCTTCGGCCTCGCGCCCGAGCCGACGGTCCGCGAGGCCGCGGCCGACGCCGATCTCGTCACCTTCTCCGGTGACAAGCTGCTCGGCGGGCCGCAGGCCGGCTTCATCGTCGGCCGCGCCGACCTGATCGCCGCCATCAACCGCCACCCGCTGAAACGCGCGCTCCGCCTCGACAAGATCCGCCTCGCCGCGCTGGAGGCGACGCTGCGCCTTTACCGCGACCCCGACCGCCTCGCGGAGCGCCTGCCGACGTTGCGCCTGCTGTCACGGCCTACGGCGGAGATCGCCGCGCTCGCCGACCGCCTCGCCCCGCTGGTCGCCGCGCGCCTCGGCCTGACGGTCGAACCCTGCGCCTGCGCCAGCCAGATCGGATCGGGCGCGTTGCCCGTCGATACCATTCCCTCCGCCGGCCTGCGCCTGACCGGGGCCGACCCCGAGACGCTCGCCCAGCGCCTGCGCGCCCTGCCCCACCCGGTCCTCGGCCGCCTCGAGAAGGGCGCCCTCGTCCTCGATCTCCGCTGCCTCGAGGACGAAGCCGGCTTCCTCGCCGCGCTGCCGTGATCATCGGCACCGCCGGCCATATCGACCACGGCAAGACCGCGCTGGTGAAGGCGCTGACCGGCACCGACGCGGACCGACTGCCCGAGGAGAAGGCGCGCGGCATCACCATCGAGCTCGGCTTCGCCTATGCCGACCTCGGCGCCGGCCGGCTCACCGGGTTCGTCGACGTGCCGGGCCACGAGAGGCTGATCCACACCATGCTGGCCGGCGCCGGCGGCATCGACTTCGCGCTCATCGTCATCGCCGCCGACGACGGACCGATGCCGCAGACCGCCGAGCATCTCGCCATCCTCGATCTGCTCGGCATCGCCCGGGGCGCCGTCGCGCTCACCAAGGCCGACCTCGCCGATCCCGACCGCCGCGCCGCCGCGCGCGCCGAGATCCGCGCGCTGCTGGCCCCGACCGCGCTCAGCGCCGCCCCGATCCTGCCGGTCTCGGCGCTGACCGGCGAGGGGCTGGACGCTCTCCGGGCGCATCTCGCCGCCGCCGAGGCCGCCACGCCGCCGCGTATGGAGACCGGCTTGGCGCGCCTGCCGGTCGACCGCTGCTTCACGCTGGCCGGGGCTGGCACCATCGTCACCGGCACGCTCATCTCCGGCGGCGTGGCGCCGGGCGACGCCGTCCTCGTCGGCCCGCGCGGCCTCGCGGCCCGGGTGCGCTCGATCCGCGCGCAGAACGCGCCGACCGAACGCGCCCATGCCGGGCAGCGGGTGGGACTGAACCTCGCGGGCGAGGGCATCGACAAGGATGCGATCTCTCGCGGCGACATGGTGCTGGCCCCGTCGCTGCACGCCCCGACCGACCGGATCGACGTGGAACTCCGGCTGCTTGCCACCGAGGCGCGCCCTGCGGCCAGCGCCTTCCCCGCCCGGTTGCATACCGGCGCGGCGGAGGTCGGCGCCCGCGTCGTGCCGCTCGGCTCGCCGATCGCGCCCGGGGGGACCGGCTTCGCGCAACTGGTGCTGGAAGCCCCGATCGCCGCCGCCGTCCACGATCGCTTCATCCTGCGCGACGCGGGTGCCAGCCGCACCATCGGCGGCGGGCGCCTGCTCGACCTCCGCGCCCCCGCCCGCCATCGCCACGCGCCGGAGCGGCTGGCGGCGCTCGCCGCCGCCGCGGAACCCGATCCCGCCCGCGCGCTCGAGGCGCTGGCCGCCATCCTGCCCGTCGACCTATCCGATTTCGCTCGCGACCGCGCCCTCGCCGCGGCGCCGGCCGCCCGCGTTGCCATGATCGGCGACCTCGCGCTGGCCCCATCGGCCCTCAGCGCGTTGCGCGCCGGCCTCGGGGAAGCGCTCGCCGCCTTCCACGCCGACAATCCCGAGCTTCAGGGCCTCGGGCGAGAGCGGTTGCGCCTCGCCCTCCGCCCGCGCCTGCCGAAGGACGCCTTCCTCACCTTCCTGCGCGAAGAAGCGAACGCGGGCCGCGCGGTGCTGGAAGGCGCCTTCGTCCGCCTTCCCGGCCACGAAGCCCGCCTTTCGGCCGAGGACGAAACCCTCTGGAACCGCCTTTCCCCCGCCCTCGGCGGCCAAGCGCGCTTCCGCCCGCCGCGGGTTCGCGACTTCGCGACCGAACTCGGCCTCGACGAGCGCGAAATCCGTCGCGTGCTGAAACTCTGCGCCCGCATGGGCCGCGTCGATCAGGTCGCGCAGGACCACTTCTTCCTGCGCGCCACCACCGCCGAGATGGTCGCCCTGGCCGCCGACGTCGCGGCGACCGCCCCCGACGGCTGGTTCACCGCCGCCCTTTTCCGCGACCGGATGAACAACGGCCGCAAGGTGGCGATCCAGATCCTCGACCTCTTTGATCGTCAGGGCATCACCATCCGCCGCGGAGACATGCGCCGGGTCAATCCGAACCGTCTCGACCTCTATGGCTGACTCAGCAGGCCGCCGCCTCCGGCTGGCCAACGAGGTCGAGGCCGCGCGCCGTTGGCGGCTGCCAGCTCCGCGATTCCGCCACCGCGCCCTGCGGGCTTGTGCCGGTCTGCGACCCACCGAGACCGCCGCTCCAGCCCGTGGCGGCGTTGCCGGGCGCCGTCGCATCTCCCGGTGTCACCGGCGTCGCCGGCGCGGCCACGCCCGCCGCGCAATCGCCCTCCGCCAACGCCGCGCCCGCTGAAAGAAGCAACACCAGAAGTCCGCCTGCCATGCGCATCTTCACCCCTCCGCGATATCAGATCGGCAACCCCCGGCCCCCCCGCCGGGTTCCCGTCATAACCGCTCGGGGACGTTGGTCCGCAACTCCTCGATCCAGACGGCGGCCGAGGCGTCGGACGGCGCGCGCCAGTCGCCGCGCGGCGACAGGGCGCCGCCGGCCGAGACCTTGGGTCCGTTCGGCAAGGCGGAACGCTTGAACTGGCTGAAGGCGAAGAACCGCCCCAGGAACTTTTCGAGCCAGCCCCGGATCGTCGGCAAGTCGTAGCTCCGCCGCTTCTCCTCCGGGAAGCCGAAGGGCCACAGCCCCGCCTCACGATCCGCCCAGGCATGGAGCGCGAGGAACGCGACCTTCGACGGCGCCGCGCCGGTGCGCAGGATGTGATAGAGGAAGAAGTCATTGAGCTCATAGGGTCCGATCTTCGCCTCGGTCGACTGGATCGCGCCGCCCGCGTCGGCCGGCACCAGTTCCGGCGAGATCTCGGTATCGAGGATCGCCCCCAGCACCGCGTCGGTCGCCGGGTCGAACTGGCCCGAAGCGACGCACCAGCGGATCAGGTACTGGATCAACGTCTTCGGAACCCCGGCGTTGACGCCGTAGTGGCTCATCTGGTCGCCGACGCCATAGGTGCACCAGCCGAGCGCCAGCTCGCTGAGATCGCCGGTGCCGATGACGAAGCCGTTCCGCTGGTTGGCCAGCCGGAACAGGTAGTCGGTGCGCAGGCCCGCCTGCACATTCTCGAAGGTGATGTCATAGACCGGCTCGCCGCCGGAAAACGGGTGGCCCATGTCGCCGAGCATCTGCCGGGCCGCGGGGCGGATGTCGATCTCCGCCGCCTCGACGCCGAGCGCGCGCATCAGCGCCCAGGCGTTGGACCTGGTGCCGTCGCTGGTGGCGAAGCCGGGCATGGTGAAGCCGAGGATCCGCGTCCGGGGCAGCCCGAGGCGATCGCAGACCTTGGCCGCGACGATCAGCGCATGCGTCGAATCGAGCCCGCCGGAGACGCCAATCACCATATGACCGCCGCCCGTCGCCTCGAACCGCCGGCGCAGGCCCTCGACCTGGATATTGAAGGCCTCGTAGCAATCCTGATCTAGATGCGCCGCGCGATCCGGCACGTAAGGAAAGCGGCGGACCGGCCGGACGAGGCCGATATCGTCGAAGTTCGGGCGATGGTCGAAGCGAACGCGTCGGAACGGACGGATGCCGGCCAGCACGGCGCCCGCCGCGTCGTTGAAGGTGCCGGTCCGCGTCCGCTCGCCGAGGATGCGCCCGGTATCGACATCGGCGACGCAGAGTGCCGGCGACAGCGCGAACCGCTCTGATTCCGCCAGCAGGTCGCCGAGCTCGTAGATGACCCCCTGCCCGTCCCAGGCGAGATCCGTCGTGCTCTCGCCCGCCCCCGCGGCGGAATAGGCATAGGCCGCGACCGCCCGCGCCGATTGCGAGCGGCAGAGCATGTGCCGCTCGTCCGCCTTGCCGATGGTGATGTTCGAGGCCGAGAGATTGGCGAGGATGGTCGCCCCGGCCAGGGCGCCCGCCGAGGACGGCGGCGCGGCCGCCCAGAAATCCTCGCAGATCTCCATGTGAAAGACGAAGCCGTCGAGATCGCTCGCCTCGAAGATGAGGTCGGTGCCGAACGGCGCCTCGATTTCGCCGACCCGGATCGTCGCCCCGGCCACGTCGCGCCCCGGCGCGAACCAGCGCTTTTCGTAGAACTCGCGGTAGTTCGGCAGGTAGCTCTTCGGCACCACCCCGAGCAGCGCGCCGCGCGAAATGGCGAGCGCGCAATTATAGAGCCGCCCCGCGCGGCGCAGCGGCGCCCCGATCAGGAGCACCGGCGCCAGATCGGCGCTGGCCGCGACGATCTCCGCCACCGCCGCCTCGACCGCGTCGAGCAGCGCGGTCTGCAGATGCAGGTCGTCGATCGCATAGGACGAGACGCAGAGCTCGGGAAAGACCGCGAGATCGACCCGGCCCGCGTCGGCCCGCCGCGCCTCGGCGATCACCGCGTCGCGGTTGAAGGCGACATCCGCCGGCCGGACGCGCGGGGCGCAGGTGCCGACCCGGACGAAGCCGTGCCGGTGCATGGCGAGGAAGTTTCCCGGACTTTTCATCGAAACCCGCTCGCCCAAGGAAATCCGCTCCATCCTGTCCCGGCGCGAGACTGGCACGCCCCGCGCCGCCGCGCCACAGTTGCGCGACCCGCGCCCCGCTCGCAATCCCTTGATCCCGCGTGCCCGATCGCGCAAGCCTCGCGCCCGTCCCGACACGCAGCCGGCGAAGGCAGGAGCGATCCCATGAAATACACGACCCTCGGACGCAGCGACCTGCGGGTCTCGACCTTCTGCCTCGGCACCATGACCTGGGGCACCCAGAACAGCGACGCCGATGCTTTCGAACAGATCGACTACGCCCTCGACCAGGGCGTGAACTTCCTCGACACCGCCGAGATGTATCCGACCACGCCGCTCTCCACAGAGACCAGCGGCGAGACCGAGCGGATCATCGGCCGCTGGCTGAAGCGCGGCGGACGGCGCGGCGACATCGTGCTCGCCACCAAGATCGTCGGCGCCGGCAACCGCACGGTCGGCCGCGACGGCGCGCCGATCGGTCCCGACACCCTGCGCCCGGCGCTGGAGGCCAGCCTCCGCCGCCTCGGCACCGATTTCGTCGACCTTTACCAGCTGCACTGGCCGAACCGCGGCTCGTACCATTTCCGCCGCAGCTGGACCTTCGCGCCAGAGCAGCAGCCGCGCGGACAGGCCGACGAAATGCGCGCCATCCTCGAAACGCTCGGCGACCTGATGCGCGAGGGCAAGATCCGCGCGATCGGCCTCTCGAACGAAAGCGCCTGGGGCACCGCGACCTATCTCAACATCGCCGAAGCCCACGGGCTGCCGCGGGTCGTGTCGATCCAGAACGAATACAACCTGCTCTGCCGCTCGTTCGATCTCGACCTGGCCGAGCTCTGCCATCATGAGGATGTCGGTCTGCTCGCCTATTCGCCGCTGGCCGCCGGGTTCCTGACCGGAAAATACGATGGCGGCGCCCGCCCGGCCGGCTCGCGCGCCGCGATCAACGGCGATCTCGGCGGACGGATCTCGGCCCATTCCCAGCCGGTGGCCGAGGCCTATGTCGCGATTGCCCGCCGGCACGGCCTCGACCCCGCCCAGATGGCGCTGGCCTTCGCCGCCGCGCGGCCCTTCATGGCCTCGGTCATCATCGGCGCGACCACCATGGACCAGCTCCGCGACGACCTCGGCGCCGCCGACCTCACCCTCCCGCCCGAGGTCCTGTCCGACATCGCCGCCCTGCACCGCCGCCATCCGCATCCGATGTAGGATGTAAGTCGAGTTTCGCCGCCTTCCGTCTCGAGGCAGAAGGGAAAGACGGCGCGGCGAGAACAGGTGACCCGATGCTTGACCAGACGACCGACCCCTGCGCCTTCCGGCTGGGGAGGGTGTCATGAGCGCGACGCCCGAAACCGTCCTCGACGCCAACCAGCTGCGGGGCTGGATCGGCCGCGAGGATGTGGTGGCCGACGTGGTCAGCGCCGACCTCGTGGCGAAGTTCAACGCCACGTTCGATGTCGACGCGCCCTTCCCCAAGGCCGGCGAGGCGGCGCCGCGCTTCCTGCATTTCTGCCTCGCCCAGCCGATCCAGCCGACGGGCGCGCTCGGCGGCGACGGCCATCCGGCCCGGGGCGGCTTCCTGCCGCCGGTGCCGCTGCCGCGCCGGATGCGCGCCGGCGGCACCGCCCTCTTCCAGGGCGACCTGCGCGTCGGTGATCCTGTCGAGCGCCGCGCCTTGATCACCGACGTCACGGTCAAGGAGGGGCGCAGCGGACGGCTGTGCTTTGTCACCGTCGAGAACCGCTTCCTCGTCGCGGGTGACCTCCGCGTCACCGAGATCGAGGATATCGTCTATCGCGACGAGGGCGCCGCCACCCCCGGCAAGCCACCGCCCGCCGCCGCGCCCGGCCGCTGGCGCCAGTCGCGGCCGGTGACGCCGATCACGCTCTTTCGGTATTCGGCGATCACCTTCAACAGCCACCGCATCCACTACGACCGCCGCTACGCGCGCGAGGTCGAGGGCTATCCGGGCCTCGTGGTCCATGGCCCGATCCAGACCACCTGGCTCTACCGCTATGCCAGCGACCTGCGCGAGACCCCGCCCAGCCGCTTCCGCTTCCGCGCGCTGTCGCCCGTCTTCGACGACGACGCCCTGACCCTCAATGCCGAGGAGACCGAAACCGGCGGCCTGAGGCTCTGGACGGCGAAGGAAGCGGGCCCCGTCGCAACCCTCGCCGAGGCCGAATGGGACTGAAAGCCGCCATGGCCGCCGCTATCGCGGCCTGCCGCCCCCCTCGGGCGCCCGTGCCGTCTCCCGCGCCGGCGTGCATCGGCAAACTCAAGCAGTTCCAGCGGATCGCCCTCGCGTCTGCGAAACCGATGCAAGTTTCGCCGCCATGATCTACCCGGCGGCGACCTTCATCGCTCCGCGCCCGCGTCTCGCCGACCCGCCGGCGGCAGGTCGCGCGCGCCCGGAGAAAGCTCGCGGAAGACGCGAGGGGGCGTGATTTCTCCGGGAGGGCACCAATCGTCGCGGGTGTGTCCGGCATGACGGGCACGCCCGTCACGATTTTCGCCGACGGTCGAAATCGCTAAAGTGTCACGGGCGGCCCGGAGGCCGCCCGCTTGGGGCTCACTTCTGCCAGGACTTGATCAGCTCGTCGTAGGAGACGGTCTCCGGCTTCGGGTTTTCGTCGGCGAGCTTGCCGACCGGCGACCCGGGCTCGTCGAGCCAGACCTGCGGGTCCTTTTCCTCGTTCATCTTCGGCCCGAGGTCACCCTGCACGCCGGCGCGCTCCAGCCGCTCCAGCACCTTCTCCTGCTCGGCGCAGAGTGAGTCGAGCGCCTCCTGCGGGGTCTTCGCCCCCGACATGGCGTCGCCGATATTCTGCCACCAGAGCTGCGCCAGCTTCGGATAGTCGGGGATGTTGGTGCCGGTCGGCGACCACTGCACGCGCGCGGGCGAGCGATAGAACTCGACGAGGCCGCCGAGCTGCGGCGCCCGCTCGGTGAACGACTTGTCGTCGATCGTCGACTCGCGGATGAAGGTCAGCCCGACGTGGCTCTTCTTCACATCGACGGTCTTCGAGGTAACGAACTGGGCGTAGAGCCAGGCGGCCTTGGCCCGGTCGACCGGGGTGGACTTCATCAGCGTCCAGGAGCCGACGTCCTGATAGCCGATCTTGGTCCCCTCGGACCAATAGGCGCCGTGCGGCGAGGGGGCCATCCGCCACTTCGGCGTGCCGTCCGCGTTCATCACCGCGATCCCGGGTTTCACAACGTCGGCGGTGAAGGCGGTGTACCAGAACATCTGCTGGGCGATGTCGCCGCGCGCCGGCACCGGCCCGGCCTCGGAGAAAGTCATGCCCTGGGCTTCGGGCGGCGTGTATTTCTGCAACCACTCGATCGCCTTGGTCACCGCGTAGACCGCCGCCGCGTCGTTGGTGGCACCGCCGCGCGCCACGCAGGAGCCGACGGGGCGGGAGTTCTCGTCGACCCGGACGCCCCATTCGTCGACCGGCAGGCCGTTCGGCTCGCCCTTGTCGCCCATGCCGGCCATCGACATCCAGGCGTCGGTGTAGCGCCAGCCGAGCGAGGGATCCTTCTTGCCGTAGTCCATCTGGCCCCAGGCGCTCTTCGGACCACCCTCCATGTAGGACATGTCGCGGCCGGTGAAGAACTCGGCGATGTCCTGGTAGGCGGTCCAGTTGACCGGCACGCCGAGGTCGTAGCCGTACTTGGCCTTGAAGTCGTCCTTGGTCTTCTGATCCGAGAACCAATCGTAGCGGAACC
>JBGAJI010000077.1:0-15267 GCA_044225035.1 Amaricoccus sp. | reverse complement strand
AATCGACGCCGCAGAACGAGGCGCTCGGCCTCATCGCGTCGTCGAAGGAGGGCCTCGAGCACTGGGGGCTGACGCTTGAGGAGGCGCTCGGCGAAATCCAGACCGGCGTCTATTCCGGCACCGCCATGCTGAACCGCGTGGTCCAGAGGAAGGGCCTGCGCTGCGGGCTGATCGTCAATGCGGGGATGGAGGACTTCCACCGGATGGGCCGGGCGATCCAGGCCTATCTCGGCTTCGCCTACGAGGACCGCATCCACCTCAACACCCACTACTACGACGAGCCGCTGGTGCCCCGGCACCTGACGCGGGGCGTCATGGAGCGGGTCGACATGTCCGGCACCGTCGTCATCCCGCTGCGCGAGGAGACGGCGCGGGCGGCGGCGAAGGAGCTGATCGCCCAGGACGTGGAGGGGATCGTCATCTCGCTCCTCCATAGCTACCGCAACCCCGAGCACGAGCGCCGCGTCCGCGACATCACGCAGGAGGAGGTCGACGCCTCCGGCAAGAAGATCCCGGTCTTCGCCTCGACCGACTACTACCCGGTGCGCAAGGAGACGCATCGCACCAACACCACGATCCTCGAAGCCTACGCGGCCGAGCCCTCGCGGCAGACGCTGCAGAAGATCACCTCGGCCTTCAAGGAGAACGGCTCGAAGTTCGACTTCCGGGTGATGGCGACGCATGGCGGCACCATCTCGTGGAAGGCCAAGGAACTGGCCCGCACCATCGTCTCGGGCCCGATCGGCGGCGTCATCGGCGCCAAGTATCTCGGTGAGGTGCTGGGCTATTCGAACATCGCCTGTTCGGACATCGGCGGCACCTCCTTCGACGTGGCGCTCATCACCCAGAACGAGCTGACCATCCGGAACGACCCGGACATGGCGCGGCTGGTGCTGTCGCTGCCGCTGGTCGCCATGGACTCGGTCGGGGCGGGCGCCGGCAGCTTCATCCGGCTCGACCCCTATACCAAGGCGATCAAGCTCGGGCCGGACTCGGCGGGCTACCGCGTCGGCGTCTGCTGGGAGGCGTCGGGCATCGAGACCGTGACCGTCTCGGACTGCCACGTCATCCTCGGCTATCTGAATCCCGACAACTTCCTCGGCGGCCAGGTCAAGCTCGACCGGCAGCGCGCCTGGAACGCGATGAAGGACCAGATCGCCGATCCGCTCGGCCTCTCGGTCGAGGACGCGGCGGCGGGCGTCATCGAGCTGCTCGACAGCGACCTGCGCGACTATCTGCGCTCGATGATCTCGGGCAAGGGCTCCACCCCCGGCAACTTCGTCTGCTTCAGCTACGGCGGCGCCGGGCCGGTGCATACCTACGGCTACACAGAAGGCCTCGGCTTCGAGGACGTGATTGTGCCGGCCTGGGCGGCGGGCTTCTCGGCCTTCGGCTGCGCGGCGGCGGATTTCGAGTACCGCTACGACAAGTCGCTCGACATCAACATCGCGGAGGATGCGAGCGCCGACCTGAAGGAGAACCAGGCCCGGACACTGCAATCCGCCTGGTCCGAGTTGAAGGCCCGGGTGCTGGAGGAGTTCGAGCTGAACGGCTACGGCCCCGACCGGGTCCAGCTGCAGCCCGGCTACCGCATGCAGTATCGCGGCCAGCTCAACGACCTGGAGATCGAGAGCCCGATCGCCTCGGCCGCGACGGCGGAGGACTGGGACAAGATCGTCGAGGCCTTCAACGACACCTATGGCCGGGTCTACGCCGCCTCCGCCCGCTCGCCGGAGCTCGGTTATTCGGTCACCGGCGCGATCATGCGCGGCACGGTGCCGATCCCGAAGCCGCGCATCCCGAAGGAGGAACTGGTGGGCGAGACCCCGCCCGAGACGGCCAAGCTCGGCACGCGCAAGTTCTACCGCAAGAAGCGCTGGGTCGACGCGCAGCTCTACCGGATGGAGGCGCTCCAGCCCGGCAACCGGATCACCGGACCGGCGGTCATCGAATCGGACGCGACCACCTTCGTCGTGCCCGACGGTTTCGAGACCTGGCTCGACGGCCACCGGCTGTTCCACCTCAAGGAAGTCTGAGGATCAGGGAGGACTGACGACATGAACATGCAGAGCGAAGTTCGCGCCAAAGGCATCGTCCGCGGCGGCGAGACCCTGAAGCAGCACCGCGACCGGCTGATGGAAGCCACGAAGCGGACGAAGCACTATGCCGGCCTGACCAAGATGGAGCTGCGCGACAGCGACCCCATCAAGTACAACAAGCTGTTCTCGCGGCTGCGCGCCGGCGTCGTCGACGCCCGCGAGACAGCGAAGAAGATCGCGGCGAGCCCGATCGTGGAGCAGGAGGGCGAGCTGTGCTTCACCCTCTATAACGCGGCGGGCGACAGCATCCTGACCTCTACGGGGATCATCATCCACGTCGGGACCATGGGCGCGGCGATCAAATACATGATCGAGAACGACTGGGAGTCCAATCCCACGATCCGCGACAAGGACATCTTCTGCAACAACGACAGCCTGATCGGCAACGTCCACCCCTGCGACATCCACACCATCGTGCCGATCTTCCATGAGGGCGAGCTGATCGGCTGGGTCGGCGGCGTGACCCACGTCATCGACACCGGCTCGGTCGGCCCGGGCTCGATGTCCACCGGCCAGGTGCAGCGTTTCGGCGACGGCTATTCGATCACCTGCCGCAAGATCGGCGAGAACGACACTCTGTTCCGCGACTGGCTGCACGAGAGCCAGCGCGCGGTGCGCACCACCCGCTACTGGATGCTCGACGAGCGCACCCGCGTCGCCGGCTGCCACATGATCCGCCGGCTGGTGGAAGAGGTGATCGCCGACGAGGGCATCGAGTCCTACTGGAAGTTCGCCTATGAATCGGTCGAGCACGGCCGGGTCGGGTTGCAGAACCGCATCAAGGCGATGACCATTCCGGGCAAGTACCGGCAGGTCGGCTTCGTCGACGTTCCCTACGCCCATGAGGACGTGCGGGTGCCGTCGGACTTCGCCAAGGTCGACACGATCATGCACACGCCGTCGGAGATCACCATCCGGGGCGACGGCACATGGCGGCTCGATTTCGAGGGCGCGTCCCGCTGGGGCTGGCACACCTACAACGCCCATCAGGTGAGCTTCACCTCCGGCATCTGGGTGATGATGACCCAGAGCCTGATCCCGACGGAGATGATCAACGACGGCGCCGCCTACGGCACCGAGTTCCGGTTGCCCAAGGGCACCTGGATGAACCCCGACGACCGGCGGGTGGCGTTCAGCTACTCCTGGCACTTCCTGGTGTCGAGCTGGACGGCGCTGTGGCGGGGGCTGTCGCGCAGCTACTTCGGGCGCGGCTACCTGGAGGAGGTGAACGCCGGCAACGCCAACACCTCGAACTGGCTGCAGGGCGGCGGCTTCAACCAGTATGACGAGGTCCATGCCGTCAACTCGTTCGAATGCGCGGCGAACGGCGTCGGGGCGAGCGCCATCGCCGACGGCATCAGCCACGCGGCGGCGGTCTGGAACCCCGAGGGCGACATGGGCGACATGGAGATCTGGGAGCTCGCCGAGCCGCTCCTCTATCTCGGCCGCCAGATCAAGGCGTCGTCGGGTGGCGCTGGCAAGTACCGCGGCGGCTGCGGCTTCGAGAGCCTGCGCATGGTCTGGAACGCCAAGGACTGGACCATGTTCTTCATGGGCAACGGCCATATCAGCTCCGACTGGGGCCTGATGGGCGGCTATCCGGCGGCCTCCGGCTATCGCTTCGAGGCGCATGACACCGGGCTCAAGGAGAAGATCGCGAGCGGGGCGCCGATCCCGTTCGGCGGCGACACCGACCCGGGCGCCCCGACCTACGACGGGCTGCTCGAAGGGGCGCGGATCAAGCGCGACAAGCAGGCGATCACCACCGAGGCGATGTTCAAGGACTACGACCTCTACCTCAACTACATGCGGGGCGGCCCGGGCTTCGGCGACCCGCTCGACCGCGAGCCTCAGGCGGTGGCGGACGACGTGAACGGCGGCTACCTGGTGCCGCGGTTCGCCGAGAGCGTCTATGGCGTGATCCTGAAGCCCGCCGGCGACGGTCTTCAGGGGGTCGACGTCGCGGCGACGGAGGAACGGCGCAAGGCGATCCGCGCGGCGCGGCTGGCGACCTCGGTCCCGGTCTCGGAATGGATGGCGGCGGAGCGCGAGAAGATCCTCGCCAAGGACGCCGGCACCCATGTGCAGCAGATGTTCGCGGCGTCGTTCAAGCTCGGGCCGCGGTTCGAGCAGGACTTCCGCGCCTTCTGGAACCTGCCCGAGGAGTGGAAGCTGCTCGAGGCCGACCTGCCGATCCCGTCCTATGGCCGGGAATATTCGATGGACCTTTCCGAGCTGCCGGACGTCAAGACCGTCCAGTTCGTCGAGGAATAACGGAACCGGCCACGCCCCGTTTCTCCGGGCGTGGCCCCCTTCACACCGATGGTTCGGGAGGACCCGGCAATGGCTTACACCAAGGCGAAGATCAAGGATCTGGTCGACGGCACGATCGACCGCGACACGCTGCAGACGATGCTCTCCACGCCGAAGGACCGCGACCGGTTCGAGACGTATCTGGAAATCCTGCAGGAGCAGGTGCCGTGGGACGACACGATCATCCTGCCGCTCGGCCCGAAGCTCTTCATCGTGCGGCGCAAGAGCGACGACAAATGGGTGATCCGCAGCTTCGCGGGCCACGACTTCTGCGCCTGGAACGAGAACTGGAAGCTCCATGCCCGCGTCCGGGTGCGCGAGACGGCGGAGCAGATGGAGGAACTCTATCCGAAGCTGATGGCTCCGACGCCCGGCTGGCAGGTGATCCGCGAATATTTCTGCCCGCTGTCGGGCGACCTGCTCGATGTCGAAGCGCCGACGCCCTGGTATCCGGTGATCCATGACTTCGAGCCGGACATCGACACCTTCTACCGCGACTGGCTCGGCAAGGAGATCCCGGCCCGCGCCTGCCCCCCGCTCCCCCCATGGTGGCGCCCCGGCGGCGGGGCGCCACAGCCATGTCGGACGGGCCGGCGTGGCTGTGCTCCGAAGCCCGGCCTATTCGAAGGCGCCGCTCAGCCGGGCGAGCAGGGTGAAGGCGCGGCCGGACCGGGTGTCGGCCAGTTCGATCAGCCGCGCGTCGTCCGCCGCGCGGCCATATTCGGCCAGCACGCCGTCGAACCGCCGCTGGAAATAGAGCGCGGTGTCGCGGAAGATCGGATCGGACTTCATGAGCCCCCGTGCCAGATCGAGGGCGCGCGGATCCTCGATCCCGCCGACGCCGGCGACCTCGGGACCGCGGATGCCGTCGATGAAGCGCCGCCAGGCCTCGGCGCTGGCCGGGGCGGGGGCGATGTCGTCCATATAGACGCCTTCCTGAGACAGCAGGTTCAGCACATCCTCCGCCGCCTGCAGCATCTGCGCCAGCGACTGGTGGCGCAGCGCCGCCTTCAGCGCGCGAAAGCCCTCGCGATCATCGGCGTCGCGCGGAAAATCGAGCGCGCGGATCAGATCGGCCCAGTCCAGCCCGCCCGAAGCGTCCGCCGCCGGCTCCGGCTCCGGCTCCGGCGCGTGTCGCGGGGCGATCGGCTTCGGCGCGGGACGTGGCTTGCGCGCGGGCGGATGATCGAGTTCGGGCGTCCGATGCGCCGCGGGGGGCGCCGCCGCCGGCGCGGTCGCGGCCAGCGTCGCGATCGCGGCGCTGAGTTCGGCCTGCCCGGCCAGCAGGCGCTCGATCGCCGCGCCATGGTCCGCTGGCCGGGGCAGGGCGCCGATCGCGCCCTTCACCGCCTGGGCGATCTCACCGGGCGCGCCGGGCCCGCGGTCCGCCAGCGCGGCGCGGGTGGCGTCCATGCTTTCGATCACCGGCGGCAGCAGTTCGCCCATCGCCTCGATGAGCTCGTTCTGCCGCAGGAGCGTGTCGGCGAGCCAGGCCGCGAGCCAGACGAGGATCAGCGGCAGGACCAGGGCCACGAGGAAGAACAGGCCATCGACGAAGGCGGTGCCGCGCGCGGCGCTCGCCCCGCCGAGGAAGGCGAGGGCATAGGCGCCGAGAATCACCGTCCAGGCGATGCTCGCGATCCAGGCCCAGCGCCGCGGCCTCGTGACCGCGCGGAACCCGTCGAGGACGGCGGCGAGCCGCGCGGTCAGCTCCGCCATCGCCGGGCCCCGCGTCGCGTCCCCGCGCTCATACGAAGTCAACGGCGCGGATCTCGTAGCTGCGCATCCCGCCGGGGGTGCGGACCTCGACATTGTCGCCGGGCTCCTTGCCGATCAGCGCGCGGGCGAGCGGCGATTTCATGTTGAGCAGGCCCGCCTCGATATTCGCCTCGGCCTCGCCGACGATCTGGTAGGTCTTTTCCTCGTCGGTATCCTCATCGATGAGGACGACCGTCGCGCCGAATTTCACCGGCCCGGACAGGCGGCTGATATCGATCACCTCGCCGCGGCCGATGATGGCCTCGAGTTCCTTGATCCGGCCCTCGATGAAACTCTGCCGCTCGCGCGCCGCGTGATATTCGGCGTTCTCGCTCAGATCCCCGTGCTCGCGCGCCTCGGCGATCGCGGCGATCACCGCCGGCCGGTCCTGCGACTTCAGTTTCCTCAGCTCCGCGTCCAGCTTTGCGAAGCCCTTCGCAGTCAGGGGGATCTTCTCCATGACCTTCTCCGTCGCGCCTTTTTTCGGCGCCAGTCCTCTCCAATAGACAATCAGGCCGACGCGCTCTGGCCCCGGCCTGACCCGCGAACCCTCGCGGTCCGCTTGCCGACGAGCATATGGGCGCCAATCTTCCACTGCAAGCGGCGCGGTCGGAGCCGTCATTGACCGGCTTCGGAGGCTAGGCTAGCACCTGCGAGGCTTTCGGGGAGAATAGGGAGGGCGGCATGGCCGAGATCGAGCGCGAATCCATGGAGTACGACGTGGTGATCGTCGGCGCCGGTCCCGCCGGCCTTTCGGCCGCGATCCGGCTGAAGCAGATCAATCCCGACCTTGGCGTCGTCGTCCTGGAAAAAGGGTCGGAGGTCGGCGCGCATATCCTGTCCGGCGCCGTGCTCGACCCCGTCGGTCTCGACGCGCTGCTGCCCGACTGGGAGGAGCGTGGCGCGCCGATCACCACGCTTGTCACCGACGACCGGTTCTATTTCCTCGGCGCGGGCGGCCAGATCCGCATTCCGAACTGGCCGATGCCGCCCTTCATGAAGAACCACGGCAGTTATATCGTCTCGATGGCCAACGTCTGCCGCTGGCTCGCCACGCAGGCCGAGGAATTGGGCGTCGAGATCTTTCCGGGCATGTCGGCGAGCGCGCTGGTCTGGGGCGACGGCGGCGAGGTGCGCGGCGTCGTCGCCGGTGAATTCGGGCTGGAGCCCGACCGGACCCCCGGCCCGAACTACGAGCCCGGGATGGAACTGCTCGGCCGCTATGTCCTGCTGGCCGAGGGCGCGCGGGGCAGCCTGTCAAAGCAGGTGATCGGCCGCTTCGACCTCGCCGCCGGGCGGGAGCCGCAGAAATACGGCCTCGGCATGAAGGAAATCTGGGAGGTCAAGCCCGAGAAGCACCGCCTCGGCCAGGTGACGCATACCATGGGCTGGCCGCTCGGTTCCAACGCCGGCGGCGGGTCTTTCGTATATCATCTTGAGAACAATCAGGTTTTCGTCGGGTTCGTCGTGCATCTCAACTACGAGAACCCGCATCTCTTTCCCTATATGGAATTCCAGCGGTTCAAGCACCATCCGATGATCGCCGACCTGCTGGAGGGCGGCAAGCGCGTGGCCTATGGCGCGCGGGCGATCACCGAGGGCGGGTGGCAATCGATCCCGAAGCTGACCTTCCCCGGCGGCGCCCTGCTTGGCTGCTCGGCGGGCTTCGTCAACGTGCCGCGCATCAAGGGCAACCACAATGCGATGCTGTCCGGCATCGCGGCGGCCGAGGCGGCGGCGGCGGCCCTCGCCGAGGGGCGACAGGGCGACGAGCTCGAAGTCTATTCCGCCGCGGTGGCCAGCGGGCCGATCGCCGCCGACCTGAAGCCCGTGCGCAATGTCAAGCCGCTCTGGTCGCACTATGGCCTCGCCACGTCGCTGATGCTCGGCGGCGCGGACATGTGGATCAATACGCTGACCGGCAACCGGTCGCCGCTCGGCACGCTGAAGCATGGCAAGACCGACGCCGCCGCCACGGGGCGGGCGGACCGGTTCGAGAAGATCGACTATCCGCGTCCCGACGGGGTGCTGAGCTTCGACCGGCTGACCAATGTCGCCTTCTCCTTCACCAACCATGCCGAGGAGCAGCCCTGTCACCTGATGCTGCGCGACCCCTGCGTGCCGATCGAGCTGACGCTGCCGCGTTATGACGAGCCGGCCCAGCGTTATTGCCCGGCGGGAGTCTATGAGGTGCTGCGCGACGAGGCGGGCAAGCCGCGGTTCCAGATCAATTTCCAGAACTGCGTCCATTGCAAGACCTGCGACATCAAGGATCCGCTGCAGAATATCGACTGGACCACGCCCCAGGGCGGGGACGGACCGAACTATCCCAACATGTGACGGCGAGGGGGCGCGCCCCGGATCGATGTGATGGATATGTGATCGGCGAGGGCCCCCGCCCCCTGATTCGCGCGATTGAATCGCCGCCGCGCGCGGCATAGGCTCGACACCGCGCCGCAACCGAGAGATCCGCCCCTTGCCGAACCTCCTCGCAAAACTGGCCGCCGCCGTCCTGATCGGGTTGGCGACGACGCCCGCGGCCCCGGCGTTCGCCGCCTCGACGCTGTCCGGCGCCTATCTCGCGGCGATGCAAGCGGATTTCCGCGACGACTACGCGGCCGCCGCCGACTACTACGATCGCGCGCTGGCCGAGGATCCGGAGAATCTGGCGCTCATCCAGAATGCGCTGGTCGCGCGGGTGGCGCTCGGCGACATTCCGGCGGCGCGCGCGCTGGCCGATCGGCTGTCCGCGGCTCAGCCGGAGAATCAGGTCGCGGCGCTCGTCCGGCTCGCGGACGCGCTGAAATCCGACGATTTCGCGACGGCCGCCAGCGTGCTCGAAAAATCGGGCGAAGGGATCAATCCATTGCTCGCCGGGCTGGTGTCCGGCTGGATCGAGGTCGGCAAGGGCGATTTCACCGCCGCCCAGGCGAAGTTCGATGCGATGACCGGCAATGACGCGCTCGCCGCCTATGGGCAGTATCACAAGGCGCTGGCGCTCGCCATGGCGGGCGATTTCGTCTCGGCCGAGGCGATCCTGGCGGGCGGCGAAAACGGTCCGCTGCATCTCAATCGAGCGGCGCTGATCGCCCATGCCGAGGTGCTGGCCCAGATCGACCGCGAGGCGGACGCCACCGCCCTGTTGAACGAGGCGCTGTCGAGCGGTGTGCCCGATGCCACGCTGGTGGCGCTGCGCGATCGGCTGGCCGCGGGAGAGGATGTGCCGTTCGACGAGGTGACCGAGGCGCGCGATGGCGCGGCCGAGGCGTTCCTGACCCTGGCCGAGGCGCTGAATACCGACGATACGGCGCGGGTCGCGCTGCTCCACGCCCGGCTCGCCGCCTATGTCAGTCCCGGCCTGATCGAGGCCGATCTCCTCGCCGCCGACATCCTCGATTCCGAGGGACAATACGCGCTTGCGACGGCGGCGCTGACCGAAGTTCCGCGGGATTCGCCCTGGTTCGTCGTCTCGGAAATCCACCGCGCCAATACGCAGCGCGTCTCCGGCGACGCGGCGGGCGGCATCGCTACCCTGCGCGCCCTCGCCGCCAGCCATCCCGACCAGATCGAGGTGCAATCGGCGCTCGGCGACGCCCTGCGCACCGACAATCAGTTCGCCGCCGCCGCCACCGCCTATACCGCCGCGATCGACCTGATCGACAAGCCGGCGGAGGTGCATTGGGTGCTTTACTACACCCGCGGCATCTCGAACGAGCGCGCCGGTGACTGGGACGCCGCCGAGGCCGATTTCCGCGAGGCGCTCGTCTTGCGCCCCGATCAGCCGGTGGTGCTGAACTATCTCGGCTATTCGCTGGTCGAGAAAGGGAAGAATCTCGACGAGGCGCTCGACATGATCCAGCGCGCGGTCAAGGGCCAGCCGGACGACGGCTATATCACCGACTCGCTCGGCTGGGTCTATTACCGGCTTGGCCGCTATCAGGACGCGGTGGCGCCGATGGAGCGGGCTGTCGAGCTGGAGCCGGTCGATCCGGTGGTGAACGACCATCTCGGCGATGTGCTCTGGATGGTCGGACGCAAGCGCGAGGCGGATTTCCAATGGCGCCGCGCGCTCTCCTTCGGTCCGGGTGACAGCGAGGATCTCGACATGGACCGGGTGCGCAAGAAGCTCGAGGTCGGCCTCGACAAGGTACTGGCCGAGGAAAACGGCTGACGCGCATGACCGCGCCGCTGGTGGAGCACGCGCCCGCCAAGATCAATCTGACGCTGCATGTCACCGGCCGCCGCGCCGATGGCTATCACCTGCTCGACAGTCTCGTGGTGTTCGCCGGCGTCGGCGACCTGATCGAGGCCGAGCCGGCGGGTGGCCTGTCCCTGAGCCTCGACGGCCCCTTCGGCCGTGATCTCGGCGCGGGCGCGGATAATCTCGTGCTGCGCGCCGCGCTCGCCCTGCGGCCGGCGGGCAAGGGCGCCGCGCTCCGGCTGGTGAAGGCCCTGCCGGTCGCCAGCGGCATCGGCGGCGGTTCGGCGGACGCGGCGGCGGCGCTGCGCCTGCTCGGGCGGATGTGGGACGCGCCGCCCCTGTCGCCGGAGGCGGTGCTGGCGCTCGGCGCCGATGTGCCGGTCTGCCTCGACGGGCGGCCGCGGCGCATGTCGGGAATCGGCGAACGGCTGGCGCCCTTCGCGCCGCCGCCCTTCTCGATGCTGCTGGTCAATTCGGGCGCGCGGGTTTCGACTGGCGCCGTTTTCGCCGGCCTCGCCCGGCGAGATAATCCGCCGATGCCGGAGCCGCCGGCCTTCGCCGACGCCGAGGCCCTGTTCGCGTTCCTCGCCGCCCAGCGCAACGACCTGCAGGCGGCGGCCGAAACCGTCGCGCCGGAGATCGCCGAGACGCTGGCGGCGCTCGCCGCGCAGCCGGGTTGCCGGCTGGCGCGGATGTCGGGGTCGGGCGCGACCTGCTTCGGCCTCTTCGCCGACGCCGCGCCGATGCACGCCGCCGCCGACGCCCTGCGCCGCGCCCGCCCGGCCTGGTGGATCGCGGCGACGGAGGTGGGCGGGTCCGCGCTTTAGTTCGTCGCCGGCGCCGTCGGCGCGGGCGGCAAGTCGGGAACGGGCGACTGCGCGCGCTCACCGAAAAGGAAGAACGCCAGCGCGATCAGCACCGCCGCGCCTGCGAGGATCAGGTTTCTCTGGGTCATCGTCTCCCCCGATGCATGGTGCTATCAAAGATGGCGCTCCGCGCCCGCGTCGCAACGCCCGGCGATCAATCCAGGCGGTCAATCCAGGCGAGCGACGACGAAATCGGCGAGATCGGAGAGGATCGCCCGGATCGGTCCGGCGGGCAGCGGCGCGAGCGCGCGGCGGGCACGGGCGGCATGCTCCATCGCGGTTTCGCGCGCGCTTTCCAGGCTGCCGTGCCGGGCCATCAGCCCCAGCGCGGTCTCGAGATCGCCGTCGCGCTGCTGGCCCTTCTCGATGGTCCGCACCCAGAAGGCGCGCTCCTCGGCGCTGGCGCCGGCCACGGCGCGGATGACGGGCAGCGACATCTTGCGCTCGCGGAAATCGTCGCCGACGTTCTTGCCGAGCGTCGCGCTGATCCCGCCATAATCGAGCAGGTCGTCGGCGATCTGGAAACTGACGCCGAGCGCGTCGCCATAGTCGCGCAGCGCCGTCACCTGATCCTCCGGCGCCCTGGCGATCACCCCGCCGACCTCGGTCGCGGCGGAGAAGAGCGCGGCGGTCTTGCCGCGCACCACGCGCAGATAGATCTCCTCGGTGGTGGCGAGGCTGGCCGCGGCGGTCAGTTGCAGGACTTCGCCCTCGGCGATCACCGCCGCCGCGTTCGACAGGATGTTGAGCGCGCGCAGATCCCCGGTCTCGACCATCAGCTGGAAGGAGCGGGCGAAGAGATAGTCCCCGACCAGCACGCTCGATTTGTTGTCCCAGAGCAGGTTCGCGGTCGGCCGCCCCCGGCGCCGCGCGCTCTCGTCGACCACGTCGTCATGCAGCAGCGTCGCGGTATGGATGAACTCGACCGTCGCCGCCAGCCGGGCATGGTCGAACCCCTGATAGCCGCAGAGCCGCGCGGCGGCGAGCGTGAGCAGGGGGCGCAGCCGCTTGCCGCCGGCCTCGACCAGATGCGCCGTCACCTCGGGGATGCGCGGCGCATGCTCGCTCGCCATCCGCGCACGGATCAGCGCGTTGACCGCCGCCATATCCTCGGCCAGCACCGTCTGCAGGGTCTCGATCGGGGTCGCCACGCGCGCGGGGGTATTCATCGCTGTTCGCTCTCGACCTCGGCCGGCGGGGTCTCTAGGCTCGCGGCGATGAAGGAAATCCTGCGCACCACGGACCCCACGATCATCGCCTTTGCCACCGCCTTGCTGCGCGCGGAGGATATAGACTGCTTCGTTCTGGACGTCCATATGAGCGTGCTCGAAGGAGGCATCGGCCTCTTTCCGCGTCGCCTGATGGCCGCCGACCGCGATGCCTTCCGGGTGCGCGCGATCCTGACCGATAACGGGATCGGCGACCTGTCGCCGGGATGAGCGCGCCCGCCGGCGCGGGTTCGGACCTCGGCCACGATCGCGACATCGATCTCGGGCCGCTCAGCCGGGACGCCTTTCTTGGCGGGCGGCTGCGCCTTTGGCAACCTGTCGGCGGCTATCGCGCGGCGATCGATCCCGTGCTGCTCGCCGCCTTCGTTCCGGCGGTGCCGGGCGAGCGAGTGCTGGATCTCGGCTGCGGCGCCGGCGCGGCCGCGCTCTGCCTCGCCGCGCGGGTGCCGGGGCTGGTGCTTCATGGCTTGGAGCTTCAGCCGGGCTACGCGGCGCTCGCGCGCCGGAACGCCGCCGAGAACGGCCTCGCGCTCGAGGTCCACGAGGGCGACCTGCGCCGACCCCCACCGGCGCTTCGGGCCCTCGACTTTCATCATGTCCTGACCAACCCGCCCTTCTTCCCGGCCGGCGCGTTGACCCCGCCGGACGACCCCGGGCGCGACCGCGCGCATCGCGAGGAGGCGACGCTGGCGGACTGGATCGCCGCCGCTCTGCGGCGGCTTCTCCCCGGCGGGCGGCTGACGCTGATCCATCGGGCCGAGAGGCTGGCGGCGATTCTCTCGGCGCTGGAAGGGGCGGCGGGCGCGGTCGAGATCCTGCCGGTGTCGCCGCGCTCCGACGCGCCGGCCTCGCGAGTTCTGATCCGGTGCCGCAAAGGCGCCGCCGCGCCCTTGACCCTGCCGCCGCCGCTCGTCCTGCACCCTGGCGCGTCGCATGCCGAGGACGGTGGCGCCTTCGCGCCCGAGGTCGAGGCGATCCTGCGCCATGGCGCCCCCCTGTCACGCGGCGCGCGCGCGGTCTTGTGAACCGAGCGGACGATTTGGTTTTGGTGACAGACGGTTCAATCCATGGTTTACTGACCCGGTTGGAAACAGCCTTGGAGGAGGATAAGCATGAGCCTGGGTTCTCACCTGACGGAACTCCGTAAGAAGCATCAGGCGCTGTCCGAGGTCATCGAAGCCGAGCAGAAGATGCCGGCGTCGGACGACATGAACATCAAGCAACTCAAGCTCAAGAAGCTGTATCTGAAGGAAGAGATCGAACGACTTTCGGCGCGCGCCTAAGGGTCGCGACCGCCACCCCGGCCATTCGCGCCCGCTCCGATCCCGGGGCGGGCGCACTGATTCCGGGATGATCTTAGAGAATCTCCTCGATGGTCCGGGCGATGAGCTCGAGATTGTCCGGCGCGCTGAACCGGTGATCGGCGCCCTTGACCAGGGTCAGGCGCATGTCCTCGGCCGTCGCATGGGCGAGGATGCGCAAGGCGACGGAGGTCTCGACGTCGCTGTCCGCGGTGCCATGCAGCAGCCGGACCGGAAACGGCAGGTCGAGCGGGTCGCGCAGGACGAGGTTGCGGCGCCCGTCCTCGATCAGCCGCCGGGTGATGACATAGGGTTCGTCCGCGTATTCGGTCGGGACCGCGACCGCGCCCTCGGACGCCAGCCGGCGACGCTGGTCCTCGGTGAAATTCGCCCACATCGAATCTTCGGTGAAATCCGGCGCGGCGGCGATTCCGACGAGGCCGCGCACTCGCCCGGGCAATCGCGTGGCGAGCAGGAGTGCGATCCATCCGCCCATGCTGGAGCCGACGAGAACCTGCGGCCCGTCGGTCAGATGGTGAAGCGCGTCGGCCGCGTCGCGCGCCCAGTCGCCGACGCAGCCATCCTCGAATCGTCCCGACGAGAGCCCATGGCCGGTATAGTCGAAGCGCAGATAGCCGAGGCCCCGCGCCCGCGCCCAGGCTTCGAGAAACTGCGCCTTGGAGCCGCTCATGTCCGAGCGGAAGCCACCGAGAAACACGACGCCCGGCGCGCGGCCAGTGGCGCGGTGATAGGCGAGGGCGCGGCCGTCCGGCAGGGTCAGGGTCTCGTGTGTCATGGCGCAGTCCTAGCAATCCGCCCCCGCCCGCGTCACGCGGATTCCATTTGACAGCCGCCGGGGCGCGGACCTATCGCAGGATTTCCCTGAGACCCGGGCGTGCCGTGGGCGCCAAACCCGAAGGAGATCGACGATGACCGATGCGAGCGCGGATCTGCGCGATGTGGCGATCACACTGCCGGACGGGGCGATCCGTCGCTATCCCGGCGGCGTGACCGGGGCGGAGATCGCCGCCGACCTGTCGAAATCGCTGGCCAAGGCGGCGATCGCGGTCAGCATCGACGGTCGGCTCAGCGACCTCGGCGTGCCGATCGAGCGCGACGCACGGATCGCGATCCATACGATCAAGGACGAACCGGCGCTGGAACTGATCCGGCACGACGCGGCGCATATCATGGCGCGCGCGGTGCAGGAGCTGTGGCCCGATACCAAGGTCACCATCGGCCCGGTGATCGAGAACGGCTGGTACTATGATTTCGACCGGGCCGAGCCCTTCACCCCCGAGCATCTCGGCCTGATCGAGGCGCGGATGCGCCAGATCATCGCCGCGCGCGATCCGGTGCGGACCGAGGTCTGGGACCGCGACCGGGCGATCCGCCACTACGAGGCGCTGAACGAGCCCTACAAGGTCGAGCTGGTCGAGGCGATCCCCGGCGCCGACCCGATCAGGATGTACTGGCACGGGCACTGGCAGGATCTCTGCC
>JBGAJI010000076.1:0-16960 GCA_044225035.1 Amaricoccus sp. | reverse complement strand
TTCGTGACAACAATGTCGATCAGGCATTGCGGGCGCTCAAGAAAAAGCTGCAGCGCGAAGGCGTGTTTCGCGAGATGAAGCTGAAGCAGCATTTCGAGAAGCCGTCCGTCAAGAAGGCCCGTGAAAAGGCCGAGGCCGTGCGCCGCGCGCGCAAGCTGGCGCGCAAGAAGTTGCAGCGCGAAGGCGCTCTCTGAGCCTCTCGACCGTTGTCGACCAAGTCCGCGTGGGTCCCGCGCGACGAAGATCCCGGAGCACGCGCTTCGGGATTTTTTGTTTCCGCCCCGGAGTCCGCTCCGAAAGCGGTGAACCGGTCCGCCTTGTCGCGTTCAGCGCCCCGGAGGGAAATGCTCAGCCATACGTTCATCTGCGGTTGCGGCCATAGCGGGACGTCGCTCCTGGCCAACATGTTCGCAAGCCACCCGCGGATCCACATCCCCCTCACCGAGACCAACTGCTTTCTCGTCAGGTCGCAAGCGCGCGTCGGGTGGAAGGCGCTGCGGGCCGAGGCGCGCGCGAGCGGGCGGGAGCATTTCGCCGAGAAGACGCCCCGGCACGTCCGGCGCATTCCCCTCATCCGGCGACTCGTCCCCGGCGCGCGTTTCATCCTCATGGTCCGCGACGGCCGCGACGTCGCCGCTTCCTTCATTCGCCGCAAAGGCTCGGCCGAGTTCGGGGCGCGGCGCTGGCTGGCTGACAACCGCCTTGTACGAGCCGAGGAGAACGCCGCGGACACGCATGTGCTCCGCTACGAGGATCTGATCGCGGATCCGGCGGCGGCGCTCCGAGGCGTCGCCGAGTTCGCCGGGTTCGATTTCGCACCCGAGATGCTGCGCTACCATGAGACGGAGCGCCTTTGGTTCGGCGTCGAGGAAACGCGGCGCGGCACGGGCCAGGAAGGCGTGGAGCACGCGCTCTTGCGGAACTGGCAAATAAACCAGCCGATCTTCGACGGCCGCGGCGCGTGGCGCGACCTGCTAGGCCCCGCGGATCTCGGGCTGTTCGAACCCGAGGACGCTCGCGAGATGCTCGCGCATTTCGGCTACGCCTGAGCCCGGGCGGTCGCCGTCAGGCGCCGCCGCCATCTTCTTCCCAGATCTTGTTCTGGCCGACGTCGGAATCATAGACTTGGGTGGTGACGACGCCCGGCATGGCGGCGAAATCCCGGCGTAGCGATTCGGGGAAGAGCGTGGTCCGCACGTTCGAGAAGGGCGCGACCGGCTGCAGGACGCTGGCGGTGGTCAGCGCGCATTCCATCTTGAAGCTCTGGCCGCGGGCGACGGCGTTGGCATAGACCTGATCGGCCTGTTCGCGCGTCACCGGCACGCGCTGGATCTCGACGAAATAGTCGAAACGGGCATGATACCGCTCGTAATAATCAACGAAGCGCGGCGTCATGCCATAGTGGATGTCCCCGGATCTCGGCAGGTCGGGATGGGTGAAGGTGCCGGCCGGATCGTAGAGCACTTGCTGCGAGCCGTTGATCAGCAGCCCGGAATGCGCCGAGCGGCCGTTCGCCGCGTTCACCATCGAAATGAGCGTGACCGAGGGCGGCTCGGCGCTGACATAGCGTGCCCGCGCGATTTCGTCCGGCGTGGCCGGCGTGTACATCTCGCAGCCCGCCAGCGTTACGAGCATGAGGACGGCCAGAAGCGCCCGCGGAATCATGCGCATGGAACGGCGTGTTTCGCAGGGGTCAGGAATTGAACAGCGCGAGGAAGATCAGGATGGCGATCGCGCCGCCGAACACGAAGATCCAGAAGCGGATGAACCCGTCGAAGGTCTTCTGGTGGTCGGTGATGTCCATCTCGCCGTGCTTGTAGTCGCCGGCGCCGGAATGATCGGCCATGCTTCGCGTCTCCTCATTTCCGCTCGCGCGCGGGGCGCTTCGGCGGCGGAGCTTAGCCAAGCCGGCGGGCGGTGTCAGCGGCAAATCGCGCTTCGGCGACAGCGGCGGCTGGGAGCTCGCGGGCGTCAGCAGTTTAGAAACATTCCAGTTATCTTGACTTATTCGCTCGGGAGGTTCATCTAGCCTGCGAGCGAACGGAGGCTCTCCATGTTCATCCAGACCGAATCCACGCCGAATCCGGCGACCTTGAAATTCCTGCCCGGGCTCGCGGTGCTCGGGGCCGGCACGGCGGACTTCCCGAGCGCGGAGGCGGCCGAATCCTCGCCGCTCGCCCGGCGCATCTTCGCCGCGGGCGGGGTTTCCGGCGTGTTCTTCGGGCCGGACTTCGTGACCGTGACCAAGACCGACGATGCCGACTGGGCGCATATCAAGCCCGGCATCCTCGGCGCGGTCATGGAGCATTTCCAGTCCGGCCAGCCGGTGATGAGCGGCGACGACGGCGCGGTCGAACATGCGACCCATTCCGGCCCGGACGAGGCGATCGTCGTCCAGATCAAGGAATTGCTCGACACCCGTGTCCGCCCGGCGGTGGCTCAGGATGGCGGCGACATCACCTTTCACGGCTTCGACCGCGGCGTGGTCTATCTGCATATGCAGGGCGCCTGCGCCGGCTGCCCCTCTTCGACCATGACGCTGAAGATGGGCATCGAGAACCTGCTGCGCCACTATATCCCCGAGGTGACCGAGGTGCGGCCGGTTGCCATCTGACCCGCCCCTGCTTCTCGCCTTCGACACATCGGCCGCGCATTGCGCGGCCGCTTTGGTTCAGGGCGACCGGATCCGCGCCGTCCGCCGCGAGGCGATGGCGCGTGGTCAGGCCGAGCGCCTGCTGCCGATGCTGGAGGAAGTCCTGGCCGAAGGCGGCGCGTCCTGGCCGGAGCTCGACGGGCTGGCCGTCGGGGTCGGTCCGGGCAATTTCACCGGCCTGCGCATCGCGGTCGCGGCGGCGCGCGGCCTCGCCCTCGCGCTCGGGGTGCCGGCGATCGGCGTCGGCCGGTTCGAGGCGCTGGCCTTCGGGCATCCCGGCGCGGTGCTGGTCACGCTGGAGGATTCGCGTGGCGGCGTCTTCACCCAAAGCTTCCAGGACGGCGTCGCGCGGGAAATCGCGCCGGCTCCCGACGTGCCACGCCTGACCGCGACCGACGCGAACAGCGGCGCCGACCCGATCCTGATCGCACGGGTGGCCGCGACGCGGATCGGCGACGCCACCCGTCCCGCCCCGCTCTACCTGCGGCGGGCGGACGCCGCGCCGTCGAGCGAGCCGGAGACGGTGATCCTCGATGACGCCTGAGGCGCTGGCCGGGCTCCACGCCCTCGCCTTTACCGAAGCGCCCCGGCCCTGGTCGGCGGCGGAGTTCGCGGACCTGCTCACCCTGCCCTCGACCCGGCTGGTCGCCCGGCCGCCCGACGGCTTCGCCCTCGGCCAGCTCGCCGGGCCGGAAGCGACGCTGCTGACGCTCGCCGTGCATCCGGACCGGCGGCGGCGGGGGTTGGCGCGCGCCCTGCTCGGCGACCTCGAAGAGCGGATGCGGACGGAAGGCGCCGAGGAAATGTTTCTCGAAGTCGCGGCGGGCAACGACGCCGCGCTCGGCCTCTACGCCGCCTTCGGCTATCGGCCGGTGGGCGCGCGTGCGCTATTATCACCGCGCCGCGCTGCCGCCGGTCGATGCGCTGGTGCTGCGGCAGGACCTCGTTCGGTCAGGGCCCGCCACTCAGGAAAAACCGATTGACCGGCTTCGCCCAGCAGAGACTTACTGCCTGATATCGCTCGTTTCGCTGGCGCGTACCGGCCAGGAAGCTCGGCGCCACGGCGCTGTCGCGGCATACCTCTAGGGGAGGATACGATGTTTCTGGCGAGACCCTTCGCGGCGGCGGCCGCCCTCCTCATGGTCGACGCCGAGCGCGATGGCGCCGGACGCGGATCCGGCGGTGATCTTCGATCTCGGCGGCAAGTTCGACCGGTCCTTCAACCAGGCCGCCTTCGAGGGCGCCGGAGCGGTTCAAGGCCGAGACCGGCATCGCTATCACGAGTTCGAGTTGCAGTCCGACGCCCAGCGCGAGCAGGCGATCCGCCGCTTCGCCGAACAGGGCTTCAATCCGGTGATCTCGGTCGGTTCGCCAGCGCCTCGGCGCTGGAAGCGGTGGCGCGAACTTCCCCGACACCGATTTCGCGATCATCGACATGGTGGTCAATTGTCGACATCGCTCCACTCGTCTTCAACGGCATGAGGCAGCTATCTCGTCGGCGTGCTGGCCGCGTTGGCCTCGAAGTCCGGCAAGGTGGGCTTCGTCGGCGGCATGGATGTTCCATGATCCAGAAATTCGCCTGCGGCTATGTCCAGGGGGTAAAGGCGACCAACCCGAACGCCGAAGGTGTTCCAGAACATGACCGGCACCACCGGCGCGGCCTGGAACGACCCGGTGCGCGGCAACGAACTCGCCAAGAGCCAGATCGACCGCGGCGCCGACGTGATCTATCACGCGGCGGGCGGCACCGGCATCGGCGTGCTGCAGGCGGCGGCGGACGCGGGCGTGCTGGGGATCGGCGTCGATTCCAACCAGAACTACCTGCATCCGGGCCAGATCCTGACCTCGATGCTGAAGCGGGTCGATCTCGCGGCCTATGACACGATGATGGACGTCAACAAGGGCGCCTTCACCCCGGGCATCGGGTGATGGGACTGGCCGAGGATGGCGTCGGCTACGCGGTCGACGACAGCCAAGGCGCTGATCACGCCGGAGATGACGGCGGCGGTGGACGCGGCCAAGGCCAAGATCATCTCGGGCGAAATCACCGTCCACGACTATACGTCCGACAGCGCCTGCCCGGTCAAATAGGCGTGGCCGGCGCCGCGCGCCCAACCGCGGGGGGCGACGCCCCCGCGATCGAGTTGATCGGCATTTCAAAGAGCTTTGGCCCGGTCCAAGCCAACAAGGACATTCACCTCACCGTCCGGCGCGGCACGATCCACGGCATCGTCGGCGAGAACGGCGCCGGCAAGTCGACGCTGATGTCGATCCTCTATGGCTTTTACGCCGCCGATGCCGGGGAAATCCGCCTGAACGGCGCCCCGGCGGTGATCGGCGACAGCCAGGCGGCGATCCGGGCCGGCATCGGCATGGTGCATCAGCATTTCATGCTGGTCGAGCCTTTCACCGTGCTGGAGAACATCATCCTCGGCGCCGAGGATGGGCCCCTGCTCGGGCCCTCGATCCGCAAGGCGCGGGCGGAGTTGACGCGGCTCGAGACGGAATACGAGCTGGAGGTCGATCCGGACGCCGTGGTCGGCGACCTGTCGGTCGGGTTGCAGCAGCGGGTGGAGATCCTGAAGGCGCTCTATCGCCAGGCCGATATCCTGATCCTCGACGAGCCGACCGGCGTACTGACCCCGGCCGAGGCGGACCATCTGTTCCGTATCCTCGGCTTCCTGCGCGACCAGGGCAAGACCATCCTCCTCATCACGCACAAGCTGCGCGAGATCATGGCGATCACCGACGAAGTCAGCGTCATGCGCCGGGGCGAGATGGTCCGCACCCTGACCACCGCCGAGACGAACCCGGCCGAGCTGGCCGAGCTGATGGTCGGGCGGCGCGTGCTGCTGCGCGTCGAGAAGGCGGCGGCGACGCCCGGGCCGGTGACGCTCGACGTGCGGAATCTGCGGCTGGTCGACGCGCAAGGGGTCGAGCGTCTGCGCTCGGTCAGCTTCACGGTGCGCGAGGGGGAAATCCTCGGCATCGCCGGGGTCGCCGGCAACGGTCAGTCCGAACTGCTGGAGATCCTCGCCGGCATCCGCGCGGCGACGAGCGGCGAGGTTCTGTTCAAGGGCCAGCCGCTCGACCTCGGCCACACGACCAACGCCGATGACCGCCGCCTGCTCGGCATCGCGCATGTGCCCGAGGACCGGCATCGCCGCGGCCTCGTCATGCCCTTCGCCGAGTGGGAAAATTCGGTGCTCGGCTATCAATACGAGGCGCGGTTCGGCGGACCGCTGACCACGCTCGACCGCGACGCGATCCGCGCCCTCGCCCGAGAGGGGATCGAGCGGTTCGACATCCGCCCGCCGAACTGCGACCTGAAGACCGCGAATTTCTCGGGCGGCAACCAGCAGAAGATCGTGCTCGCGCGCGAGATCGAGCGCGACCCGCATGTGCTGCTCGTCGGCCAGCCGACCCGCGGCGTCGATATCGGCGCCATCGAGTTCATCCACCAGCAGATCGTCGCCCTGCGCGACCGGCGCAAGGCGATCATCCTCGTTTCGGTCGAGCTGGACGAGATCCAGGCGCTCAGCGACCGGATCCTCGTCATGTTCGACGGGAGGATCTCGGGCGAGCGCGGCGCCGGCACCACGGACGAGCGCGAGCTCGGCCTGCTGATGGCCGGCATCGACCCGGCCTCGCGGGGGGCGGCATGAGTGGGTTGAAAAATGTATCGGTGTCGCATATAAATGGCTTTATCCGCCCCTCGGCAGTACGCGCGTCTCCTAGAAATCCAGAGATCCGCCGAACCCTTGGGGCTTTTTTGTTTGGCGAGCTGGGATGAACCAGGTCGCCATCCTGATTGACGGCGGCTATTTCCTCAAGCGTTTGCCCGCCCTTCGGCCAGAAATCGACATGTCCGATCCGGCAGCGGTACGCGACTCGATAAAACGCTTGGTCGCGGCTCATCTACAGCGCATCAACAAGATTGAACGCTTGCCTCACGCCAGGGCACTTCTCTACCGCTGCTTCTACTACGATGCTCGCCCGTATCTTGACCGCGGCCACTTGCCTGTCAGTCGCCGTGCCATTGACTATGCCAGAACGGATGTTGCCCGCTTCCAGCTTGCCCTTCACGACATGCTGCGTCGAACCGCGAATATGGCGGTTCGCCTTGGCGAAGTCAGGCGCGATCCCGCGAGCCTGTGGGAGCTAAAACCCGCCGTTCTGTCGTCATTGCTGAAGCAGCAAATCAAATTCGAGACCCTGTCCGACGCGGATTTTCGCCCGACTTTCCGCCAGAAGGCCGTGGATATGAGGATCGGCTTGGATATCGCATCGCTGACGCTGAAAAGACAAGTTGGCACGATCGTGCTGATCGCGGGCGACAGCGACTTTGTCCCCGCCGCCAAGCTGGCGCGACGCGAGGGCGTCAAATTCCATCTCGATCCGCTCTGGCGCAGCGTGGAACCCGGGCTCTTCGAGCATATCGACGGGCTCTACAGCGGTTTGCCCAAACCTGGGCAAAAATCCACGCCAAAGCTACCAGCATGAAGGCGACCCTGCCGCGCTGGGCCGATCTGGCGCTGATCCCGGCGATCAACCTCGCGCTCGCCTTCTTCTTCGCCGGTCTCGTCGTGCTCTTCATCGGCGAGGATCCGATCCAGGCGGTGCGCATCCTGATCGCCGGCTCGCTCGGCTCGTCCTACGGCATCGGCTTCACTTTGTTCTATGCCACCACCTTCGTCTTCACCGGGCTTTCGGTCGCCATCGCCTTTCACGCGAGCCTGTTCAATATCGGCGGCGAGGGGCAGGCGGCGTTCGGCGGCATCGGCGTGACGTTGGTCTGCCTCGCGCTCGACCAGACGCATTGGCTCATCGTGCTGCCGGTGGCGATCCTCGGCGCCGGCCTGTTCGGCGCGGCCTGGGCCTTCATCCCCGGCTATCTGCAGGCGAAGCGCGGCAGCCACGTCGTCATCACCACGATCATGTTCAATTTCATCGCCTCGGCGCTGGTCGTCTATCTGCTGGTCAATGTGCTGAAGGTGCCGGGCTCGATGGCACCGGAATCGCGCAATTTCGCGGCCGGGGCGCATCTGCCCTTCATGCACGAGATGCTGGCGGCGGTCGGGATCAAGGTCTCGCGCACGCCGATGAACTTTACCTCGCTGCTGGCACTTCTGGCCGCGTTCCTGACCTGGGCGCTGATCTGGCGCACGCGGCTCGGCTACGAGTTGCGCGCCTTCGGCTTTTCCGAGCCGGCGGCGGTCTATGCCGGGATCGACCCGGTGCGGATCACCATCGTCGTCATGCTGATCTCCGGCGCCATGGCGGGGATGATGGCGCTGAACGTGGTCATGGGCTACCAGCACCGGCTGGTGCTCGATTATGTCGGCGGCGCCGGGTTCGTCGGCATCGCCGTCGCGCTAATGGGCCGCTCGCATCCGGTGGGGGTGGTGCTCGCCGCGATCCTGTTCGGCATCCTCTATCAGGGCGGCGCCGAGCTCGCCTTCGAGATGCCGAGCATCAGCCGCGAGATGATCGTCGTCATCCAGGCTTTGGTCATCCTGTTCACCGGGGCGCTGGAAAACCTGACGCGGGTGCCGGTCGAGCGGCTGTTCGCGCGGCTCGGCGGGAGGGCGTGATGGATCTCGCGACCGTCCTGCAGATCGCCGGATCGAGCCTGCGCCTCGCGACGCCGCTGCTGCTCGCCTGCCTCGCCGGGCTCTATTCCGAGCGGGCGGGGGTCTTCGATATCGGGCTGGAAGGCAAGATGCTGGCCGCCGCCTTCCTCGCCGGGGCGGTGGCGGCGGTCAGTGGGTCGGCCTGGATCGGGCTCGTCGCGGGGATCGGCGGCTCGCTGGTCCTCGCCGCGATCCACGGGCTCGCCTCGATCACGCTCAAGGGCAATCAGCTCATCTCCGGCGTGGCGATCAACTTCCTCGCCTCGGGGCTGACCGCGCTCGTCGGGCAGAACTGGTTCGCGATGGGCGGCCAGACGCCGCAGCTGAGCGGGGCGCAGCGGTTCAGCCCGATCACCCTGCCCTTCGCCGAGACCCTTGGCCGGATCCCTGGGATCGGCCCGGTCTACCAGCACCTGATCTCGGGCAACAATATCCTCGTCTATGTCGCACTCCTCATGGTTCCGCTGACGTGGTGGGTGCTGTTTCGCACCCGCTTCGGCCTGCGCCTGCGCGCGGTCGGCGAGAATCCGGGCGCCGTCGATACAGCCGGCGTGTCGGTGACGCGCCAGCGATACGCCGCCGTGCTGATCTGCGGCATGCTCTGCGGCATCGCCGGGGCCTATCTCTCGACCGGCATGTCGGCGGGCTTCGTGCGCGACATGACGGCCGGCAAGGGTTTCATCGCGCTGGCCGCCCTCATCTTCGCCAAATGGCGGCCCTGGCCGGCGCTCGGCGCCTGCCTGCTGTTCGGGCTGCTGGAGGCGATCGGCATCCGCTATCAGGGGATCACGCTCGGCGGCGTCACCCTGCCGGTGCAGTTCATGCAGGCCCTGCCCTATATCCTGACGGTGGTCATCCTCGCCGGCTTCGTCGGCAAGGCGATCCCGCCCAAGGCGGGCGGTCGGCCTTACGTCAAGGAGCGCTGAATGGAGTTGGTCGAGAGCATCCGCGCCCGGGTGGGCGCCGCGCCGGTCCGGGTCGGGCTGATCCTCGGCTCCGGCCTCGGCCATCTGGCGGAGGCGGTGGACGGCGTCGCGATCGACTATGCCGACCTGCCCGGCTTTCCGCATGCCGGGGTGTCGGGCCATAACCCGAAGCTGGTGGTCGGCGATCTCGAAGGCGTGCGCGTCGCCGTGCTCGGGGGGCGGGCGCACTACTACGAGAAGGGCGACGCGGGGGCGATGCGTGTCCCGCTCGAGGCCCTGCGCGACCTCGGGGCGGGGCAGCTGATCCTGACCAACGCCGCGGGATCGTTTCGCCCCGACATCCCGCCGGGCGATCTGATGATGATCAGCGACCATATCAATTTCTCGGGCCGCAACCCGCTGATCGGCGAGCCGACGGATGGGCGCTTCGTGAACATGGTCGATGCCTACGAGCCCGCGATGCGGACCGCGCTCGGCGCGGCGGCGGCGGCGGCGGGGGTTCCGCTGCGCGAAGGCGTCTATGCCTGGTATTCCGGCCCCAGCTTCGAGACGCCGGCCGAGATCCGGGCGATCCGCGTGCTTGGCGCCGACGCGGTCGGCATGTCGACGGTGCCGGAGGTGATCCTCGCCCGGTTCCTCGGGCTGCGGGTCGCGGCGATCTCGACCATCACCAACATGGCCGCCGGCATGAGCGCCGAGGTGCTGAGCCACGAGCATACCAAGGCGATGGCCCCGCTCGGCGCGGCGAAGCTGGAAAAGGTGCTGCGCGGCTATCTGCGGGCGCTCGGGCCGGGCTGAGCGTCTCTCAAAGGGTCGCCGCCAGGCGGGTCGCCTGGTCGATCGCCCGCTTGGCATCGAGCTCCGCCGCGCGGTCGGCGCCGCCGATCACATGCGGCGTCACGCCGTTCGCGATCAGCGCGTCGGCCAGACTTCGGCGCGGCTCCTGACCGGCGCAGAGGACGATGGTATCCGCCTCGATCAGCCGCGGATCCTCACGCCCCGGCCCGCTGCTGACGCGCAGGCCGCGCGGCGTGATCTCCTCGTAATTCACGCCGCCGATCATCCGCACCCCGCGCGCGGCGAGGCTGGCGCGATGGATCCAGCCCGTGGTCTTGCCGAGGCCGGCGCCGGGCCGGCCGGGCTTTCGCTGCAACAGCGTGACGGCGCGCGCGCGTCGAGGCCGTTCCGGCTCGGCGAGGCCGCCGGGGGTCACCGCCGGGTCGCCGACGCCCCATTCCCGGCGCCAGGCCGCGAGGTCGAGCGTCGCCGAAGGGCCCGCCTGCGCGAGGAACGTCGCGACATCGAAGCCGATGCCGCCGGCGCCGACGATCACCACCCGGGGGCCGACCTCCGCGCCGTCCCGCAGCACGTCGAGATAGCCGAACACATGGCCCTGGTCCTGACCGGGGATCGCCGGGTCGCGCGGCGCCACGCCGGTGGCGATCACGATCGCGTCGAAGCCGGCGAGATCCTCCAGCCCCGCCTCGGCGCCAAGTCGCGCCGCGATCCCGGCGTCCGCCACCGCGCGGGCGTAAAAGGCGACGAGGCCGCGGAACTCCTCCTTGCCGGGGATGCGTTTCGCGAGGTTCAGCTGGCCGCCGACCTCGGCGTCGCGCTCGAACAGGGTCACCGCGTGGCCGCGGCCCGCGGCGGTCAGCGCGGCGGCGAGGCCGGCGGGACCGGCGCCGACCACCGCGATCCGCCGCGACACCGGCGCGCGGTCCAGCCGCAGCTCCGTCTCGTGGCAGGCGCGCGGGTTGACGAGGCAGCTCGCCACCCGGAGAGAAAAGGTATGGTCGAGGCAGGCCTGATTGCAGGCGATGCAGGGCGTGATCGTTTTTGGCCGACCCGCCGCCGCCTTGGCGACGAAGCGCGGGTCGGCGAGGAACGGCCGGGCGAGCGAGACCATGTCGGCCGCGCCTTGCCCCAGCAGCGCCTCGGCGACCTCGGGCGTATTGATCCGGTTCGAGGCGATCAGCGGCGCGCCGATCCCCTCGCCCATCATCCGCGCCGTCGCCCAGGCGAAGGCGGCGCGCGGCACGGACGTGGCAATGGTCGGCACCCGCGCCTCGTGCCAGCCGATCCCGGTATTGATCAGGGTCGCGCCGGCCGCGACGACGCCGCGGGCGACATGCACGACCTCGTCCCAGCTCTGGCCCCCCGGCACCAGGTCGAGCATCGACAGCCGGTAGATCAGGATGAAATCCGCGCCCACCGCCGCGCGGACCCGCGCCACCACCTCGATCGGAAAGCGGGCGCGGTTCTCGATCGGCCCGCCCCAGCGGTCGGTCCGGCGATTGGTGCGCGGCGCGAGAAACTCGTTCAGCAGATAGCCTTCGGAGCCCATGATCTCGACCCCGTCATAACCCGCCTCGCGGGCCCTGGCGGCGGCGGTGGCGATGTCGGCGATCTGCTTCTCGATGCCGGCGGCGTCGAGTTCCGCCGGGGCATGCGGCGCGATCGGCGCGCGGATCGGCGAGGGCGCGACGGCCAGCGGGCCATAGGCATAGCGCCCGGCATGCAGGATCTGCGCCGCGATCCGCCCGCCGGCCGCGTGCACGGCGCTCGTGACCATCCGGTGATGGGCGATGTCCTCGGCGGTGAAGAATCCGGCGGCGCCGGGAAGGACCGCGCCCTCGGCGTTCGGGGCCATGCCGCCGGTGACGATCAGCCCGACCCCGCCCTCGGCCCGCGCCACGTAGAAGGCGGCGACCCGGCGCCAGTCCCCGGTTTCCTCGAGGCCGGTATGCATCGAGCCCATCAGCACCCGGTTCGGCAGGGTGACGAAGCCGAGATCCAGCGGGGCGAGGAGGCGCGGATAGGCGGTCTGGCTCACGATGGCGCACTCGCGTGGGGCTGCGCCGATCCTGTCGCAAACCGCGCCCGCTGTCACCCGCCGGGCGAAGGAGCGGCGACGCTCGCGGGCTTCGGCGTTGGTTTCGGCGCGGGGTTGGCGCGCTGGATCGCGTCGGCGAAGCCGGCGAGCAGGGCGAACCCCTCGGCCGGATCCTCGCGTGGTCCGTCGAAGCCGAGCTCGGAAATCGCCACCAGCCGGCCGTTGACCTCCAGAAATCCCCGCCAGAAGCGGGGATCGGCCCCCATGATCGGCTGCGCCCCCCGATCCTCGACCAGCACATAGAGCACACCGGCCCGCGTCTGGGTCGTCAGGATGCGTATGCGCGCCGTCTGGCCGCTGCGACCGACCAGCGCGCGGCCGCGCGGCGTCGCGACGTAGAGCTCCAGATCGGCGAGCGACTGGGTGGCGGGACCGCCGTCCCCAAGCCCGCCGGCCGAGATGCTGGCGGTCAGCGCCGCGCCGACCGTCGGCTGCGCCGCCCCCGGCGTCGCCTTGCCGAGCAGGACGCAATCGCCGAGCAGCACGAAAGCCCCGGTCGAGGATACGCTGGTGCTGCGCGGATCGACGCAGAAGCCGGCCGGCGCCGCGATGGTGATCGGCTGGCCACCGGCCGTCACCGTGACGCGGGCGGGCGCCGATCCCGAGAGACCGGCGGGATCGCAGGCGGCGAGCAGCAGCGCGGCGACCAGCGCCGCGCCGCGCTCAAAGATCCGCATATACGTGCTTCTCGGCCTTGGCGCCCGGGTGGGTGACCGCGCCGAGATAGGTGGGGCCGACCAGCGTGGCATATTTCCAGAGCGCGCCGCTGGCATAGATCGTCGGTCGCGGGCCGTTCCAGCCCTTGGCCCGCTCCGCCAGCTCGTCCTCGGACAGCGCCACGCTGATCTCGCCCTTCACGGCGTCGAGCGTGATGACATCGCCATCGCGCAGCAGGGCGATCGGCCCGCCCTTCGCCGCCTCCGGCCCGACATGGCCGACGCAGAAGCCGCGGGTGGCGCCCGAGAAGCGGCCGTCGGTGATGAGCGCGACCTTCTTGCCCATGCCCTGACCCGACAGGGCGGCGGTCGTCGACAGCATCTCGCGCATGCCGGGGCCGCCGACCGGTCCCTCGTTGCGGATGACGATGACGTCGCCCTCCTTGTAGGCGCGGTTCTGCACCGCCTCGAAGGCATCCTCCTCGCAATCGAAGACGCGGGCCGGGCCGGTGAAGACCTGTTCCTCGGCGCTCATGCCGGCGACCTTCACGATTGCCCCCTCCGGCGCGAGATTGCCGGTCAGGCCGACGACGCCGCCGGTGGCCGAGATCGGCGCCTCGATCGGATAGATCACCTTGCCGTCCGGCTCGCCCCGGATGAGGTCGAGCTCCTCGCCGATGGTCCGGCCGCTCGCCGTCAGGCAATCCTCGTGGATGAGGCCCGCCTTGCGCAACTCCTTCAGCACCACGGGCACGCCGCCGGCTTCGAACAGGTCCTTCGCGACATAGGCGCCGCCCGGCCGCAGGTTCACGAAATAGGGCGTGTCGCGGAAGATGTCGCAGACGTCCTGCAGGGTGAAGTCGATGCCGGCCTCATGCGCGATCGCCGGCAGATGCAGGCCGCCGTTCGTCGAGCCGCCGGTGCAGGCGACGACCCGCGCGGCGTTCTCCAGCGCCTTGCGCGTCACCACGTCGCGCGCGCGGATGCGCTTTTCGAGCAGGGTCATCACCGCGACGCCCGAGGCGACGCCATACTGGTCGCGGCTCTCATAGGGCGCGGGCGCGCCGGAGGAATTGAACAGCGCGAGGCCGATCGCCTCGGAGACGCAGGCCATGGTGTTGGCGGTATATTGCCCGCCGCAGGCGCCCGAGGACGGGCAGGCGATGCGCTCGATGATGTCGAGTTCGGCGTCGGACATTTCGCCCGCCTGATGCTTGCCGACCGCCTCGAACACGTCCTGCACCACCACGTCGCGGCCGTTGAGCTTGCCCGGCAGGATCGAGCCGCCATACATGAAGACCGAGGGCACGTTCAGCCGCACCATCGCCATCATCATGCCCGGCAGGCTCTTGTCGCAGCCGGCGAGCCCGACCAGAGCGTCGTAGCAATGGCCGCGCATGGTCAGTTCGACCGTATCGGCGATGGCGTCGCGGCTGGCGAGGCTCGACCGCATCCCCTCGTGGCCCATGGCGATGCCATCGGTGACGGTGATCGTGGTGAATTCCCGCGGGGTGCCGAGCGCCTGCTTCACGCCGAGCTTCACCGCCTGCGCCTGCCGGTTCAGCGCGATGTTGCAGGGCGCGGCCTCGTTCCAGCAGGTGGCGACCCCGACCAGCGGCTGGTGGATCTCCGCCTCCGAAATGCCCATGGCATAGAGATAGCTGCGGTGCGGCGCGCGCTCGGGTCCCTCGGTCACATGGCGGCTGGGCAGCTGGCTTTTGTCGAACTTCGGGGCGTCCATCGGCGCTCTCTCCTCCGGCGGTCTTCGTCTCCGCGATCTCCTAGGCTCTGGCAGGGGGATTCTCAAGGCCAGGGGGCGCGGGTTGGGCGCCGCGCAACTTGAGGCCGCGACGCCGGCGCCCTAGGGTCTCCGCCGGAACCCGAGGGTGACCAGATGCCGATCCTGCCCGACCGCTCGCCGGCTTTCGAGGATTTCGTCGCGCCGGCGCGGGCGCGGCCGGCGATCTGGCGGCTGGTGCTCGGATGCGCGCTCGCCGGAACCCTCTGGATAGCGGCGACCGTCGGCTTGGTGCTCGTCGGGCAGGGTTCGGCGAACGGCGCCCTGCTCGCCTTTCTCTACGGCTTCGCCGGGCTGATCGCCGGGCTGGGCCTCGCGGCGCGGCTGCTCCAGAAGCGCGACCTCGCCAGCCTGATCGGGCCGGGCGGCATCCGGCCCGGGGCCTATCTCGCCGGGGTCGCGGTGGTGGCGGCGCTGGCCCTGCCGACCGCCTTCGCGCTCGACGCGCCCGCGCAAAGGGTGGCGCTCGGCGCCTGGGCGGCGGCGCTGCCGCTCGCCGTGCCGGCGCTGGCGATACAGACCGCGGCCGAGGAGATGCTGTTCCGGGGCTACCTCGCCCAGGGCCTCGCCGCGCGCTTCCGGAGCCGGTTGGTCTGGTGGCTGGGGCCCGCCCTGCTCTTCGGGGTGATGCACTGGAACCCGGCCACCTTCGGCGCGAACGCCTGGCTCGTCGTGGTCTCGGCCGCGCTGACCGGGCTCATCCTCGGCGACGTCACGATCCGCTCGGGCAACCTGTCGCTGGCCATGGGGCTGCATTTCGCCAACAACGCGATCGCCCTCCTCGTCGTGGCACCGCCCTCGCCCCTGTCGGGCCTGACGCTCTTCGAGGCGCCGATCGACCCATCCGACGCCGGCGGGTTCCGGCCCTTCCTGCTGGCCGATATCGGCTCCACCCTCCTCATCTATGCGATCTGGCTCGGCTACAACGGCTGGCGCGACCGGCGCGCGGCGTGATTGCATTCGCGCGGGCCGGAGCCTATCTAGGCGCCAAGCCCCGCCGACGAAGGAGCCGGCCCGACCGATGAACTGGATCTCGAACTACGTCCGCCCCAAGATCGGCTCGATCAACTCGCTCTTCTCCAAGCGCGAGGTGCCGGAAAATCTCTGGGTGAAGTGCGACGAATGCGGCACGATGCTGTTTCATCGTGAACTCGCCGACAATCTCAATGTCTGCACCAATTGCGGCCACCACATGCCGATCAGCCCGCGCGAGCGGTTCCGCAAGCTGTTCGACGGCGGCATCTTCGTCGAGATCCAGGTGCCGAAGCCGATCGCCGATCCGCTCGGCTTCAAGGACCAGAAGAAATATCCCGACCGCCTGCGCGAGGCGCGCAAGAAGACCGGCGAAGAAGAGGCGATGCTGGTCGCCGAGGGCGAGATCGGCCGGCTGAAGACCATCTGCGTCGGCCAGGATTTCGCCTTCATGGGCGGCTCGATGGGGATGCAGGTCGGCAATGCGATCATCGCCGGGGCCGAGCGCGCGGTGAAGCGCAAATGCCCGCTGGTCCTGTTCGCCGCCGCCGGGGGCGCGCGCATGCAGGAGGGGATCCTCAGCCTGATGCAGATGCCGCGAACGACGGTCGCCGTGCAGATGCTGAAGGAAGCCGGGCTGCCTTACGTCGTCGTGCTGACCCATCCGACCACCGGCGGCGTCACCGCGAGCTATGCGATGCTCGGCGACGTGCAGATCGCCGAACCGAACGCGCTCATCTGTTTCGCCGGCCCGCGGGTCATCGAACAGACCATCCGCGAGACCCTGCCCGAAGGCTTTCAGCGCTCGGAATACCTGCTGGAGCATGGGATGCTCGACATGGTGATCCCCCGCAAGGACATGCGCGAGCAGCTCATCACCCTGCTGCGCTTGTTGATGGGCCAGCCGCCGGCGGTGCATGGCGAGCTGGTGGCCGAGGCGGCGACGGCGAAGTAGGTGGCCGCGCCCTCCGCGACCAGCGATCGGGTGCTGGCGCGCCTGATGGCGTTGCACCCGAAGGTCATCGACCTCACGCTTGAACGGATCGAGCGGCTGCTGGCCGCGCTCGGCCATCCCGAGCGGCGCCTGCCGCCGGTGGTGCATGTCGCGGGAACCAACGGCAAGGGCTCGACCGTCGCGATGATCCGCGCCGGGCTCGAGGCGCGGGGCGACCGCGTCCATGTCTATACCTCGCCGCATCTCGCGCGCTTTCACGAACGAATCCGCGTCGCCGGCGCGCTGATCGACGAGGACGCGCTGATCGCGCTCCTGGAGCGGTGCGAGGCGGCGAACGGCGGCGCGCCGATCACCTTCTTCGAGATCACCACGGCGGCCGCCTTCCTCGCCTTCGCCGAGACGCCGGCCGACGCGGTTCTGTTGGAGGTCGGGTTGGGCGGACGGCTCGACGCGACCAATGTGGTGTCGGCG
>JBGAJI010000075.1:0-15879 GCA_044225035.1 Amaricoccus sp. | reverse complement strand
GCCGGCAACTCGGCCCGCAGCCGCGCCACCGTCTCGTAGACCGGCGCCAGCGTCTCGTGGATCGCCTCGGCGGGGCGCAGCCGCGCGAGATCGGCGGCGCTCGACACGGTCGAGAGCCGCGGCCCCTCGCCTTCCACGAACCACAGGTCGAGGCCGAGCGCCTGCGGCACCAGCAGGATGTCAGCGAACAGGATCGCCGCGTCGAAGCCGTAGCGCCGGATCGGCTGCAACGTGACCTCGACGGCGAGGTCGGGCGTATAGCAAAGGTCGAGAAAGCCGCCCGCCCTGGCCCGGGTCGCGCGGTATTCCGGCAGATAGCGTCCGGCCTGTCGCATCAGCCAGACCGGCGGCATCGCCAGCGCCTCGCCGCGGAGGACGCGCAGGATCCGCTTTCCCTTGTCCGCCATCCCGTTGCCCCGCTTTGTAATTGTTTCGGCGCGACCTTACAGATAAAGGTCCGGAAGAAAAGACACCCAAGGGGATCCATGTCCGACGACGCGCCCTCCGCGGAACGTCCCCTGCGCATCGGCACGCGGGGCAGCCCGCTCGCGCTCGCCCAGGCGCATGAGACCAAGGTCCGGCTGATGGCGGCGCATGGCCTGCCGGAGGGCGCGTTCGAGATCGTGCCGATCAAGACCACCGGCGACCGCGTGCAGGACCGCCCCTTGAGCGAGATCGGCGGCAAGGGCCTGTTCACCCGCGAGATCGAGGACGCGCTGCTGGCCGGCGCGATCGATATCGCCGTGCATTCCATGAAGGACATGCCGACCCTGCAGCCCGCGGGGCTCGGCATCACCTGCTATCCGCCGCGCGAGGATCCGCGCGACGCCTTCGTTTCGCTCGAGGCGATTTCGCTCGCGGCGCTGCCCGGCGGCGCCTTGATCGGCACCTCGTCGCTGCGGCGCCGGGCGCAGTTGCTCTATCGCCGGCCGGATCTCCGGGTGGTGGAGTTCCGCGGCAATGTGCAGACCCGGTTGCGCAAGCTCGGCGAGGGCGTGGCGGATGCGACCTTCCTCGCCATGGCCGGGCTGCGCCGGCTCGGCCTCCTCGAGGTGGCGAAGGCGCCGATCGCGCCCGAGGAGATGCTGCCCGCCGTGGCGCAAGGCGCGATCGGCATCGAGCAGCGGCTGGACGACGCGCGGGTGACCCGCCTCCTGACGGCGATTCACGATCCCGACACCGGGCACCGGCTCAGGGCGGAGCGGGCGTTCCTCGCCGGTCTCGACGGCTCCTGCCAGACGCCGATCGCCGGCCTCGCCGAACTGAGCGAGGGCGGCCTCAGGCTGCGCGGCGAGATCCTGCGGCCCGACGGTTCGGAATGCCTGGCACTTGAGCTCGGAGGCCCGATCGCCGAGGCGGAGGCGATCGGCGCCGCGCTCGCGGCGGAGTTGCTCGGCAAGGCCGGCCCCGCGTTCTTCGGCGCGGTCATCGTGTGAAAAGGCTTGTGAAAGGGCTTATGAAAGGCCGCGTGAAAGACCTTCGCGAAATTTTGGTAACGATCGAGTCACGCGGCTTGCGCTAGATCAAGGCATGGGCGGGGACGGCGCGACAAGGCTGCTTGGACCTTGGTCTAGCTGGATCGGCGCCCGCTGGTTCGCGAAGCTGCGGCGTGGGGAGCAACGGTCGGAACAAGACCGAAAGGGGAACGAATTGTTATCGGATTTCACGCATCTGTCAGGCGATCACGCGGCCTGATGACTCGACTGGGCGACAGGGCCGGCACATCCTGTCGCAGCCCGCAGGAAAAGGTTCCATATTGGCACCGAATCCGGCATTAACCGTTTCGCGGCCCGCGAGATGCCACGGCCGAAGGATCGTTCGATGGACTATGAAGCCCTCTTCACCCAGCAACTCGACGCGCTGCGCTCCGAAGGCAATTATCGGGTGTTCGCTGATCTGGAACGAAGCCGCGGCGCGTTTCCGCGCGCGACCTGGTACGACGAGGGCCGGCCGACCGACGTCACCGTCTGGTGCTCGAACGACTATCTCGGCATGGGCCAGCACCCGGCGGTGATCGCCGCCATGCACGAGGCGATCGACCGCTGCGGCGCCGGCGCCGGCGGTACGCGCAACATCTCGGGCACCAATCACTACCATGTGCTGCTGGAGCAGGAGCTCGCGGACCTGCATGGCAAGGAAGGCGCGCTGCTCTTCACCTCGGGCTATGTCTCGAACTGGGCGGCGCTGTCCACGCTGGGCGGCCGCCTGCCGAACGCGGTGATCCTGTCGGACGCGCTGAACCATGCCTCGATGATCGAGGGCATCCGCCACGCCCGTTGCGCCAAGCGCATCTGGAAGCATAACGACCCGGCCGATCTCGACCGCCAGCTGTCGGAATGCGCGCCCGACGCGGCGAAGATCGTCGCCTTCGAGAGCGTCTATTCGATGGATGGCGACATCGCGCCGATCGCCGAGATCGTCGAGGTCGCCGAGAAGCACGGCGCCATGACCTATCTCGACGAGGTGCACGCGGTCGGCATGTACGGCCCGCGCGGCGGCGGCGTCGCCGAGCGCGAAGGGCTGATGGACCGGATCACCCTGATCGAGGGGACGCTCGGCAAGGCCTTCGGCGTGGTCGGCGGCTATATCGCCGGATCGGCCGCGCTCTGCGACTTCATCCGCAGCTTCGCCAGCGGCTTCATCTTCACCACCTCGCTGCCGCCCGCCGTCGCGGCCGGCGCGCTGGCCAGCGTCCGGCACCTGAAGGCGAGCCCGTTCGAGCGCAAGCGGCACGCGGCCAATGTCGCGCGGCTGCGCGCGCGGCTCGACGCGGCGGGCATCCCGCATCTCCACAACCCGAGCCATATCGTTCCGGTGATGGTGAAGGATCCGGTCAAATGCCGGATGATCTCGGACATCCTGCTGCGCGACCATGGCGTCTATGTCCAGCCGATCAACTATCCCACGGTCGCCCGCGGGACGGAGCGGCTGCGGATCACGCCCTCGCCGCTGCATAGCGAGGCCGATATCGACCGGCTGGTGGACGCGCTCGGTTCGCTCTGGCGCCAGTGCGCCTTGGCGCGCGCCGTTGCCTGACGCCGTGGCGGCCGGGACTGACCCTTTGCTGTATCTCGAAGATTTCTACGAGGGCCAGCGCTTCGCGACGGGCAGCGTGACGCTCGACGCCGAGGCGATCAAGGCCTTCGCGGCGGCGTTCGATCCGCAACCCTTCCATCTCGACGAGGCGGCGGCGGAGTCGTCCTTCTTCCAGGGCCTCGCCGCCAGCGGCTGGCACACGGCGGCGCTGACCATGCGCCTGCTGGTCGGCGGCGGCTTGCCGGTCGCCGGCGGCTTGCCGGTCGCCGGTGGGCTCATCGGCGCGGGGCTCGAACTGCGCTGGCCGCGGCCGACCCGGCCGGGCGATACCTTGCGCGTCGAATGCGTGGTGGAAAAGGTCGCGCCCTCGCGCTCGCGTCCCGAGCGGGGGATGGTGGCCATGCGCTGCGAGACCCTGAACCAGAATGACGAGACGGCGCAGATCATGGTGACCAATCTCGTGGTGCCGCGCCGGCCTTGAGATCGGACCTTGAGGTCAGGCGCGCGCGGCGCCCGATCCGGTGCGAAATTCAATCGGCGAGGTCGATCTGCAGCCGGTCGAAACCCCCACCCCAGGGTCCGTCATGCAGGTCGCGGCTTCCGACCACCGAGGACATCGCCCGGGCGACCGCGCCGCGCAACTCGGCGACGAAATATTCCTCGTCGGACATGAAATCCTCCTCGAATTCCAGATCGTCCTCGTCGCTCGAGGCACGCCTGGCGGTGACCTTCGTCGCCTTGGCGCGGGACGTTCTGGACCGGGTGGTTTTGGGCTGAGACATGACGACACTCCCTCTCTGGATGTCGTATCCTCGCCCCTGCCCCGTGATCCGCGCGTGAGCCGACCGTTACGCGGATGTCGAATCGGACCGGAAAGCGGCTCCGTGCGCAAGAAAACGTCGGCGCGGGCGCCTCAATAGCCGTATTCGGCATAGATCCGCGACAGATCGCCCTTCCACGGCCCACGATATTTCGCCAGAAGCTCGTCCGCCGGGGTCTGGCCGCTGGCGACGCTTTCCTCCAGCGCATTGAGGAAATGCGTCTCGTCCGGCACCAGCCCGCCCGCGCCGGTGCGCGCCCGCCGCGCCAAGCCGCCCTTTGCGATTCCCAGCACGTCGCGGGCCAGATCGCGCATGTCCCGCCCGTCCGGCGCGGGCGCGCGAAGCCCGTCCTTGGCCGCGTCGTGGCGCAGGCGGTCGCGATCCTCGGCGCTCCAGCCCTTGACCAGATCCCAGGCGGCGTCGAGCGCGGCGGAATCATAGAGCAGCCCCACCCAGAACGCCGGCAGCGCGCAGAGCCGGCGCCAGGGACCGCCGTCCGCGCCGCGCATTTCCATGAATTTCTTGATCCGGACCTCGGGGAAGATCGTGGTCAGGTGATCCGCCCAGTCGCTCAGCGTCGGCTTCTCGCCCGGCAGAGCGGGCAGCCGACCGTCGAGGAAGTCGCGGAACGACTGGCCAAGCGCGTCGATATATTTCCCGTCGCGATAGACGAAGTACATCGGCACATCGAGCGCATAGTCGGCATAGCGCTCGAACCCCATGCCGTCCTCGAAGACGAAGGGCAGCATGCCGGTCCGCGCCGGGTCGAGGTCGCGCCAGATTCGCGCGCGCCAGGATTGCCAGCCGTTCACCTTGCCGTCGAAGAACGGGGAATTGGCGAAGAGCGCGGTCGCCACCGGCTGCAGGGCGAGGCCGACGCGGAACTTCTTCACCATGTCCGCCTCGGAGGCGAAGTCGAGATTCACCTGCACGGTGCAGGTCCGGTACATCATCATGGTGCCGGTGGTCCCGACCGTGCCCATGTAGCGCGTCATCAGGGCGTAGCGCCCCTTCGGCATCACCGGCATTTCGGCTTCCGACCATTCCGGCGCGGCGCCGAGGCCGATGAAGCCGACGCCGATCTCGTCGGCGATCGACTTCACCTCGCGCAGATGGGCGTTCACCTCGTCGCAGGTCTCGTGGATGGTGCGCAGCGTCGCGCCGCTCAGTTCCAGCTGGCCGCCGGGCTCCAGGCTGACATTGGCGCCGGCCTTTTCCAGCCCGATCAGCTTGCCGGCCTCCTCCACCGGGCTCCAGCCATAGCGGTCGCGGAGGCCGTTCAACATGGCGAGAATCGACGCCCGCCCCTCGTAGGGCAGCGGCAGGTGGTCGGCGAGCGTATAGCCGAACTTCTCGTGCTCGGTGCCGATGCGCCAGGCCTCGGCCGGCTTGCAGCCGGAGGCGAGATATTCGGCCAGCTGCGCCTTGTTCTCGATGGGGCCGCCACCGGATTGCGGGATCGACATGGAGGCCCCCTCGCCCTTGTTCCGCGACAGGCTTAGAGAACGGCCCACGCCAAGGCAAGATGCCCGAAATTCGACCAAAGTCCTCCCCTCAGCCCGCCTTGCGCCAGACGATCGCGCGCCGAGCACCGGGACCGAGCACCGCCGCGACGCCCGCGTCGAAGTCGATCCCGGGCAGCGGGCTGAGCGCGTCGAACAGCCGTTCCGCCCCCTCGGCGCCGAGCGGGATGACCAGCCGCGCGCCGTCGTCGCCGGTCAGCACCCAGGCATGGGACGAATCGGGCGGGACATGCGGCCGGGTGACGATCTCGACGGCCGTGATCGCCGGCAGGTCGATGAAGCCGCCGTCGCGCGGCCCGAAATAGCCGATGCGCGCCTCGTCGATCAGCACGACGCCCTCGGCCGGCGAGTTCTGGCTGAGCCGCGTCCGCCGCACCGCGTCGCGCAAGAGGCCGACGCCGGCGGCGAGACAGCCGAGGCCGAGCAGAAAGCTCAGCGGTTCGAGGCCCGCGTAGCCGCGCCAGATGAACCAGAGCCCGACGAGCGTCAGGCCACCCCAGATCAGCGGCTCGCGCCAGACCCGCAGCGAGGCGAGGATTTCGGGCCGGACCGGGGTCATCGCCAATCCCCCAGCGTCGCCTGCCAGAGCGTGATCGCGGCGACGGCGGCGGTATCGGCGCGCAGCACCCGCGGCCCCAGCGTCACCCGCGCGACGAAGGGCAGCGCGCGCAGCCGCTCCGCCTCGTCCGCCGCGAAGCCGCCCTCGGGTCCGATCAGAATCGCCCAGGGCCCCGGCCCGGATGGCGAGGCAAGCGCGCCGAGCGACTCGGCCGCCGGACGGGCGTCGCGCGTCTCGTCGCAGAACATCAGGCGCCGCTTCGGATCCCAGCCGTCGAGCAGCGTGGCGAGCTTCACCGGCTCCAGCACCTCGGGCACATGGGTCTCGCCGCATTGCTCGGCCGCCTCGACGGCGTGGGCACGCAGCCGGTCGAGGCGCAGCCGCTCGGAATTGGTGTGGCGCGTCATCACCGGCTGGATCCGCGCGCAGCCAAGCTCGGTCGCCTTCTCGACGATGAAATCGGTGCGGGTCTTCTTGATCGGCGCGAAGGCGAGGGTGAGATCCGGCGGCCGCCGCTGTGGCTGGCCGGCGGCGCGCACGGTGAGCGCGCCCTGCCGGCCGGCGCGCGTCACTTCGGCGCGCCATTCGCCGTCCCGACCGTTGAAAATCAGCACTGGCGCCCCGGGCCCCAGCCGCATGACATTGAAGAGATAATGCCCCTGATCGCGGTCGAGCGCGACCTCGGTGCCGAGCGCGAGGTCGCCCTGCACAAAAAGCCTGATCTTGCCGCCGACTTCTGCCATAGACTCCCCCCATGACCGAGCAATCTACGTCCAGCGCCCACCCGGATGGAAGGGTGGCCGACGCCGCCCGCGACAACTGGGTCGACCGGCTCGCGCCCCCCTGGTCGCGGCCCTATCTGCGGCTGTCGCGCGCCGACCGTCCGATCGGCACCTGGCTGCTGCTTATTCCCTGCTGGTGGAGCCTCGGTCACGCGGTCGCGGCCGCGCGGTCGCGACCGACGGGGTTCGATCTCTGTTTCCTCGTGGGGTGCGGTCTGGGCGCCGGGGTGTGGCGCGGCGCCGGCTGCACCTGGAACGACCTGACCGACCGGGAGTTCGACGCCGCGGTGGCGCGCACCCGCTCGCGCCCCCTGCCCTCGGGGCAGGTGAGCCCGCGGGCGGCGGCGGTCTGGATGGCGGCGCAGGCGCTGATCGCCTTCCTGATCCTGCTCAGCTTTCCCGGGCCGGCGATCCTGCTCGGGATCGCGTCGCTGGCGCTGGTCTGCGTCTATCCCTTCGCCAAGCGCTTTACCTGGTGGCCGCAGGTGTTTCTCGGCCTCGCCTTCAACTGGGGCGCCCTGCTCGGCTGGGCGGCGCAGGGTTCGGGCATCGGCTGGCCGCCGGTGCTGCTCTATCTCGGCGGCGTCGCATGGACGCTGTTCTATGACACGATCTACGCGCATCAGGACCGGGAGGACGACGCGCTGATCGGGGTGAAGTCGACGGCGCGGCTGTTCGGCGCGGACACCGACCGCTGGCTGCGCGGCTTTCTCGCCGTCTCGGTCGCCTGCCTCGCGCTGGCGGTCGCCAGCGCCGGCCTGTCCGCGGCCGCCCTCGCCGCCGCGCTGGCCGGCGTCGGAGGCTTCGCGGCGCATCTTGTCTGGCAGCTCCGGCGGCTCGACATCGACGACGCCGCCGGATGCCTCGCGCTCTTTCGGTCCAATCGCGACGCGGGCCTCCTGCTCTGCGCCGGCCTCCTGCTGGCGGTCTTTCTGTGACGGGCTTTCCATGACGCGGCTGTGAAATCCAGCGTTCTTGATCGGCGGCGGGCGAGGGCCTAAGAGCGAACTGGACCGAATTTCCCCGGAGACCGCATGCGGCTGCGCGCAATCCTGTTCGCCGTGATCGCGTTCGGCGCCGCCGGAGCCTCGGCGCTCGGCCTCGCAGACGCGGCCGCGCGCCGGGTCGAGCAGGAGACCGACGCAAGGATCTCCGCCGCCCTCGGCGCCGTCTCGGCGAGCTGGGCGCGGCTCGAAACGGACGGGCTGGTGGTCGAACTCTCGGGCGAGGCGCCGGACGAGACGGCGCGGCTGCGCGCGGTGGCCGTGGTCAAGCAGCTGGTCGACGAGCGGCGGGTGCGGGACCTGACCTCGGTGCGCGCCGCCAATCCCGTTCCCGACCCGTCCTTCGCCCTGGAGCTTCTGCGCAACGACGGTGAGATTTCGCTGATCGGCCTCGTGCCCGAGGACGAGGGCCGCGAGACGATTCGCGTCGGTCTGGCGCGGGCCGGGTTGTCGCAGGGTGTCACGGACATGCTGGAGACGGCGGCGCATCCGGTGCCCGACGGCTGGACCGAGAGCCTCGATTTCGGGCTCGTCATACTGGCCGAGCTGCCGCGGGCGAAGATCAGCGTGGCACCGGGCAGGATCGGGGTGATTTCCGTCGCCGACAGCGAGGCGGACCGGACGGGAATCGAGAAAAGGCTGCGCGATCAACGGCCTGAGAGGGTGCAGCTCGCGCTCAATATCTCGGCGCCGCGGCCGGTGATCTCGCCCTTCGCGGTGATTTATGACTATGCGGACGGCTTCGGGCGGTTCGAGAGCTGCGCGGCGGAGAGCGTCGCGGATGTGGTGGAGATCGGCGTCGCGGCGCGGCAGGTCGGGCTGCGGGGCGAGCCGGATTGCCGCGTGGGGCTCGGCGCGCCCTCGCCCGACTGGGCGGCGGCGGTCGGGCATGGGCTCGACGCGCTGCGCGAGCTGGGCGGGGGGCGCTTCGCGCTCAGCGATGTCGAGGCGGTGCTGACCGGTCCCACCGGGGTGGCGCCCGAGCTTTTGAACCGCGTCGGCGCACGGCTCGACGCGGAGTTGCCGGACGTCTTTTCGCTCAGCGTGATCCTGCCGGGCCGGGCGGCCGGCAAGGAGACTTATACCCCTAAATTCAACGCGGTATTGGGCGAGGATGGCAAGGTGCGGCTGGCCGGGGCGCTGCGCAACGCCACCTCGCGCGACGCGGTGCAGAGCTACGCGGCGGCGCTGTTCGGGCACGACCGGGTGACCAATGACACGGTGATCGACCCGGACCTGCCGGAGGGCTGGCCGGGGCGCGTGCTCGGCGGCGTCGCCGCGCTGGCCGAGCTGAACCGCGGCGCGCTGGAGGTGACGCCGGAGGCGGTTTCGCTGACCGGCGAGAGCCACGACGCGGCGGCGGACGCGCGGGTCGAGGCGCTGCTGGCCGCCAAGGTCGGGGGCGCGGCGCATGTCGATGTGCGCTACGACGCCGTCGCCGCCAAGGCGGCGGTGCTGACCGCCCGGGCGGCGCCCAAGATCTGCGCCGACGAAATCGGCGCGATCCTCGCCGCCGGCTCGATCAAGTTCGCCCCTGGATCGGCGGAGATAGAGCCGGAAAGTCAAGGGGTTATCCTGGCCATCGCCGATGCCTTGCGCGGTTGTCCGAATGCCGGGTTCGAGATCGGCGGCCATACCGATTCGCAGGGCCGGGCCGAGACGAACCAGGAGCTGAGCGAGGCGCGGGCGAACGCGGTGGCGGTGGCGCTGCGCAAGGCCGCGCCGCCGCTGATCGAGCTCAGCGCCAGGGGCTATGGCTCGGAGCGGCCGATCGCGGACAATGGCACCGAGGAAGGCCGGGCGCGCAACCGGAGGATCGAATTCACCCCGATCGCGCCGCCCGCGCCGGCCGGGAACGCCGTCGTCACGACGAGCGCGGGGCCGCGGTGAACCGGGGCGAGCTGACCGCGCTGATCGCCGGCGTTCTGCTGGGCGCGGTGCTGCTCGGCTGGATTTTACGCTGGATTTACGGGCGGATAGAAGGCGCGAGCCCGGGCCGCCTCGCCGAGAGCGCCGATCTCGCCACGCGGCTGGAGGCGGCGGAGGAGGCGCGCCGCCGGGCCGAGCAGCGGCTGTCGAAGGTCGAGGCCGATTTCAAGGCGCGGCTGTCCGACCTCGAGACCGAGCTCGCCTCGGCGCTGGAAACCCTCGCCAAGGCCGAACATCAGGCCGAGGACGTGCGCGCCGCCTATCGCGTGGCGATGGAAGATCGCGACCCGCAAGGTTGACGGATGGTTAAGGCCGGGCGCCGTCGGGGCGAAACGGGGCAAAGCGGCTGAAAAGGCCCGGTTTTTCGCGTATGAAAACCATGCGCATTCCATGCACAAACCATATGCATATTCGTTGACGGAAGGTTGACGCGGGGGCGTGGGAGGGGTGGGTGAATCACCCGGGGATCGCGCGCGACTTCGCAGCATCCCTCACGATATCGACCGTCGGCGAGATCGTGACGGGCGTGCCCTGCCGGGGCACGCCCGTTTTCAACTGGCGAGCCGGGCACTCCCGCCACGATTGAGAGCTTCCGGAGAAATCTGGACCCCTCGCGCCCTCCGCATGCTTGCTTCGGGCGCGCGCCCGCGCGCCCTGCCACTGGCAGGTCGGCAAGGCGCGGGCGCAAGAAAGGGGGATCGACGGGTGTAGGGTGGGTGAATCACCCACCCCCTCAGCCCTGGAGGCGGCGGGGCTTGTGTTTGTCGAGGGCGGTGACGTTGTGCTTCTTGCGGTCCTTGTAGGGATTGTCGCCGGCGCGGAGATAGAGGCGGATCGGGGTGCCCGGCATGTCGAAATCGCGGCGGAGGCCGTTGACGAGGAAGCGCTTGTAATCCTCCGGCACCGCGTCGGGATGCGAGCAGAAGAGCACGAAGGTCGGCGGCCGGGTCTTCACCTGGGTCATGTAGCGCAGGCGGATGCGGCGGCCGCCGGGGGCGGGCGGCGGATGGTCGGCGATCTGGATCGCCAGCCAGCGGTTCAGCCGGGCGGTCGAGATGCGGGTGTTCCAGACCGCGTGCGCCTTGATGATCGCCTCGCGCAGGCGGTCGAGGCCCTTGCCGGTCAGCGCCGAGATCATCACCATCGGCGCGCCGCGCAGCTGCGGCAGCAGCCGGCCGAAGGCCTCGCGCAATTCATTGAGCTTGTGGGACTTGTCGTCCTCGAGATCCCATTTGTTCACCGCGACCACCACCGCGCGCCCCTCGCGCTCGGCGAGGTCGGCGATGCGCAGGTCCTGGCTCTCGAACGGCACCTGCACGTCGAGCAGCACCACCACCACCTCGGCGAATTTCACCGCGCGCAGGCCGTCTGAGACCGAAAGCTTTTCGAGCTTCTCCTGAACCTTGGCCTTCTTGCGCATGCCGGCGGTGTCGAAGACGCGGAACGGCACGCCCTGCCAGTCGAGCGTCACCGCGATCGCGTCGCGGGTGATGCCGGCCTCCGGCCCGGTCAGCAGCCGGTCCTCGCCGAGGATGGCATTGACCAGCGTCGACTTGCCGGCGTTCGGGCGGCCGACGACGGCGATCTGGATCGCGCGGCCGGGCGGCAGGATCGCGCCCTCGCCCTCCTCGTCCACGTCGTCGTCGATATCGTCCACGTCTACATCGACGATGGCGACCGCGCCGTCGAAGGCCTCGGCCACCGGCTCCAAAGCGCGCAGGAGGTCGTCGAGGCCGATGCCATGCTCGGCCGAGAGCGCCACCGGCTCGCCGAGGCCGAGTTCGAAGGCGTCGTAGAAGCCCTGTTCCGCCGCGCGCCCCTCGCTCTTGTTGGCGCAGAGGATGACGCGCGCGGCGCGCTTGCGCAGCAGTTCGGCGAGGATGCGGTCCATCGGCGTCACGCCGACGCGGGCGTCGATCATGAAGAGGCAGACGTCGGCCATATCGACCGCGCGCTCGGTCAGGGCGCGCATCCGGCCAGCGAGGCTGTCGTCGGTGGCTTCCTCGAGCCCGGCGGTGTCGATGACGGTGAAGCGCAGGGGCCCGAGCCGGCCGGCGCCCTCGCGCAGGTCGCGGGTCACGCCGGGCTGGTCATCGACCAGCGCCAGCCGTCGCCCGACCAGCCGGTTGAACAGGGTCGACTTGCCGACATTGGGGCGGCCGACGATGGCAAGCGTGAAGGACATGGACGACCGGTGCTCCGCGCGGCCCCCACGGGCGGCGCGGCGCGATCCTTAGCGGCTCGCGCCGCTATTGGAAAGCCAGAAGCTGGCCGTCGCGGTTCACGACATAGAGGACCCCGCCCGCGATCGCCGGGGGCGCGCCGGCGCCGCCGGGCAGTTCCACCGCGCCGAGCTGCGCCCCGGTCGAGGGGTCGAAGGAGCGCAGCAGCCCGTCGCCGCTGGCCACCCAGAGCCGGCCGCCGGCCAGCAGCGGGCCATAGTGGGTGATGACCGAGGCGGGGGGCCCGCGGCGGAAGATGCCGGTCGGCGGGCCGTCCGAGGGCAGCTGCGTCGACCAGATCAGCCGGCCGGTCGCCGCGTCGGCCCGGACCAGCGCGCCTTCGTCGGACATGAGGAACAAGGATCCGCCGACCGGCCAGGCGGGACCATAGGCGCCCTCGCCCATCGTCCAGCGCCGTTCGCCGGTGGCGCGGTCGAGGGCCACGGTGCGGCCGCCCTGGTTCGAGGCATAGACCGTGGCGCCGTCGATCACCGGGTCGCCGCTGATGTCGCTGATCGTGCTGCGCACGAGGCCGCGGCGGCCGCCGGTGATCGCGGTGCCCCAGATCTGCAGGCCGTTGCGCGGCACGAGGCCGAGCACCTCGCCCGAGGCGAAGGGGATGACGACGAGCTGGCCGTCGACCGCCGGGCTGGCCCCGCCGAGCAGGCCGACGCCCCCCACCCCGCGCGCCTGCCAGAGCGTGTGTCCGTCGCGGGCGTCGAGCGCGAAGGCGACATCGTCGCGGGCGACCACGTAGACGCGGCCGTCGGCCACGGTCGGCGCGGCGCGGATCGGACCTTCGAAGGTCTGCGACCAGAGGACGCGGCCCGTGGCGGGGTCGAGCGCGCGGACCTCGCCGAAGCCGCTCGTCACATAGAGCACGCCGTTGGCATAGGAGAAACCGCCGCCGGGGCCGGAATCGCCGATCTGCTCCGGCGGGACCAGCGACTGGGTCCAGGCGATCTGCCCGCCCCGGGTGACGGCGGAGAGCTGGCCGGCGGCGTCGATCGTATAGACGAGGCCGCCGGCGACGATCGGGCCGGTCAGGATGCGGCGGCGCTTGGCATCGCCCTCGCCGATCGGGACCGACCAGCGGAGGCTGGGGGTGGGCGAGAAGGCGGGATTGACGAGGCGGCCGCCGGCCGCGCCGTTGCGGTGGGTCCAGTCGGCATTGACCACCGGCGCCGGCAGGCCGACCGGGCGCACGGCGGCGGCGTCGGTCTGGGCGAGCGGCGCCTCTTCCGGGCGCACCGCGATGCGCTGGTCGGGCAGCGGCGCGTCGGCGTTCGAACAGGCGGCGAGCGCCAGCGCGAGGAAGAGCGCCACGCGGCGGCCGGACGGGAGAGGCGCCATCCCAGAGCGGAGTCCGTCCCGGCTGAGCCGGGCCGTCCGCTCTGGAGTCTTGAATTTGATCAATGTCTTAATCACCAGACGATCCCGTTTGGTTGGACATTGCTCACGATCCGATCCTTCATCTGACGGGTCAGCCGCCCGAGGTTTCGGCGGCGGGCGCCGGGGCGGCGCCGGGCAGCGCGCCGCCGGCCGCGACGATCAGCTGGCGCGCCCGCGCGACGAGCTGTTCCGGGGCGTTCGGCAGGGCGAGGATGCTTTCGAGATCGGCCAGCGCCGCGGCCTTGTCGCCGGTCTCGAACAGCAGCAGCGCCCGCTGTTCGAGGCCGAGCGGCTGGAAGGGCGCGTCCTCGGCCGCGAGGCTTTCGATCGTGGCGCGCCGTTCGTTCGGATCCATCGCCGCGCCGAGCAGCATGACCCGGCGCAGCGCCGCGAGCGAGCGGTAGAGCGGGGGCGTCGCCGGACCTTGTCCTGGTCGCCCGCCTCGTCGAGGCTCGCCGCCTCGGCCAGCCGGGCGATGACCGCCGCCTCGGGCGCGGTGGCCGCGACGGTCTCGAGCGCGGTGGCGCGTTTCGCCGGGTCGGTTTCGAGCGAGGCGGCGCGGAGCGCGTCGCCGGTCGCCTGCGCCGAGGTCCGGTCGGTCGCCTTCCGCCATTCGAGCGCGGCGGCGCCGCCGACGATCAGCAGGAGGGCGAGGCCGAGCAGCCAGCCGTAACGGCGGAGGAAGCGATAGAACCGGTCGCGGCGGACCTCTTCGCTGACTTCGTCGATGAAGGAATCAGTCTGGCCCAAGCCGGTCCTCCGCGCGCTGAGGTGCGCCATATATCGCCCGCCCGGACGGGTGCCAAGCCCGAACGCCGGGGCGCCGGGGCGTCAGCGGTTCGCCGGCTGGTCGGGGAGGCGGAAGATCTGGCCGGGGTAGATGAGGTCGGGGTCGCCGATCAGGTCGGCGTTGGCGGTGAAGATCTGGGTATAGAGCACGCCCGAGCCGTAGTGCAGGCGGGCGAGGGTCCAGAGGTTGTTGCCGGGCTGGACGACGACCGAGACCGGGGCGGCCGCGCCGTCCGGCGCCCCGTCCGTGGTGGGGCGCGGCTGGGGATAGTCGCGCTGGAACGGGGTGACGACGCGGCTCTCGACCGTGCCGCCCGCGCCGATCTGGTCGATGCGCAGCCGGTAGACGCCGGCCGCGACGTCGCCGAGCGCGAGGTTCCAGCGGCCGTCGGGCGCCACCTGGCCAGCGCGGGCGAAGCCGTCGTCGATATAGGCGCGCAGTTCGGAGCCGGCGCGGCCGAAGCCGGAGAGCGTGATGTCGCCGGCCTCGGCATAGGCGATGCTGGCGAGCGACAGCCGGTCGGCGGCGGCGCCGGTCGGCCGCGCGAGGGGGGTGAGGGTGACGGCGTCGGGCGAGACGATCGCCGCGGCGGCCACCGGCGGCGCGGCCGATTCCGCCGCCGGTTCGGGCGGGGTGGCCGCGGGAGGGGTTGCGAGGTCGGGCGACAGGCCGGGCGGCTCGGGCAGGAGCACGACGACCTGTTCGGAGACGGCGCGGGCGCCGTCGGCGGTTTCCGAGCCGACGGTCAGCGCGCGCGGTTCCGCCGACGGTCCGGCGTTGAAGATGGCGACGAAATCGCCGTTGGCGTCGGCTTTGGCGCCCGCCAGCGCGGTGTCGCCGGCGTAGAGCGTCACTTCCGCCCCCGGCGCGGCGCGCCCGGCGATCACCGCCGCGCCGTCGGGGGCGACGCGGACCACGTCGACGCTGGGCGGGGTTGGGGCGGTTTCAGGCGCCGGGGTGGCGGGAACGGCGGCGGGGATTGGCTCCGGCGCCGGCTCGGGACGGATGCGGGCGCGGTCGAGCGCGACGGCGAGCACCGCGAAGGCGGCGAGGCCGACGCCGATCTGCAGGAGCGAGCGGGTCGTGCCCGGTGTCATGCCGCGCGCCTCCTCCGCGGGGTCTGGCCCGGCCGGGGGCGACCTGATAGCAGGAGGCGACGCGGCAAAGCCATTGTCGCGCAATGGTAAAGCCAAGTCGGGAGTCTGTCCATGCAAGACGCGGACCTGCGAGCGGGCGGCGTGAAATCGGTCTGCGTCTTCTGCGGTTCGCGCGGCGGCGCCGATCCGGCCTTCGCCGCCGATGCCGAGGCGCTCGGCACGGCGCTGGCCGGGGCGGGAAAGCGGCTGGTCTATGGGGCTGGCGACATCGGGCTGATGGGGATCGTCGCGCGCGCGGCGCAAGCCGCGGGCGGCGAGACCTTCGGGGTGATCCCGGAGCATCTGATGCGCCGCGAGCAGGGCCGGCGGTCGCTGACCAGCCTCGTCGTCACCGAGACGATGCACGAGCGCAAGAAGGTCATGTTCATGAACGCCGACGCGATCGTCACCCTGCCCGGCGGTCCGGGCAGCCTCGACGAGCTTTTCGAGGTGCTGACCTGGCGGCAGCTCGGCCTGCATGAAAAGCCGGTGATGCTGTTGAACACGCGGGGCTACTGGACGCCGCTGGTCGATCTTCTGCGCCATATCGTCGCGAACGGCTTCGCCGAGCCGTCGTTTCTCGAATTTCTGAGCGTGCAGGACGGGGTGCCGGAACTGATGGCGGCGCTCGGTGACTGATTTCCGCGCGCTGGCCTAACCTTGACGGATTTGGCCGTCGACAAAT
>JBGAJI010000074.1:0-15990 GCA_044225035.1 Amaricoccus sp. | reverse complement strand
ACGGGATCACTGTCCCAGGGCCGCGTCGGGGTCTCGTCCGCCAGCGACACTATCGCAGATCAAAGAGAGACAAGGCCGCCAGCGGTGCGGATTTCTCCGGCAGCTCTCAATCGGGGCCGGTGTGCCCGGCTCGCCCGTTGAAAACGGGCGTGCCCCGGCAGGGCACGTCCGTCACGATCTCGCCGTCGGTCGATATCGTGAAGGGGATGCTGGGAGGTCGCGCTCCATCCAGCCTGCCACGGAAATCTGACCCGGACGATCGGCCGTCCCCGCGCCTACCTTCAAACCGCTTGGAAACCCCGCGCGGTCGCCCTACCGTCACAGAAAGGCGGGCCCGATCCGCCAAAGGGAAAATGCCATGCGGATGCCCGAACCTGATCCGTCCATCCTGGCTCGGAAGGCGCGCATCGTCGCGCGCCTCGCCGCGGCGCTGCCCCCGGAGGCGGTGATTTCCGAACCGGCCGAGTTGCGCGCCTATGAATGCGACGCGCTGACCGCCTATCGCTGCCCGCCGCTGGCGGTGACTTTGCCCGCCTCGACCGAGGAAGTGGCGGCGGTGGCGCGCATCTGTTTCGAGGAGGGCGTGCCGGTGGTGCCGCGCGGCTCGGGCACCAGCCTGGCCGGTGGGTCGCTGCCGACGGCCGATTGCGTGGTGATCGGCGTCGCGCGGCTGAACCGGGTGCTGGAGATCGACTACGAGGACCGGATCATCCGGGTCCAGACCGGACGCACCAACCTGAGCGTCTCCGCCGCGGTCGAGGAGGAGGGCTTCTTCTACGCCCCCGATCCGTCGAGCCAGCTCGCCTGCGCCATCGCCGGCAATATCGGCATGAATTCCGGCGGCGCGCATTGCCTGAAATACGGGGTCACCACCAACAACCTGCTCGGCGTCACCATGGTCATGATCGACGGCACGGTGGTCGAGCTCGGCGGCGCGCATCTCGACGCGGCGGGCTATGACCTGCTCGGCGTGGTCTGCGGCTCCGAGGGTCAGCTCGGCATCGCGACCGAGGCGACGTTGCGCATCCTGCGCAAGCCCGAAGGCGCGCGGCCGGTGTTGATGGGCTTCGGCTCGAACGAGGTGGCCGGTGCCTGCGTCGGCGACATCATCCGCGCCGGCGTCCTGCCCGTGGCGATCGAGTTCATGGACCGGCCCTGCATCCGCGCCTGCGAGGATTTCGCCCATGCCGGCTATCCGGATGTCGAGGCGCTGCTGATCATCGAGGTCGAGGGGGCCGAGGCCGAGATCGCCGACCAGCTGGCGCGGATCATCGAGATCGCGCGGCGCCATGCGCCGGAGGTGATCCGCGAGAGCCGCTCGGCCGAGGAATCGGCGCTGATCTGGAAGGGGCGCAAGTCGGCCTTTGGCGCCATGGGCCAGATCGCCGACTATATCTGCCTCGACGGCACGATCCCGGTCAGCGAGCTGCCCTTCGTCCTGCGGCGGATCGGCGAATTGACGGCGGACTACGGCCTCGCCGTGGCGAATGTCTTTCATGCCGGCGACGGCAACATGCATCCGCTGATCCTCTATGATGCCAATTCGCCGGAGGAACTCGACAAGGCGGAGCGGCTCGGCGCGGATATCCTGCGGCTCTGCGTCGAGGTCGGCGGCTGCCTGACCGGCGAGCATGGCGTCGGGGTCGAGAAGCGCGACCTGATGGACGTGCAGTTCGGCCCCGCCGATCTCGAGGCGCAGCTTCGGGTCAAGGACGTGTTCGATCCGCGCTGGCTGCTCAACCCGGCCAAGGTGTTCCCGCTCGCCGCGAGCGAGAGCCGCCGCGCGGCCTGAGCCGGGAGGGGCGGAATGGGCAGGCGCCGGGACGGAAGAGGATGACCAGCCGTCCGACCAGCGAGGCGGAGCTCGCCGAGATCGTGCGCGCCGCCGCTTCGGCCGGCCGGCCGTTGGAGATCCGGGGTGGCGGGACGCGCCGCCTCGGCCACGCGGTCGAGGGCGCGCCGCTCGAGACCGGCGGCCTGACCGGCATCACGCTCTACGAGCCGGGATCGTTGACCCTGATGGCGCGGGCGGGGACGCCGCTGGCCGAGATCGAGGCGGCGCTGGCGGCGGAAGGCCAGCGACTGCCGTTCGAGCCGTGGGACGCGCGCCCTCTCCAGGGCAGCGACGGCGCGCCGACGCTGGGCGGTATGGTCGCGACCAACGCCTCGGGACCGCGGCGGATTCAGGTCGGTGCCTGCCGCGACAGCCTGATCGGCGTCCGCTTCGTCGATGGCACGGGCGCGGTGGTGAAGAACGGCGGGCGGGTGATGAAGAACGTCACCGGCCTCGATCTCGCCAAGCTGCTGGCCGGCAGCCATGGCACGCTCGGCATCCTGACCGAGGTGTCTTTCAAGGTGCTGCCGGCGCCAGAGGCGGTGACGACGCTGGTGATCGACGGGCTCGACGCCGCCACCGCCGGCCGGGCGATGCGCGCCGCGCTGGCGACGCCGTTCGAGGTTTCGGGTGCCGCGCATCTGCCGGGCGGCTCACCTGTCACCCTCCTGCGGCTGGAGGGGTTCGCCGGATCGGTGGCGCATCGCGCCCGGGCGCTCGGCGCGGCGCTGGCGCCGGCCGAGCTGATCTACGACTGGGCCGGCGGCCTGCTCTGGGTGCTCGCGCCGGAGGAAATGGACATCCGCGCCGCGATGGCCGGAACCCGGGGCCATGACCCTGATCCGAGCCGGCGAGGGGGCCAAGGCGCTTTGGGGCGTCTTTCACCCCGAGCCGGCGCCGCTCGCCGCGCTCGCCGCCGGCCTCCGGGCGAAGTTCGATCCGAAGGGCATCCTCAATCCGGGACGGATGGATGCCCGGTCCAGCGTGGCCGCCTGAGATGCGCACCACCTTCACCCCTGAGCAGCTGGCCGACCCGGAGATCGCGCGGTCGAACCGCATCCTGCGGTCCTGCGTGCATTGCGGCTTCTGCACGGCGACCTGTCCGACCTATCAGCTGCTCGGCGACGAGCTCGATAGCCCGCGCGGGCGGATCTATCTCATCAAGGAGATGCTGGAGAGCGGGCGCCCGGCGGACGCGCGGACGGTGAAGCATGTCGACCGCTGCCTTTCCTGCCTCGCCTGCATGACGACCTGCCCGTCGGGCGTGAACTACATGCATCTCGTCGACCATGCGCGCGCGCATATCGAGCGGACCTACCGGCGGCCGGCGGCGGACCGGGCGTTGCGCTGGCTGCTGGCCAAGGTATTGCCCTATCCGGGGCGGTTCCGGCTGGCGCTGGTCGCCGCGATGCTCGGGCGGCCGCTGGCGCCGCTGATGCCGGCGCGGTTGCGGGCGATGATCGCGCTCGCCCCGCGCCGGCCGGCGCCGCCGAGCGCGATGGACGCGCCGGGGGTCTTCGGGGCGGAGGGGCCGCGGCGCAAGCGCGTGGCGCTGCTGACCGGATGCGCGCAGCGGGTGCTGAATACCGACATCAACGCGGCCACGGTCCGCCTTCTCACGCGCCACGGTTGCGAGGTGGTGGTCGCCGAGGGGATGGGCTGCTGCGGCGCGCTCGCCCATCACATGGGCCGGGTCGGCGACAGCCACGCGGCGGCGGGCGCCAATATCCGCGCCTGGATGCGCGAGTTCCGGGGCCCGGGCCTCGATGCCATCGTGGTGAATACCTCCGGTTGCGGCACGACGGTGAAGGACTATGGCACGATGTTCGCGGGCGACCCGCTGGAGCCTGATGCGCGGATCGTGGCGAGTCTCGCGCGGGATGTTTCCGAGCTGATGGTCGAGCTTGGCCTTGGCGACGCCGCGGCGCCGGGACTGCGCGTCGCCTATCACGCGGCCTGCTCGCTGCAACATGGGCAAAGGGTGACGACGGCGCCGAAGACGCTGCTGCGCGCGGCGGGGTTCGAGGTGGTGGAGCCGCGCGACGCGCATCTCTGCTGCGGCTCGGCCGGGACCTACAACCTGCTGCAACCGGAGATCGCCGGCCAACTGCGCGCCCGCAAGGTGGCGACGCTTGAGGAAAAGGCGCCGGAGGTGATCGCGGCGGGCAATATCGGCTGCATGACGCAGATCGGCGGCGGAACGCGGGTGCCGGTGGTGCATACGGTGGAGCTGCTCGACTGGGCGACCGGCGGGCCGAAGCCGGTGGCGCTCGGGTGATCGCCCGGCTCGCCCTGCTGATCGGCGCGCTGGTCGCCGGAGTCGCGATGGCCGCCGATCGGCGGATGCTGGGGGACGACGAGGCGGTGGCCTATCGCGCCGTCGGCCGGCTCAATATCGAAGGGGCGCGCTTTTGCAGCGCGACGCTGATCTCGGACCGGCTGGTGCTGACGGCGGCGCATTGCCTCTATCATCCGCTGAGCCGCGAGGTGGTCCGGCCGGATGCCCTGACCTTCGTCGCGGGCCAGCGGCGGGACGATTACGCGGCGGTGCGGCACGTGGCGCGGCTGGCGGTGAGCCCGGGCTTTCACTTCGACCCGGACGCCGACCTCGGCAATGTCGCGGAGGATATCGCCCTGCTCGAACTCGCCGCGCCGGTGGAGGAGGGCAGCGCCGAGCCGTTCCCGGTGGGCCGCCTGCGCGACGGCGCGCCTTTGCGCATTGTCTCCTATTCCAAGGACCGGGCCTATGTGCCCTCGATCGCCGGACCTTGCCCGTCCTATACCAGCGGCGACCTGGTGGTGCTCGGGTGCGGGATCAACTGGGGCGCCTCGGGCGCGCCGGTCTTCGCCGAGGTCGATGGCCGCACCCGCCTCGTCGCCGTCGTCTCGGCGATGACCCGCCGGCCGGGGCACTCGGGCGTGGCACTGGTCCTGCCGGCGGCGCCCAAGATGGCCGCCCTGCGCGCCGCGCTGCGAGCCGAAACGCGCTGAGGCCAGCGGACTTGTCCGACGGCGCTGATCCGTCCCGCAGCGTATTGCGCCGGGAGTAGACGGGTCAAGGCGAAGCGGGCGGTACGAGGCCGCACGGAAAGGCTTCCACTCTCGAAATAGATGTACTAATATATTACTTGAGTGACCGTGATTCGCATCTGGCTCGCGCGGCGAACTGGCCGAATGCGCGGCGCCGCCGGTCAACGAATAGGAGCGGGGACGGCCGGGGCCGATCTTCGCTGACCAAGGGGAGGGTTGGACGTGCTTTCAGTCATGGGAAAGCGTGGCTTCGCGACCGCCGCGTCGCGGGTCGGGCGCGGGCTCGCCAAGACGACGGTGCCGGCATGAAGCCCGATGTCCTCGTCGCCTATCCGTTGATTCCGGGTCACATGCCGGTGCTGGAGGAAACGTACACCCTGCATCGCCTCGATCTCGCCAAGGACGCGGCGAGCCGCGAGGCGGTGCTGGCGAAGGCCGGGCCGGTCTGCGCGGCGATGGTGGTGAACGGCCATGTGACGGTCGACAAGGCCTTGCTCGACCGGCTGCCGGCGCTGCGCCTCGCCGCCTGTTCCTCGGCCGGATACGATCAGATGGACGTCGCGGAAATGACCCGGCGCGGTATCACCCTGACCAACACCTCGGACGCGCTGGTCGACGAGGTCGCCAATATGGCCGTGCTCCTGATGATGGCGGCGCGGCGTCGGTTGCTGGCGGGCGACGCCTATGTCCGGTCCGGGGAATGGGGGCGGCGCGGGATGCTGCCGCTGACGCCGTCGATCGTGGACAAGAGGGCCGGCATCGTCGGGCTCGGGAATATCGGCATGGCGATCGCGCGGCGCTGCGAGGCATTGGGCATGGAGATCGCCTATTTCGGCCGGCGGCGGAAGCCGAGTGTCGGCTATCCATTCTTCGACGATCTCGTCGCGCTCGCCGACTGGTCCGATGTGCTGCTGGTGGCGACGCCGGGTGGCGCGGGAACCGAGGCGCTGATCTCGGCGCCGGTGCTGGCCGCGCTCGGGGCGGAGGGAACGCTGGTCAATGTCTCTCGCGGGAGCGTCGTCGACGAGCCGGCGCTGATCGAGGCGCTGCGGAACGGCGTGATCGCCACCGCCGGCCTCGACGTCTATCTGAACGAGCCCAATCCCGACCCGGCCTTCGCCGATCTCGAAAACGTCGTGCTTTATCCGCACCATGCCAGCGGCACGATCGAGACCCGCGACCGGATGGCGCGGATGACGCTCGACAATCTGGCGGCCTTCTACGCGGGCCAACCGCTGCTGACGCCCGTGAACTGAGGCGGCCCGGTCCGCCGCGTCCATAGAAGGAGAGGCTTATGCCCCTGATCGATCGCGCCACGCTCGTCGACTTCGCCGCCAACCTGCTCGCCCGCGCCGGGATGGAGGCGGACAAGGCCTCGGTCACCGCCGAGGTGCTGGTCGAAGGCGACATGATCGGCCATGAAACCCACGGCCTGCAGCTGATGCACTGGTATATCGAGCAGCTGGCGGAGGGCGCGCTCAACGGCGCCGGCTCCTACGAGGTGGTCGCCGACAGGGGCGCGGCCTTCGTCTGGGACGGATGCCTGCTGCCGGGGGCCTGGCTGCTGACGCGGGCGCTCGACCAGGCCTGCGAGCGCGTCGCCGATTTCGGGATCGTCGCGGCGGCGATCCGCAACTGCCACCACACCTGCGCGCTGTCCGCCTATCTGCGCAAGGTGACCGAGCGCGGGCTGATCGCGCAGATTTCGGCCTCCAATCCCGCCGCGGCCCGGGTGGCGCCCTATGGCGGGACGCGGCCGGTGCTGACGCCGAACCCGCTGGCCATGGGCTTCCCCACCTCGGGCGACCCGTTCCTGATCGACGTTTCCACCTCGATCACCACCACCACCATGACCCAGCTCCTCGCCAAGCGTGGCGAGAAATACCCCGAAGCCTGGGGCCTGACCGCCGAGGGTGAGCCGACCGACGACCCGCGCGAGATCACCGAGCGCGGCGGTTCGATGATGCCGCTCGGCGGCGCGCTGAAGGGGCACAAGGGCTATGGCCTCGCGCTGATGGTTGACCTGTTGGGCCAGGGCCTGTCGGGCAAGGGGCGCGCCAATACCGCGGCGCCGGGGCCGCTGGCGCAGAGCGCCTTCATCCAGGTGATCGATCCCGCCTTCTTCGCCGGGCGCGACGCTTTCACCGAACAGGCGGACTGGCTGGCCGACGCCTGCCGGACCAACCCACCGGCGCCCTGGAACAAGGGCGCGGTCCGCGTCCCCGGCGACAGCGCGGCGCGCAAGCGCCGCGCGGCGCTGGAGGCCGGGGTGCCGGTGGCCGAGGCGGACTGGGCGCGGATTGCGAAGCACGCGGAGCGTCTGGGCGTGCCGATGCCGCCGGTGGCCACGCTCGAATCGACCGCGTGAGCGCTTGAACGGCGCGAGCCGCTTCCTAGATCTCCATCATCCGGCGCCGATCCAGGGCCGGGAATACCAGAGGGCCGGTCCGTGACGGAGGGCCCGAAACACGTGTCGCTTCTGATGGAGGATGCAACCCATGCGCCACTTTGACCTCGCTCCGCTTTATCGTTCAACCGTCGGCTTCGACCGGCTCGCGAACATCCTGGAGCAGGTGGCCTCGGCCGACGTGAGCCAGACCACCTATCCGCCCTACAATATCGAGAAGACCGGCGAGAACACCTACCGCATCACGATCGCGGTCGCCGGTTTCGCCGAGGACGAGCTCGGCATCGAAGCCCGCGACGGGCAGCTGGTCGTGACCGGCCGCAAGGCCGAGTCCGAGGTGAAGCCGAACTTCCTGCATCGCGGCATCGCGACGCGCGCCTTCGAGCGCCGGTTCCAGCTGGCCGACCATGTGCGCGCCAAGGACGCGGTGACCGAGAACGGCCTCCTGCATATCGACCTTGTCCGCGAGGTGCCCGAGGCGCTGAAGCCGCGCAAGATCGAGATCGCCGGCAAGGCCGCGATCGAAGGCACGGCCGAAGCCACCGCCTGACCTTTCCACCCGGCCCAGACCGAAGGCGGCTCGCGACAGCGGGTCGCCTTTTTCCTTGCGCGTTTGTCCGAGATCAAGCGACGGCGGCCGGGATGGGCTGTAGGGTGGGGCTTCAACAGCCGGAGGCGTCGCATGTACAAGCATATCCTGATTCCGACCGACGGTTCGGAACTTGCGACGCAGGCGGTGGACAAGACGCTGGAACTCGCGAAGACGCTCGGTGCGCGGGTGACCTTCCTCATGGTGCTGGAGCCGGTCTACGCCGTCGGTCTCGATTCCGACCAGTGGGCCGAGGCCGGGCGCGCCGATCTCGAGGCGCAGGCCGCCGCCGCTGCGCGCAAGGTGCTGGCCGCCGCGACGGACAAGGCCAAGGCGCTCGGCGTCGAGGTCGGGGGCCTGTTCGAGACCGGCGATCTGCCCTACGAGACCATAGTCTCGACGGCGCTGGCCCGGGACTGCGACCTCATCGCCATGGCCTCGCACGGCCGGAGCGGCATCGCAGCCGTCCTGCTCGGCAGCACGACGACCAAGGTTCTGACTCATTCGAAGCTGCCGGTCCTCATCTATCGCTGACGCCGAGCCTGACCGCGACGTGACCGGCGCGGCAGGTGACAGGCCGGCCGGGGTCGCTTATGACTTTGCCGGTACCGGCCGGCGGGATCTCGGTTCCTTTTCGGCGCTGCGAGAAAGAGGCCCGCATGATCCTTCTGAGCGCCCTCGTCGCCGCTCTGACCGCCGGCATGGGATGGACCCACCTTTCCAACCCCGACGCTGTGCCGGTCTATGTGATCGCCGCGGGCGTGCTGATGGTGGTGGTCACCTTCCTCGCGGCGCGGATCTTCGTCTTTCTGCGCATGTTCATCGCGGGCTACGCCATCACCTTCGGCGCCTTCGCCCTGGGCTTCATCGTCTTCGGCCATGGCGGCCTTCCGGCCTGGGCGCCCGGATGGACGCAGACGCTGGAGCCGCAGCCGTTCCTGGCACTCGCCTTCGCCATCCTGGCAACCGTCGTGCTCTTGATCGCGCGCCTGCCGGTGATCGGCGAGACGATCGGCCTGTCGGAGAGCTATTTCACCAGCCGCGACCCCGGCAAGCTGGCGCATCTGCCGTTTCGCCTGACCGAGGGCGGCATCGGCCGCGGCTTTCTGATCGGCATCATCCTGATCAATTTCGTCCAGACCTACCTGCTCATCCTGTTCAACGAATGGCAGGGGGCGCTGTTCGACAGTTTCCAGAACATGGACGAGGCGGCGTTCTGGCTGCTGGTCACCACCTTCCTGTTCCTGGCGGGAAACTGGGTGGTGTTCGCCGTCACGGAATATCTCTTCGGCCAGTACATGCTGATCCGCTGGCGGCGGCACATGTCGCGGGAATATGTCAGCGACTGGTTGCGCGACGATCGCCACTATCGGATCCAGTTCCTGGGCGAGCGGGCCGACAACCCGGACCAGCGTATCTCCGAAGACATTCGCACCTATGTCACCAGCACCTATTCCATCGCCTCTAGCCTGTTCTCCACCTTCCTGACGCTCGCCGCTTTCATTCAACTGCTCTGGGGATTGTCGACGCTGTTCACGGTGGCGGAGGGGCAGGGGCACGGGTTCATCGTCTGGCTGACCTCGGTGCCGGGCTTTCTCGTCTGGGTCTGCCTCGCCTACGCGGTTTTTGCCACGGTGGTCGGCCATCTGATCGGCCGGCCGCTGATCCGCAAGAATTTTCACAAGGAGCGGACCGAGGCGGATTTCCGCTTCGGCATGGCGCGCTTGCGCGAATATAGCGAGCAGGTGGCGCTGCTCGACGGCAAGGGCGCCGAGCGGGCGTCGCTGTTTCGCAAATACGATCAGCAGGTCGACGCGACGCTCAGCCTCGTGCGAACCACGCGCGACTTTCGCATCTTTACCTTCAGCATCGGCCAGATGACGGACGTCCTGCCCTATGTGCTGGTGGCGCCCGCCTATTTCGCCGGGGTCGGCAGCCTCGGCGGGCTGCAGCAGACGGCCGGCGCCTTCAGCCGGGTGCAGGGGGGCTTCACCGTCTTTCTCGACCTCTACGAAACGCTGGCCGCCTACAAGGCGGCGGTCAACCGCGTCAACGGCTTTCGCGCCGCGATGGCGGAGGCGAGCGATCTGGCCGGCGCGGCGCGCCCCATCGCCCACAAGGCCGTGGCGGACACCGATGTCGAGGTGAAGGACCTGACCCTCGCGCTGCCCGGCGGCAAGGAGATCGCCCGGATCGATGCGCTGCGCTTTCAGCCCGGTGAGACCGCGCTGGTGACCGGCGCCTCGGGCTCGGGCAAGTCGACGCTGTTCCGCGCCATCGCCGGCATCTGGCCGTTCGGCAAGGGCGGGGTCGAGGTGCCCGAGGGCAAGGAGCTCATGTTGTTGCCGCAGCGGCCCTATATCCCGCTCGGCACGCTGCGCGCGGCGCTCACCTATCCGGCGGAGGCGGATGCCTTCGGCGACGCCGAGATCGCCGAGGCGATGAAATCCATGGGCCTCGGCCACCTGCTGCCGCGTCTCGACGAGACCGCCCATTGGGCGCAGGCGCTGTCGGGCGGCGAGCAGCAACGGGTGGCGATCGTGCGCGCCTTGCTGAAGAAACCTGACTGGCTGTTCCTCGACGAGGCGACCGCCGCGCTCGACGAGCCGATGGAGGAGAAGGTCTATCAGGTCCTGCGCGAGCGGCTGCCCGACGCGACGCTCGTCTCCATCGGGCATCGCCAGACGCTGCGCGGCTTTCATGACCGTTTCGTCGAGATGCGTCCAAACGACGACGGCACCTTCACACCGACGGAAGCCGTCTGATCAAGGGGGAGCGAGACCATGGCGCACAGAAGCAGGCTGGCCGGTTTTTGCATCGATTGCCAGACCGGCGATCTCGATGGCGCGGCGGGTTTCTGGGCGGCGGTGCTCGGGACCGGCATGCGAAGAGGCGATGACGCGAACTATGTCTCTCTCGAACCGCAGTCCGGGCTGCAGGTCGAAGTGCAGAAGGTCGATCACCCGAGCCGTGTGCATCTCGACATCGAAAGCGACGATATTCCCGCCGAGGTCGCGCGTCTGGAGGCGCTCGGCGCGAAAAAGGTGGCTGCGATCAAGACCTGGGTGGTGATGGAAGCGCCGACGGGACAGCGCTTCTGCGTGATCCGCGCCCAGACCGATGATTTCGATCTGAAGGCGCGTCACTGGGATTGAGGCCGGGGCCCTACGGCTCTTCCCTTCAGGCGGCGGCGAAACTCTGTAAGAGCACTTGCGGCGTGCGCAGCGTGATCTCCGACAGCTTCTGCGTCTCGGGCAGTTCGACGCACCAGACTTCGAACTTCTCGATCCGATGCTGGCCGTAGGTGGTGATCATCGAGACGTCCGCCGCGTCGAGGCCGCGCACCATCAGGATCCGCCCGATGCGCGGCGTGTTGTAGCGGGCGTCGAACGTGTACCAGCGTCCGCCGAGATAGACCTCGAACCAGGCGCAGAAATCCATCGGGTCGGGATTGTAGGGCACGCCGATGTCGCCGAGATAGCCGCTCGCATAGCGGGCCGGGATGTTCAACGCGCGGCAGAGCGCGATCGAGAGATGCGCGAAGTCGCGGCAGACGCCGTTGCGTTCGCGGAACGCGTCGAGCGCCGTCTTGGTCGGCCGGCCATAGCCATAGCCGAAGGTGATATGGTTGTGCACAAAGTCGCAAACCGCCTGCACCCGCGCCCAGCCGCCCTCGATATGACCGAAACGCGACCAGGCCTCGTCGGAGAGCAGGTCGGATTCGCAGAACCGGCTCGCCACGAGAAAGCGGAGCACGTCGTCGGGAAGTTCTGCGATCGGATGCTGGGCCGCGTCGGGCACGACCGGGTCGGGCTGACCATTGTCCCGCGCGACGAAGTCGGAAACCAAAGTCAGCAAGCCCGGTTGCGCGTCCAGGCGGGTTACCTGGTTGCCGAAATTGTCGATATAGGTGTCGAGAAAGCCGTTGGCCGGCGTATGGACGTTTCCATCGCCGAGGACCGGGCTGATGAGGTCGGGACGCGGCGACAGGGCGCAGAGCATCGGCACCTCCGCGTCGATCTGAACGGTGATTTCGAAACCGGCACGAATGAGCACGCGCGCTCCTCCCCTTTGGAAACAGATATGTTGTCGCTCCGCGATCACCGTGACGCAAGTATCGTCGTGTGTCGCTGGATCACGGCAATAACGGGCGGGCCGGTCTTTGGTTCCGCGGCGGCGGCGCGTCGGTCAAAATGGTCCGGAACGCAATGGATTGAAAAAGAAAAACCGCGCCGAAGGGCGCGGCTTCGAAATTTCGCTCTTGCCGGGCTACGCCCGACGCTCAGCCCTGGCGGGCCTTGAACCGGCGCTGGGTCTTGTTGATCACGTAAACGCGCCCCTTGCGGCGCACCACGCGGCAGTCGCGGTGGCGCAGCTTGAGGGAGCGAAGCGAATTCACGACCTTCATGGCCTCTCTCCTTGTCTCGCGGCGCGCGGATCCTCTCCCGCGCCTGGTTTCACAATGCTCCGTCCGGAGCCGGCCCCGTTGGGGGGAAATGGTGGGCGTAACAGGGATTGAACCTGTGACCCCTTCGATGTCAACGAAGTGCTCTCCCGCTGAGCTATACGCCCTTGATAAGCCGGTGCCCGGGAGGCACCCGCTTCGTGCGGTGTCCATAAGGGATGCCGCGGCGGGGTTCAAGGGATTTCCCCAATGGCCCGCGCGCATCTATATAAGGAGAGCGAACCCGCGCCGAGGACAGGAATGATCGATCCGGTTTTCCAGCTCTATCAGCCCGAGGCGCGCGACTCGTGCGCTGTCTTCAATTCGCCGCACAGCGGGGCGGACTACGCCGGCGCCTTCCGCGGGGTCACCTTGCTGGTCCCGGCGCAGATCAGGTCGTCCGAGGATGCCTTCGTGGACGAGCTTTTCCTGGCCGCGCCGCGGCGGGGGGCGCCGCTGCTCGCCGCCAACGTGCCGCGCGCCTGCGTCGACCTCAATCGCGCGCCCGACGATCTCGACCCGGCGCTGATTTCCGGTGCGTCGCGCCGCTTTCTCAATCCGCGAATCGCCGCCGGCCTCGGGGTGATTCCGCGCGTGGTGGCGGAGGGGCGTCCGATCATGCAGGGCAAGCTGCCGCTGGCCGAGGCGCAGCGGCGGCTCAGCCAATATTGGTATCCCTATCACGAGCGGCTGCGCGCGCTGATCGCCGAGAGCCGCGCGGCTTTCGGGATGGCGCTGCTGTTCGACTGCCACTCGATGCCGCGCGACGCGCTGATCTCGACGGGTGGGCCCTGGGGGCGGCGGCCGAACATCGTGCTCGGCGACCGTTTCGGCGTGGCCTGCGACCGCTGGCTGATCGACGCGGCGACCGATATCTTCACCGCCGCCGGTTTCATCGTCGCGCGCAACGCGCCCTTCGCCGGCGGCTATATCACCCAGACCTATGGCCGGCCGGCGCAGGGGACGCAGGCCCTGCAGATCGAGATCGACCGCGGTATCTACATGGACGAGGCGCGCGTGGTGCGCGGCCCGGATTTCGAGGAAGTCCGGGCAATGATCGCCAAGGCGATCAAGGGCCTCGCCGCGCTGGGCCCGACCGCCCGGCAAGTCGCGGCCGAATAGCGGGGAAACGGCATGACCGCCACCGAGACGCGCGCAAAGCCGGCGGAGCCGCGCCTGACCTCGCTGTCGCATGGCGGTGGCTGCGGCTGCAAGATCGCGCCCGGCGTCCTGTCGCGGATCCTGCGCGGGGCGCCGGCGATGCCGGTGCCAGAGCAGCTGCTGGTCGGGATCGAGACCTCGGACGACGCGGCGGTCTGGCAGCTGAACGACGGTCAGGCGCTGGTCGCCACCACCGATTTCTTCATGCCGATCGTCGACGACCCGACGGATTTCGGACGGATCGCCGCGACCAACGCGATCAGCGACGTCTATGCGATGGGCGGCACGCCGATCATGGCGCTGGCCATCGTCGGCATGCCCGTCAATGTCCTGTCGCCCGAGACGATCGGCGCGATCCTCGCCGGCGGGGCCGCCGCCTGCCACGACGCCGGGATCCCGGTGGCGGGCGGGCATACGATCGATTCGGTCGAGGCGATCTATGGCCTCGTCGCCCTCGGCCTCGTGCACCCCGACCGGGTCCGGCGCAACGCGGCGGCGCGGCCCGGGGACCGGCTGGTGCTCGGCAAGCCGCTCGGGGTCGGGGTGATGTCGGCGGCGCTGAAGAAAGGCGCGCTCGACGCCGAGGGCTATGCGCGGATGATCGCGACGACGACGCGGCTGAATACGCCGGGGCCGGATCTCGCCGCGCTCGAGGGTGTGCATGCGATGACCGACGTCACCGGATTCGCCTTGGCCGGCCACGCGCTGGAGATGGCGCGCGGCTCCGGCTGCGACGCGCGGCTCGACTGGGCCGCCGCGCCGCTTCTGCCCGGGGTGCGCGACCTCGCGGCCCGCGGCTTCGTCACCGGGGCGAGCGGCCGCAACTGGGCGAGCTATGGCGCGGAGGTGGCTTTGCCAGACGGGTTCGCGGCCGAGGACAAGGCGCTGCTGACCGACCCGCAGACCAGCGGCGGCCTGCTCGTCGCCTGCGCGCCCGAGGCGGTGGACGCGGTGCTGGGGACTTTCGCCCGCCACGGGTTCGACGCCGCGGCGGTGATCGGCGAGATGGCCGAAGCGGGCGGGGAGCCGCGGCTGATCGTGACCTGACCGGAGTGGCGGAAGAGGAAGGAGTCGAACCCACCGGAGACGTCCGACGCCCCCCACCGGATTTGAAGTCCGGGCATCCCACCGGGGATGTTGCTCTTCCGAACCCGATGCGTAGCGCCGCGGAAGAGGCTGAGTCAAACCCGGGGCCGCCGCCCGGATTTCGGATTCCCCAAAAAAAGAGGCCGTGCACACGGCACGGCCCAAGTTTAGGGAGGAAACGCCCGTAGGGCGTGTATGATGCAACGCATCACAGGACTAAGTTTATGCCGCGACGCAGCATAGTCAACGGGTGAGTCGCATTTAGGTCGAGAATATTCGTTTCCGGCGGGCAAATGCTCAAAAAATGTTCGAAGCGAACCAACGGGATCCGGCGTCAGGGCAGGGATCGGCCCAAAAGGATGGATTCCGGGCCAAATCGCGCCCGGATCTGATCCCGCGCGCGCTCGACGGCGAGGCGTTTTTGCGCCGCGGTATCGAGAAGATCGGTCCCAGAATCGGCCGACTCACTCGGAATCAGATTTTGAAGACCGATCCCTATCAACCGGAAGGGACCTAAATGCACGTCCCGGTCGAGCATGGGGCGTGCGGTGCGATAAAGACGATCCGCCATTTGCGTCGCTGCATCGAGCGTCTGGCGCCGGGTCAGGATGCGGAAATCGGCGCGCCGAAGCTTCAATGTGACCACCGCGCCGCCGAGATCCTTGGCCTTCGCGCGGGCCGAAAGCTGTTCGCAGAGCGCCCAGAGCTGCCGCCGCAGCACCGCCGGGTCGCCGACATCCTCGTCGAAGGTGGTTTCGCGGCTGATCGACTTCATGGCGCGATCCGGGCTGACCGGCCGGGCATCCTCGCCTTGTGCGAGCCGCCAGAGCCGGTCGCCCTGCGCGCCGAAGCGGCGGATCAGCTGCGCGCGATCCCGGGCGCGGATGTCGCCGAGGGTGCGAATCCCTTCGGCCTCGAGGCTCGAGGCCGTGGCCGCGCCGACGCCCCAGATCAGCCGCGCCGGCTGCGCCGCGAGAAAATCCGCCGTTTCGGCCCGGCCGATCAGGCAGAAGCCGCGCGGCTTGTCCTGCTCGGAGGCGATCTTGGCGAGAAACTTGTTGTGCGAGAGGCCGATCGAGACCGTCAGGCCGAGCTCACCTTCGATCCGCGCTTGCAGCCGCGCCAGCGTGTGCGAGGGCGGGGCGCCGTGCAGCCGCTCGGTGCCGGAAAGGTCGAGGAACGCCTCATCGAGCGACAGTGGCTCGACCAGCGGCGTCAGGTCCAGCATCATCGCGCGGATCTGGTGGCTGACGGCGACGTAGTGGTCCATGCGCGGACGCACGACCACCGCCTCCGGGCAAAGGCGCAGCGCCTTGAACATCGGCATCGCCGATTTCACACCGCTCAGCCGGGCGATGTAGCAGGCGGTGGAGACAACGCCGCGCTTGCCGCCGCCGACGATCACCGGCCGGTCGGCGAGGGCGGGATCGTCGCGCTTT
>JBGAJI010000073.1:0-16037 GCA_044225035.1 Amaricoccus sp. | reverse complement strand
GGCCGGTGGGTGCCACGCGGCCGGTCAGCACGTCGGCGATCGCCGGTCCCGCCTCGCTCCCTGGGAACCAGCAGGCGACGCTGGCGGCGGCGCGTTCGAAGAGATCGCCGACGATCAGCGGGCGGCCCGAGAAGAGCAGCAGCACAACGGGTTTGCCGGTGGCGAGCACGGCGTCGGCCAGCGCCCGCTGCTGGCCGGGCAGCGACAGGATGGCGCGGCTCGCCGCCTCGCCGCTCATCGAAGCGGCCTCGCCGAGGCAGAGCAGGACGCGGTCGGCGCGGGCCGCGGCGGCGACGGCGGCGGCCAGCCCGGCCTCGATCGTCGCCGGGTCGCCGCCGGTGATCGGCACGGCCGGCACATGGTCGATCTCCACCCCGGGCCAGGCGTCGCGCAGCGCGCGCGGCAGCGTCGCCGTCTCGTCTGGGCGGCCGGCGCCGGCCCAGGGGCCGAGCATGTCGGCGGCCGCCTCGGCGAGCGGGCCGATCAGCGCGACGCGGGCCGGCGGCGTCTCGATCGGCAGCGCGTCGGCCCGGTTGGTGAGCAGCGTGAGCCCGCGGACGGCGGCGGCGCGGGCAAGGGCGCGCGGTGGCGGAGCGGGCGACGCCGGCCCGGTCCGGCGGAACGGATCGTGGAAGAGGCCGAGCCGCGCCTTCAGGGTCAGTACGCGGGCGACGGCGATGTCGATCTCGGCCATCGTCGCGAGGCCGCGGTCGAGCGCCGCCGGCAGGCCGTCGCGATAGGCGCGCGACATCATGTCGATATCCACCCCCGCGCGCAGCGCGAGGGCGGCCGCCTCCGCCAGATCGGCGGCGACGCCGTGCCGCATGAGCTCGGCGATGGCGTTGTAGTCGCTGATCACCACGCCGTCGAAGCCCCAGTCGCCGCGCAGCGTCTCGGTCAGGAGCGCGCGGTTCGCGGTCATCGGCACCCCGGCGAGGTCGGTGAAGGCGGGCATCAGCGCCATGGCCCCGGCCTCGACGGCCGCGCGGAACGGCGGCAGGTAGATCTCGGCCAGCGCCCGGTCCGACATATCGACCGCGGCGTAGTCGCGGCCGGCGGCGCTGGCGCCATAGGCGGCGAAATGCTTTGGCGTGGCGGCGAGGCCGGCGCCCTGAAAGCCGCGCACCTTGGCCGCGGCGAAGAGGCTGGCAACGTAGGGGTCCTCGCCCGGGCCTTCCGCGATCCTGCCCCAGCGCGGGTCGCGCGCGACGTCGATCATCGGCGCGAAGGTGAGGTCGACGCCGGCCGCCACCGCCTCGACCGCCGCCGCGCGGGCGGTTTCCTCCCAGAGCGCGGGATCGAAGGCGGCGGCCTCCGCCAGCGGGATCGGGAAGATGGTGCGAAAGCCGTGCAGGATGTCGAGCCCGAAGAACAGCGGGATCCCGAGGCGCGTCTTCCCGACCGCGACCTCCTGCGCCGCGCGCACCGCGTCGCGACCCCAGAGATTGAACAGGCTCCCCACCCGGCCGGCGCGCAACTCGCCCGCGACGTCGCCGGCCACGGTCGGTCCGGTTACCGCGTAATCGGCCGAGAGCATGGTCAGCTGGCCGAGCTTTTCCTCCAGGGTCATCCGTGCGACGAGCGCCCCGAGGTCGGCGGCGCGGACCACGGGTGCCAAGCCGGCGCCGGCGGCGAGCAGGCCGAGGAAGGCGCGGCGCCGCATCAGAGCGGACGATAGGCGAAATGGGTGAAATCCGCCGGCAGGCCGCGCCCCGAGATGTCGAAGGCGAGCATGCCGACGAAGGTGCCGGTGAAGGAGCCGTGTTCGCCCCGTCCGCCCTCGTCCGACAGCACCCCGGCGTCGAGCTCCGGCCCCGCCGCCTGCCATGCGCCGCCGGCCCGCCAGTGGAAGCGCTGCGTCGCGCCCGTCACCTCGACGGCGAGTTCGACGGGCCCTTCCGGCAGCGGGATCGGCCGCGCGAGCGGAAAGCTCAGGCGTCCGTCGGGCCAGTCGCCGGGACAGGACAGGATCATCAGCGCGCGGCCCGCGTCGGCGTCGTGGGTGACGGCGAGGAAGTGGAACTTGTGGCGGTTGTAGTAGGTCGCGAGCCCGGCCGCCTGCTGGTAGCTCTCGGGCGCGAAGGCGGCGAGCCGCGTCTCGGCGCGATAGGCGTGGTGCTCCTGTCGCCGCGCGACCAGCGCCTGTTCGAACCAGCCGCCGACCGATTCGCGGCCGTGCAGGCGCAGCGCGTCGCCGGTCAGGGTGAAGAGCCGCTCGGGGTAGGGGGTGCGCAACCACTGGAAATCCGCCGGGAGGGCGGGGGTGTCGAAGCGGTACTCGGTTGGGCGATCCGGCTCCGGCTCCGGCGCGCCGGCGGGGGCGGGCACCTCGACCGCAGGGACGAGGCCGCCCTGTTCGAGATAGAGCCAGCCGTCGCGCCAGACGCATTTCTGGATCGCCGTCTCGCGGCCGAGCGGGCTCCGCCGCGTGCCGGGCAGCGGCCGCGAGCAGAGATGCGTGTGATAGGTTTCGCCCGTTTGCGTCTCGACGATCTGGCCGTGCCCGGCGCGAGCCAGCGGTGCGTCGGCCGCGTGCCTCGCGGTCAGGAGATGCGTTTCGGGATGCATCTCATAAGCGCCGGTCAGGGTGCGCGACCGGGCCATGGTGACGGCGTGGTCATAGCCGGTGCCGCCCTCGGCCGTGGTGAGATAGTACCAGCCGTCGCGGCGGAAGAGATGCGGCCCCTCGACGAGGCCGAGCGGCGAGCCGGCGAAGATGTTGGTGACGGGTCCGGTCAGCCGGCGGGCTACGGGATCGTATTCCTGCAGCAGGATGCCGTCGAAGGCCGGATGCGGCGCCGGGCCGCCGGGGACATGCCGCCATTGCTGGTTGACGAACCATTTCCGGCCGTCGTCGTCATGGAACAGCGACGGATCGAAGCCGGAGGAGTTCATGTAGATCGGATCGGACCAGGGGCCGGTGATCCGGGGCGCGGTGACGAGGTAGTTATGGGCATCCTTGAAATCGCCGTCGAAGCGCTTGACGTCGGTATAGATGAGCCAGAACAGCCCGTCGGCATGGGACAGGCAGGGCGCCCAGACGCCGCAACTGTCGGGCTCACCCCGCAGATCGAGTTGCGCGGCGCGGGTCAGCGGCCGGGTGGCGAGGTGCCAGCGGACGAGATCGCGGGAATGGTGGATCTGAACGCCCGGATACCATTCGAAGGTCGAGGTGGCGATATAATAGTCGTCGCCGACGCGACAGATCGACGGGTCGGGATTGAACCCCTTGAGGATCGGGTTGCGGATCATCTCTTGCTCCTCGTCTCGCCGAAGCTCACTCCCCCTCCGGCAAACGGCAATCGCCTTGGCTGACACGCGGGCGTTGCGCGCGCCCTGACGGATCGCGCGCGCCTTGCCAGCGCGGGGCGGGATGCGTAGGGTCGCGCGGCGGGGAGGCGCGCGATGGTTCGGTTCTTGGCTTTTACTGTGTTGGAACTGGCGGCGAGCGCCGTCGGGCTGATCGTGGCCGCCTGGCTGTTGCCCGGGGTGGTGTTGAGCCTTTCGGGCTTTCTCGTCGCGGTCGCGGTGTTCACGGCGGCGAAGGTCATCCTCGGGCCGCTGATCTTCAAGCTCTCCTTTCGCCATGCCCGGGCGCTGACCGGCGGCATCGCGCTGGTCACCACCTTCGTCGGCCTGCTGGTCACGACCTGGCTGACCAGCGGCCTCGCCATCACCGGGGCCGCCACCTGGGTGATCGCCACGATCGTCGTGTGGCTCTTCTCGGTCGTCGCCACGCTCCTGCTGCCGCTCGTCATCTTCAAGAAGACGCTGGCGCAAAGGGGCTCGGGGCCGATGCTGCCACCGACCCGATAGACGGTCAAACCAGCAGGGCGCGCGCCTCGTCGGGCCCGAGGGGCGCCGGGCGCGAGCAGCTGGTGCCGAGATCGACGAAGGCGCCGGTCTCGCCCGATCGCAGGATGGCACTCATCACATCGACGCCATGCAGCGCGCGGTCGAGGGCGCAGCGGGCGTCGCGGCCTTCGAGGATCGCCTGCGCCATGTCGGCGAGCCCGGCCGTGCGATAGTTGGCGAAATCCCCGTTCGGCCGATGGTCGTTCGGCACTCCGAACGGATGGTCCCACGGGCTCGCTTCGGCGATCACGCCGTCGCGCCCCGCGATCTCGACCGTGCCGCCGAACCAGTTCGGATCGGGCACGAAGAGCGATCCCTCGGTGCCATAGAGTTCGATCGGCCCATGGCGATGCGCCCAGACGTCCCAGCTGCTGGACAGCGTGACGGTCGCGCCGGAATGGAATTGCAGGAGGGCGTGGATATTGGTCGGCGTCCGCACCGGGATCTCCTCGCCCTTGCGTGGACCCTCGGTCGTGATGACCCGGGTCGGGGTCGCCGAGGAGGACAGGGCGGCGACCCGCTTCACCGGGCCGATGAGATTGACGAGATCGGCGATGTAATAGGGGCCGAGGTCGAGGATCGGCCCGCCGCCCGGCAGGAAGAAGAAGTCCGGGTTGGGATGCCAATGCTCCATCCCGTGGCTCATCACATGGGCGGTGCCGGAGGTGATGGTGCCGACCGCGCCCTCGTCGATCAGCGCGCGGGCCCGCTGGTGCGCGCCGCCGAGGAAGGTGTCGGGCGCGCAGCAGACCCGCTTGCCGACCCTTTCCGCGATCGCGCGCAGTTCCAGCCCCTGCTCGATGCCGAGCACCAGCGGCTTTTCGGAATAGACGTGCTTGCCGGCTTCGAGACCGGCCTTCGTCACCGTGAAATGCGCCTCCGGCACGGTGAGATTGATGACGACATCGATGTCGGGATTGCCGAGCAGCGCGTCGGCGGTCTGCGGCTTGACGCCGAACTCGCGGGCGCGGGCCTCGGCCGCCGCCGGGTTCGTGTCGGCGCAAGCGCGCACCTCCAGGCCGCGGAAGAGCGGCGCGAGCTTGAAATAGGCGGCGGAGATGTTGCCGCAGCCGATGATGCCGATGCCGAGCGTTCCGGTCATGGGGGTCTCCAGGGAGTCAGAGGGTTTTGGCGCGGGCGATCGAACGCTCGGCGAAGCGCGCGTGATCCTTCGGATTGTCGTGCTCGATGACGAAATACTTGACCGGCGTCTTGGTGAGCGCCGCCATCAATCGTTTCCAGTCGACGGTGCCCTGGCCCACATCCGCCCATCCGTCCTCGTCCGCGTTCTCACCCGGCGCGGCGATGTCCTTGATATGCACCGAGGTGATCCGGTCGCCGAGCGCCGCGATCCAGTGGAAGGGATCGGCGCCGCCCTTGATGACCCAGGCGATATCCGCCTCCCATTCGAGATCGGGCGCGCCTTCGAAGATCGCGACCTGCGGCAGGGTGCCGTCGGCCAGCGGCTGGAACTCGAAATCATGATTGTGCCAGCCGAAGCCGAGGCCGGCGTCGCGATAGGGCTGGCCGGCGGCGGCGAGGCGCCGGCCGAATTCGGCATAGCCGGCGCCGGTGGTCGGCCGGTCCTCCGCCGCGACATAGGGGCAGTAGATGGTCTCGATCCCCAGCGCCTCGGCGATCGCGAGCACGCCCGGCACGTCCTTCTCCAGCATGTCGAGCCCGAAATGCCCCGTTGGCATGGTGAGGCCGTTCGCGCCGAGATTTTCCTTCAGTTCCTTGACCTTGTCGGCGTCGGCATAGAGCGCGCCATAGCCTTCGACGGATTTGTATCCGGCGCGCGACACCATCGCCAGCGTGTCGGAAAGCGGCGGGAAATTGCGCGAGCTGTAGAGCTGATAGGAAAAGTCGGGCATCGCAGGGGTCTCCGGGGTCAGGCGGTGAAGCTGGAATAGAGGTCGCGGAGCGTCAGGCGGACCGTGGCGGGATCGCCCTCGTCCGGGATGAAGCGGATTTCGGGATCGTGGCCGGGGAAGGCCGTCACCGCGTTGGTCGAGAAGCGCCCGGCGCGGTCCGCTTCCAGCGTGACGAAGAGGGCGAGCGCCGCGACCGAGACGCTGGCGACGAGGCTATCGCCTTCGATGCGCGTGGTGATCCGGGGCTTCGCATCGCGCAGGGCGAGCGCCTTGTAGCGGCCGACGGGCAGGCAGTCGCCGCCGGCCGCGCCGTTCGAGGCCCGCCAGCGGAAGGCGAGCATTTCCTCGGCGCCCGGCGCGGGGACGGTGCCGAGCAGCGCCGCCGCGTCCGGCGTGACCTCGGCGGTCAGGGTGCCGAGCGGCCGCGTCGCGCCGTCCATCGCGGCGGCGAAGGCCTCGACGGTCACGGTCACCGGGGCGGCGGTGTCGTTGACGGCCCTCAAGGCGAAGCCTTGTTCGCCGGGGATGGCGACGACGGTGACAGGGGCGAAGAAGCGTTTCGCCATGTGATGCAGCAGCTTCCAGTTGCCGCCGTGGTCGAGCGAGGACCAGGAGGCGACCGGCCAGGTGTCGTTCAACTGCCAATAGAGCGCGCCCATGCAGCGCGGCTTCAGAGACCGCCAGTAGTCGACGGCGGTCTTGATCGCGATGCCCTGCTGGACCTGCGAGAGCCAGACGAAATTCGCGAAATCCTTGGGGAAGCGGAAATAGCGGAACATGGTCTCGGCGATGCGGGCGTTGCCGCCGGCGTTCTTCTGGTGGCTCTCCATCACCGGGGAGGCGATGTTGAGGTCCGCCTCCTCGGCGAAGGTGTGGATGACGGGGAGCGAGGGATAGGACTGGAAGCCGAATTCCGAGCAGAAGCGGGGCTTTACGTCGCGGTAGTGCTCGAAGTCGCGGCCTTCGTGCCAGACCGACCAGAAATGCATGTCGCCGCTCGTGTCGTCGTGCCAGGCGTCGCCGAAGGACATCGGGCCCGGCGAGGGGCTGGAGGGCCACCAGTTCGGCGCCCTCAGCGCGCGCTTCAGGGTCTGCTCGATGGCGCGGTTCAGACGATCGTAGGCGACGAGGTAGCGGTCGCGGTTCTCGCGGGACTCCTCGAACCAGTTGAGGGCGCCGATAAGCTCGTTGTCGCCGCACCAGATCGCGACATGGTGGGCGAGGCGGGCCGCCTGGAAGTAGACCTCGTCCGCGACCTCCTGAAGGAATTCCTCGTCGCAGGGGTAGAGGTGGCAGGCGAACATGAAATCCTGCCAGACAAGCAGGCCGAGTTCGTCGCAGGCCTCGTAGAAGCTCGACGGCTCGTAGCGGCCGCCGCCCCAGACCCGGATCATGTTCATGTTGGCGTCCGCCGCGGATTGGAGGAGGGCGCGGGTCTTCTCCGCGGTGATGCGGCCGGGGAGGGCGTCGGCGGGGATCCAGTTGGCGCCGCGACAGAACACGGGCCGGCCGTTGACCTGGATCGCGAAGCCCCGGCCGATTTCGTCCGGTTCGGAGACGAGGCGGACGTCGCGGAGGGCGACGGGGAGGGTGCGGGTGGCGCCCCCGGCGGTGATCGTGAGGGGGTGGACCGTCCGCGGGCCGAGGCCGGCGGGCCACCACAGCGCCGGGTCGGGGATTTCGAGATTGCCGCGGATCGTCCGGTCGCCGGTCTCGGCGCGGCGGTCTCGCCCGGACACCTCGACGCCGCAGAGGCTGACGCGCCATGGCGTGGGCGCGTCGGCGAGGCTGAGGAGCGACGCGGCGACGGTGACGGTGACCGCGCCCGGCCGGTGCTCCTGCTGGATGCGCGGCGCGCCGATGTCGCCTTCCGCGCCGACGAGCCCTAGGCGGCCGAGGCTGGCGATGGGGGCGAGGGCGATGCCCCAGTCCCAGCCGAAGTCGCACTGTGGCTTGCGCAGCATGTTGCCGTTCGGGATCGGGCAGTTATTGGCGCTGAAGGGGACGGGGAAAGACTGCCTCGCCGCGAGGGCGTTCGCGCGGCGAGTGGCGGAGCGGAACAGGATCTCGATCCGGTTCTCGCCGGGCCGGGTTTCGATCGCCGCGATCTGTTCGACGAAAGCGGAGGCGGCCTCGTGGACGAGGGCGCCATTCAGGCGGATGTCGGCGATGGTGTCGAGGCAGTCGGCGACGAAGAATCGCTGGCCGCCGGTGTCATCGAACGTCCGCGACAGCGTCCAGTCGCGGTCGGCGACCCAGCGGACGGCGTATTCGTTCCGGCCGTGGTACGGGTCGGGGATGACGCCGGCTTCGAACAGCGCCGAATGGACGTCGCCCGGGACGCGCATCGGCACGGTGATCTCGCCGCTCTCGTCGGAGAGCGTCCAGAGGCCTGAGAGGTCGAGCATGGTCAGAGGCGCGCCTCGGTCTCGCGGTCGAAGAGCGAGGCCTTGGTGATGTCGAAGGTGACGGTCACGGGCTGGCCGTGGGCGAAGGCGTGGTCGGCGGTGGCACGGGCCGAGAGCTGCTGGCCGGCGAAGGTGAGCCAGAGCAGGCTGTCCGAGCCCATCGGCTCGTCGATGTCGATGACGGCCGGGATGCCCTCGCCGCTGGCGCGGACCGTGACATGCTCGGGGCGGATGCCGAGCACGACCTCGCGGCCGGGAGCGGGAAGGCCGCCGTCATAGCCGGCGAGCGGGACGGTGACACCCCCCTCGAGCCGGACGGCGGGCCCCTCGACGGCGACGCCCTTCAGCATCGTCATGGCGGGCGAGCCGATGAAGCCGGCGACGAACAGGTTCGCAGGCTTGTTGTAGATGGTCTTGGGATCGGCCAGCTGCTGGATATAGCCGCCGCGCATCACCGCGATCCTGTCCGCCAGGGTCAGGGCCTCGATCTGATCGTGGGTGACGTAGATCATCGTGTTCTCAAGCTGTTGGTGCAGCCGCTTGATCTCGACGCGCAGCTCGGAACGGAGCTTGGCGTCGAGGTTCGACAGCGGCTCGTCGAAGAGGAAGACGTCGACGTCGCGCACCAGCGCCCGGCCGATGGCCACGCGCTGGCGCTGGCCGCCGGAAAGGGCGGCGGGCTTGCGGTCGAGCAGCGGCTGGATCTGCAGGATCTCGGCGGCGCGGGCGATGCGCTTGTCGATCTCGGCGCGGGGAAGGCCGGCGTTCCTGAGGCCGAAGGACAGGTTCCCGCGCACCGTCATCTGCGGGTAGAGCGCGTAGGACTGGAAGACCATGCCGATGCCGCGGTCCTTCGGCTCCTCCCAGGTGACATTCTTGCCCTTGATGAAGATCTGGCCGTCGGTGATGTCGAGCAGGCCGGCGATGCAGTTGAGCAGCGTGGACTTGCCGCAACCGGAAGGTCCGAGCAGCACGATGAACTCGCCCTCCGCGATGTCGAGATTGAGCTTCGACAGAATGTCGAGCGCGCCGTAGGACAGGCGAAGGTCGCGGACGGCGACGCTCGGCGTGTTGGTCATCAGGTTCATGGTCACCCCTTTACCGCGCCGGCGGCGATGCCGCGCACGAAGAGCCTGCCGGAGACGAAATAGATGAACAGCGGGACGAGGCCGGTGATGATCGTCGCGGCCATGTTGATGTTGTATTCCTTCACCCCGGTCACCGAATTGACGATGTTGTTCAGCTGAACCGTCATCGGATAGGTGTCGGGACGTGCATAGACCACGCCGAACAGGAAGTCGTTCCAGATGCCGGTGACTTGCAGGATGATGGCGACGACGAAGATCGGCAGCGCCATCGGGAGCATGATCTTGAAATAGATGCCCCAGAAGCCGGCGCCGTCGACGCGGGCGGCCTTGAAGAGCTCCTCCGGAACGGAGGCGAAATAGTTGCGGAAGAGCAGGGTCAGGATCGGCATGCCGAAGATCGTGTGCACGATGACGAGGCCGGTCAGCGAGCCGTAGAGGCCGATCTCGCGCAGCATGATGACCATGGGATAGAGCATCACCTGATAGGGGATGAAGGCGCCGAAGATCAGGATGGCAAAGAAAACCTCCGCGCCCCGGAAGCGCCAGTTGGCGAGCGCGTAGCCGTTGACCGAGGCGACGGCGATCGACAGCACGACCGAGGGCACGGTGATGCGGACCGAGTTCCAGAAGCCGCGGGAAAGCCCGTCGCAGTTGAGGCCGGTGCAGGCCTCGGCCCAGGCCTTCACCCAGGGCTCGAAGGTGACCTCCATCGGCGGCGAGAAGATGTTGCCGAGCCGGATCTCCGGCATCCCCTTGAGCGAGGTCACCACCATCACATAGAGCGGCAGCAGGTAGTATAGCGCCACGACGATTAGCGTACCGTAGAGCATGATGTTGCGGCGCGAGAACGCGGCCTTCGGGCGGGTGCCGCGCGGCTCGACACGGGTCGCGGCGGCGAGGGGCGCGGCGGAAAGGGTCTGGTCAGCCACGGCGCTTGCCTCCGAATTCGAGATAGGCCCAGGGGATGATGATGATCGCCACGGTCACGAGCATCATCGTGGAAGCGGCGAAGCCCTGGCCGAGGTTCTGGGCGCGGAACATGAATTCGTAGACGTATTTCGCCGGCACCTCCGAGGCATTGCCGGGGCCACCGCCGGTCATCGCCACGACGAGGTCGTAGAGCTTGACGATGCCGGACATGACGATGACGAGCGTGGTGATGAAGACCGGGCGCATCATCGGGATGACGACGAAGAGATAGGTCTTCCACATCGGGATGCCGTCGACGCGGGCGGCCTTCCAGATATCCTCGTCGATGCCGCGCAGCCCGGCGAGCATCAGGCACATGATGAGCCCCGTCCCCTGCCAGAGGCCGGCGAGCACGATGCCGTACATCACGAGATCGGCGTTGTAGAGCGGATCGAAGGTGAAGCTCGTCCAGCCGAGGCCGCGGATCACGCTCTGGATGCCGAAATCGGGGTTCAGCACCCATTGCCAGACGAGGCCGGTGACGATGAAGGACAGAGCGAAGGGATAGAGGAAGATCGAGCGGAAAGTATTCTCGAAGCGGATCTTCTGGTCGAGCAGCGCGGCGAGAACGAAGCCGATCACGAAGGAGAAGATCAGCGTCAGGACCGCGTAGAAGGCGAGATTCTCGATCGAGACGATCCAGCGGGGCGTCGACCAGAGGCGGCGGTATTGATTGAGCCCGACGAAATCGAGACGGGGCAACAGCTTGGAGTTGGTGAAGGAATAGACGACGGTCCAGAGGGTGCCGCCGAGGAAGACGCAGACCGCCGTCAACACCATCGGGATCGAGGCGATCTTCGCGCTCAGATTTCTGAAAACCCGGACCGGCCGCTGTTGCGGCATGGCGTGAACCCCCCATTTTTTTCGGAAAGGGCCGGCCCCGCGGTGGGGGCCGGCGGCGCGCGGCGTCAGTCGGCGCTCTCGATCAGGGCCGCGAAGCGGGTCTGCGCCTCTTCCGGGGTCATGGCGCTCGAGAAGAACTCGCTCATCAGGTCGTTGAGCTGGGTGGTGGTGTCGGGGCTGATGAGCTCGTCGGTGCTCTTCAGCACGTTGCCGGCTTTGAGGATTTCGAGGCCCTTCTTCATGCAGTCGTTGGCCGCCGACAGGTCGATGTCGCCGCGCACCGGCAGCGAGCCCTTCTTGAGGTTGAAGGCGACCTGCGTCTCCGGTGACAACATGACCTCGGCCAGCACTTCCTGCGCCTTGGACTTGTCGGCGTCTTCGAGCTTCGGGAAGTAGAAGGCGTCGCCGCCGGTGGTGATGAACTGCGCCTCGCCGAGGCCGGGCAGGCAGGTATAGTCGGTGCCGGCCGTCTTGCCCGCGACCTGGAACTCGCCCTGCGCCCAGTCGCCCATGATCTGACCGCCGGCCTTGCCCGAGATCACCATCGCGGTGGCCTCGTTCCAGTTCTGGACGTTCGAGCCCTTAGAGAGGGTGCGCGCGTCGCCGAGGGCGCTGAAGACCTTCGCCACGTCGGGGCCGCCGGCCACGTCGGCGTCCTTCTTGTCATAGACCGCGAGATAGAGGTCCTTGCCGCCGAGGCCGAGCAGCAGCTGGTTGAAGACGCCCGACATCTGCCAGGGCTGCTGGCCGACGGCGAGCGCCACCTTGCCGGCCTTCCGCAGCGCCGGCGCGGCGGCGACGAATTCCGTCCAGCTCGTCGGCACGGGTACGCCGGCGTCGGCGAAGGCCTGGTTCGAGAGCCACAGCCACTGCCAGGAATGGATGTTCACCGGGATGCAATAGATATGACCGTCGAGGGTGCAGGAATCGAGCAGGGTCGGCGGATTGATCACGTCCTTCCAATGCTCGGCCTCGGCCACCGAATCGAGGTCGCGCATCAGGCCCGAGGCGACCAGTTCCTCCGCCTGACGCCCGTGGTTGAACTGGGTGGCGCCCATCGGGTCGCCACCGGTGATGCGGCTGACCATGATCGGGCGGGCGGTGTCGCCCGAGCCGGCGATGGCGCCGTCGACCCAATGGTTGCCGGTAGCGTCGAAAGCCTTGGCGAATTCGGCGACCGCCGCCGCCTCGCCGCCCGAGGTCCACCAATGGGTGACTTCGAGGTCGGTCGCCTGGGCCGCGCCGAAGGGCAACGCGACGGTTGCCGCGAGGGCGGCGGTCAAGGTCCGGATTCTCATCAAGGCTCTCCCCGTTTGCTATATCGTTATAGCTGTATGCTACCGGCGACGATCGAAAAACGCAACGGATGAATCCCGTCGCGCCGATCTCGTCCTGCGACGCAGCAATCCCGATCAGCAACCGCGTTTACATATGCCTAATTAAAAAGGAAAAACGGCGCGGGCCGCGGTCTCCGAGCGCGTAAGCGGCGACATGGGCGCCTCGGCGGCTCCGCGAAACCGATGGTGTGAAAAAGTAACTGTAACGTTGCAGTAAAATCGGCGAGGATGATCTCCGAGGCGATGATTCGCCGCCACGGATTCCGCCGGCGCCGGTGCGCGGCGGCTGCCAGGGAGAGAGAATTGGACAAGGCCGAGCAGGGTGCCCTTCCCGAGCCGGGTCCGCGCCCGACGCTGAAGACCATCGCCTATATCACCGGCCTCGGGGTGACGACGGTGTCGCGCGCGCTGCATGACGCGCCCGACATCGGCCAGGCGACCAAGGACCGGGTGCGGCTGGTGGCCAAGCAAATCGGCTATCGGCCGAACCGCGCCGGGGTGCGCCTGCGCACCGGCAAGACCAATGTCATCAGCCTTATCCTGTCGGTCGAGACCGAGGTGCTGGGCCTGACCGCGCATGTGGTGTCCGGCCTCACCGAATATCTCGCCGGTTCGCCCTATCATCTGATCGTCACGCCCTATGGGCGGCGCAGTGATCCGCTGGAGCCGGTGCGCTATATCGTCGAGACAGGGTCGGCGGACGGCATCGTGTTTTCGCGGACCGAGCCGGAGGACGCGCGGGTGCGCTATCTCCATGCCCGCGGCTTTCCCTTCGCCAGCCATGGGCGGACCGAGATGGATATCGTTCATCCCTATTACGACTTCGACAACGCCGCCTATGCGCGGATCGCGGTCGAGCGTCTGGCGGCGCGGGGGCGCAAGCGGCTGGCCTTGTTGCCGCCGCCGGCGAACCTCACCTTCGCCCGGCACATGACAGCCGGCTTCGTCGAGGCGATCGAGCGGCAGGACCTGGTCGAGGTCCCGATGCACGGCGTCACCATCGACAGCCCGCCAGAGGCGATCGCCGCCGAGATCGGCCGGCTGATGACCGCGCGGCGCCGCCCCGACGGCCTCGTCTGCGGCAGCGCATCGGCGGCGATCGCTGCGATCGCGGCGGCGGAGGACGCGGGCCTTGTCATCGGTCGCGACTTCGACGTGGCGGTGAAGGAATCCTTCAACCTCATGCGCCGCTTCCGCCGCGAGATCGAAGTGGTGCACGAGGATTTCCGCGCCGCCGGCCGCGGTCTGGCCGAGGCGGTGGTGCGCACCATCGAAGGCGCGCCGGCGGAGAGCCTGTGCTTCGTCGACGTGCCCGCTTTGCGATAATTCGGGCACGGCAGGTTGCGGCCAAGGCGCGTGGCATCTAAAGAACGGCGAGCGGTTCCAGAGGGTTCCGGGAGAGTCTGGTGGCCGGAGTCGGTCGGCCACGCCCGGTCCTGTCGCGGCCGCGAAGGAGGCTGAGATGTCGGGGCCGACCGCCTATGCCGAACTGACGGCCCATCTGCGTGGCATCGCCGCGCTTGACCAGGTCTCGGGCCTCCTGATGTGGGATCAGGAGACGCAGATGCCGGCGAAGGGCGCCGCGCAACGCGCCGAGCAGAACGCGGCGGTCGCCTCTGCTCGGCACGCGCTCGCCGGGTCGCCGGCGATGGCGGCCTGGATCGCGGATCTGTCAACGGCGGATCTGGACGCCGCGGCGGCGGTCAACCTGGCCGAGGCGGCGCGCATCCATCACCGCGCCACGCGGCTGCCCGCGACGCTGGCCGCCGATCTGGCGCGGGTGACGGCCGAGGCTTTCTCTGTGTGGCAGGCGGCGCGGGCCACCGGAACCTACGCGGATTTCGCGCCGATCCTCGGCCGGGTGGTGGCGCTGAAGCGGGCGGAGGCGGCCTGTCTGGCCGAACCGGGCCAGAGCGCCTATGACGCGCTGCTCGCCGATTTCGAACCGGGGATGACCAGCGCGGAGCTGGCGCTGGTCTTCGGTCGCCTGCGCCCGGGCCTCACCAGCTTGCGCGCGCGTATCGCGGAGTCGGGCTGGCGGATGCCGCGGTTTCTCGGCGGGTTCGCCCGGGCCGGCCAGATCGCGCTCGCCCGGCGGCTCGGCGACGTCTTCGGCTATGATTGGGACGCGGGCCGGCTCGACCTTGCGACGCATCCCTCGTCCTCCGGCTCGAACGGCGATGTGCGGATCACGACGCGCGTCAATGACGGCGATCCGAGGGAATGCGTCTATTCGACGGTGCATGAGCTTGGCCACGCGCTCTACGAGCAGGGCCTCGATCCCGATCAGGCGATGCTGCCGGCCGGGATGGCGGCCTCGATGGGGGTGCACGAAAGCCAGTCGCGGCTGTTCGAGAACCAGCTCGGCCGGAGCCGGGCGTTCTGCGAATGGCTGGCGCTGGCGCTCGGGGCGCAATTCGGCGCGACCGGCGTGGACATGCCGGAATCGCTTTACGCCGCGGTGAACGCGGTCGAGACCGGCTTCATCCGCACCGAGGCGGATGAGGTGCACTACAACCTGCATGTCATGCTGCGCTTCGATCTCGAGCGGGCGCTGGTCGCCGGGGAACTGGAGGTTGGCGATCTCGAAACGGCCTGGAACGACCGGTTCCTCGCCGATTTCGGGCTGGAGGTGCCAGAGCCGCGGCTCGGCGTGCTGCAGGACGTGCATTGGTCGGCGGGGCTTTTCGGCTATTTCCCGACCTACTCGCTAGGGAACATCTATTCGGCCGAACTGCATGTCGCGCTGCGCCGCGCGGTCCCCGATCTCGACGAACTGCTGGCGATGGGCGAATTGCGCCCGGCGATCGACTGGCTGCGCGAGAATATCCACCGCAAGGGGCGCCTGCTGGCGCCGCGGGCGCTGATCGCCGAGGCCTGCGGCCATGAGCCGTCGGAAGCCGCGCTCCTCGACTATCTCGAACGGAAATACGGGGCGCTCTACCGGCTCTGACGTTTGATCGCCGAACGGGGGCCCAAGCTCACCGCGCCCGACGCGCCGACGTTACGGATGGCGCCAACGCGACGACGAAAGGTCAGAAATCGGCGTCGGCGGTCAGTAGGTGCGGATCAGCCCGACCAGCTTGCCTTGAACGCGGACCTGATGGTCCTGGTAGAGGCGCGTCTCGTAGGCCGGATTGGCGGCTTCGAGGGCGATGGTCGCGCCCCGGCGGCGGAAGGTCTTCAGCGTCGCCTCCTCGCCCTCGATCAGTGCGACGACGATGTCGCCGTTGTTGGCGGTCGATTGCTCCTGGATCACCACGATGTCGCCGCTGTTGATCCCGGCCTCGATCATCGAGTCGCCTTTCACCTCCAGGGCGTAGTGCCGGCCGCTGCTCGCCAGCATCGAGGCGGGCACGGCGACGTTGCGCGAAACCTGCTGAATCGCCTCGATCGGCGTGCCGGCCGCGATCCGGCCCATGACCGGCAGTTCGATCGATCCCGCCTCGACATGCAACGCGGCCGCGGGACGCTCCGGCCGGCCGCCGTCGATCACGGCGGGCTGGAAGACGCCGCCGCCACCGCCCTCGAGCGCCTCGGGCAGCTTCACGATCTCGATCGCGCGGGCCCGATGGGCGAGGCGGCGGATGAAGCCCCGCTCCTCCAGCGCGGTGATCAGGCGGTGGATCCCGGATTTGGAGCGCAGATCCAGCGCCTCCTTCA